>JACPOW010000013.1:15577-39590 GCA_016191335.1 Elusimicrobiota bacterium | reverse complement strand
GGCCGCGGTCCCCGCCGCCGTCCTCGCGCCCGCTCGGCGCGCCCCGGCCCCCGCGCCGGACCTGCGCGCCTTCGCCGCCGCCCCGGGCGCCGCGGCGAGCCTCTTCGACGGCTCCCGCGCCGCGGGCTCCGCCGCCGTCCTCGCCGCGCCGTCCCACGCCGCGGCGGTCGCCCCGAAGGGGACGAGCCTCCCGCGCCGGCCCGCCGGCTACGGCTCCGACCTCCACATCTTCGTGCCCGCGCCTTACGCCGGCGCCGCGGCCGCCGCCGCGCCCCGCGCCGAGGAGCCCAAGACCTCGGTCGTCCTCCTCTCCAAGCGCCTCGCCCGCGTCTCCGACGCCTCGGGCAAGGTCGTCGGCTACGAGATGGCCGTGGCCGACCTGCTCCGCGCCGGGGACGCCGGGGCCCGGACCGCTTTGGCCCGCGACATCGCCCGCGAGCTCCTGGCCGCCCTGCGCAAGCCCGACGCGGACGGCGCCTCGGCCCGCATGCTGGGCGCCTTCCTGCGCGACCTCTCCGACTACCGCCCGGAGAACGCGGTCGGCGTCCGCCTCAGCGCCGACGGCGCCAACCACTTCCGGCTCATCTTCGAGCGCGCCGACAAGAGCCGCCGCGTCCTTCTCGGCCAGTTCCTGCCCGGCACCGCCCGCGACGGCAAGCCCTCTCGCATGTCCTTCATCGTCATGGGCGCCATCGAGATCGACGCCGCCGGGACGCCGACGCAGAAGAACCCCGGCTACTGGCGCGAGTATTCCGACGACGGCCGCCGTCTCGAGTGGAGCACCGCCGTCGAGTCCCAGGAGAAGGGCTGGGGCCCGTGGAAGCACACGAACGAGGTCTCCTCCTCCTGGCTGACGGAGAGCGCCTGGGGCGAGGGCGGCTGGACCGCCAAGGGCAAGGAGAAGGTCAAGACCGCGCTGGCGAAGGAGGGCCAGTCCTGGTTCGGCCGGACCGGCGAGCGGATCATGAAGGCCCCGGTCGTCGGCCCGACCCTCAAGTTCTCCGACCAGGTCGCGGCCAGCCTCTACACCGGCATAATCGGCGCCCCCCAGATTCTCCTCGCCGACCTCGCCAAGTCCGACATGTACAGCCTCGAGGCGGGCGGCTCCTACGCGAAGAACCCGCTCGTCAACCTGGCCGCCGACGATCAGCGCCACCTCGACCGCCTGACGCCCGGCGCGCGCCGGACTCTGTACGGGAAGGTCGACTCGGAGCGCCGCCGCGCCCTCGACGCGAGCCTCGTCCCGCTCGCGCCGGAGCTGCGCTGGCAGGCCCTCTCCGCCCCGGTGAGCGCCAAGGAGGCCGTCACGACCTTGCGCGAGAACTACGGCGCGAGCACCTACGGCAAGCGCATGATCGCGGCCTCCACCGACCTCGACGGCTGGAGCTCGGCGGCCATGAAGGCCGGCGGCGTCGCCGCCGGGGTCTTCGAGAACGTGGCCGAGGGCGTGATGAACCCGATCCTGTGGGTCACTCTCGGCGCCGGCGAGGCGGTGACGGTGCTCAAGGGCTCTCAGGCCGTGGCCTCCGGCGCGATCGGCGCCAAGGCCGCCCTCACCGCCGTGCGCGCCGTCCACGCCGGCGCGACCGCCGCGTGGTGGACGCCGTGGCTGCTCAGCGGCACCGACAACCTGGGCCGCCTGGTCCAGCTCACCTCGGAGGGGAAGTTCGACAAGGAGTACTACGACAAGCTCGGCGCCGCCGGCGCCGACTTCCTCTACATGTTCGTCATCCCGTAGGGTATAATCCGCGGATGAAGACCATCGCCGCGTCGCTCGTCTGGGTGCTCGCCGCTTCGTCCGTCGCGTCCGCGCAGGGCGGGAGCGTGAGCGGGTTCGACCGCCCGCTGGGCCGGAAGACCTTCGGAGGGGGGAAGGGAGGCTTGTCCGCCTGCGCCCCCAAGCCGAACGAAGGCCCCTGCCGCCTGACCGACTACGAGGACGCCTTCGTGATCCCCTCCGAGATCTGGGGCGACGCCATCGAAGCCTCGGGTTGCCCGCGGGACCAGAAGGCCGCCCTGACCGCGAGGCTTGAGTCGGCCGCCGCCGCGTTCAACGGCGGCGTGCTCGTGACGCGCAAGGCCCTCGGGGACCAGACGAGCGCGCAGGAGGGCGTCCTGTGCGCCCGCGCCGCGGCCGACGAGACGCGCTACGTCGGCAAGCAGAGGATGATCTTCTACTCCCGCTGGCAGGACGAGGTCCGCTCCCGGCTCGCGCAATGCCCTCCTCCGTCCAAGGAGGCGCCCAAGGCGAAGCGCCGCGCGGCGCGCCGGGCCGCCATGTGCCGCTGGGTGGGAGCCGACGCCCGCGTCTCCGGCGGCTGCGAGACCCTCCCGGCGACCGCGAACGTGGAGCCGGGGGAAGCCGCGTCCATGATCCACGAGAGCGTCCGGTCGTGCCCCGAGAAGGCCCGGACGATGACCGGCGTGGTCGTCCACTCCCGGCGGGCCAATTTCAAGATCGCGGAGGAGTTCAACCGGATCGCGGCGAACGACTTCCTGGAAGCCCAGGCCGGCGTCCGCTGCGACGAGGTGCTCGACTCCTACCGCGGTTACGCCGAAACGACCTTCGACACCTTCCGTTCCGCCTGGCTCGAGAAGACCGCCGCAGCCGGCGCGGCGTGCCGCGACGGGGCGGGAAACTAGCCCTTAGCGGGGCCGTAGCCGTAGGTGGCGAACTTCTCGCGCACGCGCGCGATCTCGGGGTCGGAGAGCAGGCGCGGCTGGCCCATCTGCACCGCGCGCCAGTACATCATCGCCAAGGTCTCCGCCTCGACGGTCAGCGCCAGCGCGCGCTCGAGCGTCGGGCCCAGCACGACGAGGCCGTGGCTGCCCATCAGCGCGGCGTTGCGCCCCTCGAGCGCCCGGAGCAGGTGGTTGGACAACTCCTGCGTGCCGTAGGTCGCGTACTCCGAGCAGCGGATGTTGCCGCCGCCGAACAGGGCGATCATGTAGTGGAAGGCGGGGATCTCCCGGCGGAGGCAGGCGAGGGTGGTCGAGTAGCCGCTGTGGGTGTGGACGACCGCGCCGACCTCCGGGCGCGTGCGGTAGATGTCGAGGTGGAAGCGCCACTCGCTCGAGGGCTCGCGGCGGCCGGCGTGGGAGCCGTCGAGGCGCATGCGCACCATGTCCTCGGGCCGCATCACGTCGTAGGGCAGCGCGGTCGGCGTGATGAGGAAGTCGTCGGAGCCGGGCCCCAGGCGCGCGCTGACGTTCCCCGAGGACCCCTGGTTGAGCCCGCGCCGTTCCAGGTCGCGGCAGGTCTCGATGATCTTGCGGCCGAGGGCGAGTTCCGTCTCGGTGAGGTCGATGCTCAGATTGTAGCTTGCCGGGGGGCGAGCGGCAAGGTGAAGCGGAAGTCGCTGCCCTTGCTGACGACGCTCTCCACCCAGATGCGGCCGCCGTGGAGCTCGACGATGGACTTGACGATGGACAGCCCGAGGCCGGTGCCGTGGATGTGGCGCGTGGTCTTGCTGCGGTAGAAGCGTCCGAAGATGTAGGGCAGGTCCTCGGGCGGGATGCCCCGGCCCGAGTCGCGGACCGTGACGACGGCCTCGTCGCCTTCGGCGGCGGCGGTGACGAGGACGCGCCCGCCGGCGCGGTTGTACTTGAAGGCGTTGTCGAGCAGGTTTGAGACCACCCGCGCCAGGCGGTCGACGTCGGCGCGGACCATCAGCCCCTCGGGGATCTCGATGTCGAGCGAGGCGCTCTCCGTCCGGATGAGCGGCGCGAGCCCGTGCACGCAGTCCTCCACGAACGCCGCCAGGTCCAGCTCGGCGAACGCCGGGGCCTTGGACTTGGAATCGAGGTCGGTCAGCAGCAGCAGGTCCTCGACGAGGTAGGACAGGCGGTTGGCGTGCTTCTCGATGGTCACGACGAAGTCCATGCGGTTCTTCCGGTCGTTCAGGCCGCCCGTGCGCAGGGTCTCGGCGAAGCCCTTGATGGCCGCCAGGGGGGTGCGCAGCTCGTGGGACACCGTGGCCATCAGGGCCATGGTCATCTTCTCCCGCTCGCGCAGCAGGGCGGCCTCGGCTGCGGCCTTGGCGGAGGCCTCCGCGTCGCGCAGGCGCCGGGTCAGGTCGTGGACGGTCGCGATGACCTTCACCTTCCCGGCGATGACGCGCCGCGAGGCGAAGATCTCGACGGGGAACTCGGTCCCGTCCTTCTTGCGGTGGCGGACCCCCAGGAAATGCCCGTCGCTGCGCCCCTCGGCGACGGCGGTGATCTTCTCGCGCGAGCCGGCGGGGTCGGCGGAGAGCGCCCCGTTCTCCAGGGTCAGCATCTCTTTCTCGGTGTAGCCGTAGGTCGAGAGCGCCGCGGCGTTGGCGCTGTCGAAGCGGAAGGTCTCGGCGTCGATGAAGAAGACGGGGTCGAAGCCGCACTCGAAGACGCCCCGGTACTTCTCCTCCTTGTCGCGCACCTGGCCCTCGAGCTTCTTGCGCATCAGGGCGGAGCCGATGCTCGAGGCGATGCCCTCCAGGAGCTCGACGGTCTCCAGCGAGAGCCGCTCCTTGCGGCGGTCGTTGAGGTGGAGCAGCCCGACGATCTCGTCCTTGCTGCGGATGGGCACGAGGGCCACGGTGGCGTAGCCGTCGTGGATGCAGCGGTTGCGCGGCTTCAGGCGCGGGTCCGCCTCGGGAGGCAGGGCCAGCAAGGGAGCGGAGTCGTTCGTCCAGAAGCTCCCGCCCTTGGTGAGGAACGGGTTGCGCTTGCCGCCTCCCGCGGTCAGGACCATGCCGCAGGTGCACGCGAGGCGGGGCTTGCCGTTCTCGTCGCGGCAGATCCCGCCGCCCGGCTCGCGCGCGATCAGGGTGTTCTCCGCGGCGAGGAACCCCTTCGACATGCCGCTGTGCGCGGCGTATGGGAAGTCGTCGCCGTCGCGGAGGCGGATGCCCACGGCGTCGAATCCGGTCCGTTGCTTCACCGCGGCGAGGACGTGGGAGACGGACTCCTTCATGTCTCCCGGCTCGTTGAGGATCTGGAGGATCTCCCGGGCCAGGTCGCGGTACACGCTCCCCTGCTCGGCGTGGACGAGCTCGAGGTACAGGCCGAGGGCCGCGAGGACGAGGACCAGCGCGACGTGCGCCACCATGCCCCAGTGATAGTTGTAATCGAGCGCGACGATGCCGGTCAGTGCGACCGGAAGCATCAACAGGAAGACCCGCCGGGGCGTGAGCTTCACGCTCTCGGACTTGCAACGATACGGCCAGCGGGACGCTCGTTAAGAGGAAGGCGTCGAGTCGGGGGTGAGCTCCCCGGTGAGCACCGGCAAGGTCATCTTGAGGAAGAGCGTGTAGAGCAGCATCCCGAACGCCCAGATTCCGGCGCAGATCAGCCACTCGTTGAGGGTGGGGAAGTACTCGACCATCTCGCCCAGGGGGCTGGGGACGAAGGCCGGGATGATCAGCCCCATGCCCTTCTCGATCCAGATGCCGACGATGGCCAGCACGCAGGCGAGGTCGAGGTACTTGAGGCTGCGCGAGAGCGGCAGCACGAGCAGGACCAGGGCGACCAGGTCGAGGACCATCGCCGTCCAGATCCAGGGGACCAGGCCGTAGTGGCCGTGGAGGCCGAAGAACAGGTACTTCGCCGAGGCCACGTGGGCCGAGTCGGTGTAGAACTCCTTGAACAGCTCGCAGAACAGGAGGAAGACGTTGATGATCATGGAGACCTGCACGATGTTGCGCAGCATCATGATCGCCTTGTCGTCGATGCGGTACTTGGACACGCGGCGGATGATCTGCAGGGTCAGGATCAGGAAGCCGGGGCCGGCGGTGAAGGCGGAGGCCAGGAAGCGGGGGGCGATGATGGCCGAGTTCCAGTAGGGGCGGCCGCCGAGGCCGACGTACAGGAACGCGGTGACGGTGTGGATGCTGAACGCCCAGACGATGGCGGTGAAGACGAAGGGGATGTACCACATCGGCGCCGGCTTGCGCTTGCAGTAGACCATGTAGACGAGGTAGCCGCAGATGTGGGCGTTGAGGGCCAGGTACACGTTGAGCACGATGACGTCCCAGCTCAGCATCGAGATCGGCCAGTTGAACTTCCCGATGCCCGGGACCATGTGCCAGAAGCGGTCGGGGCGTCCCAGGTCCACGGTCACGAACAGCAGGCACATGATGATGACGGCCACCGCGAGCAGCTCGCCGAGGATCACCACGTCGTGGAGCGTCTCGTCCTTGTAGATGTACACCGGCACGACGAGCATCACCGCCGCGGCCGCCATGCCGACGAGGAAGGTGAAGTTGGCGATGTACAGCCCCCAGGAGACCTGGTCGCTCATCCCCGTGATCGTCAGGCCCTGGACGAACTGCTTGCAGTAGGCGTTGAGGCCGAGCAGAGCGACGCCGGTGAGCGCCGTCATCCACAGGAAGTAGCGCCAGTCCCCGCGGATCGTCTCCGCGGCGCAGCGCCGCACGAACAGGGAATAGTCTTTCAGGTGTTGGACCATGTTATATGTCGAAGTAGTAGTAGAAGCGCGGCAAGGTGCCCACCTCTTCCTTGAGGACGTAGACCCGTTTGTTCTGGAGGATGTTGGAGATCTCGCTGTTCGGATCGAGCAGGTTCCCGAACTTGCGCGAGCCGGTGGGGCACACCTCGACGCAGGCCGGGTACTTCCCGTTGCGCGTGCGGTGCAGGCAGAAGTGGCACTTCTCGACGACGCCCTTGGGGCGGGGGCGGTTGGAGAGCAGGCCCATCTCCGGGTTGAGCTCGTCGGCGGGGATGTGCGGCTCCTGCCAGTTGAAGCGGCGGGCCCCGTAGGGGCAGGCGGCGATGCAGTAGCGGCAGCCGATGCACCAGTTGTAGTCGATGACGACCACGCCGTCGGGCTCCTGCCAGGTCGCCTTGACCGGGCAGGCCTTCACGCAGGGCGCCTTGCGGCACTGCTGGCACTGGACCGGCATGTAATAGGAGTCCTTCTTGGGGACCTCGCCTTCGTACTCGGTCGTCGAGGACTCGACGTCGATGGACCCCTTCTTCATCTCCAGCACGCGGATGTACTGGATCTCGGGGTTGCGGGACTGGTTGTTCTCGTCGACGCAGGCGAACACGCACTTGCGGCAGCCGACGCAGCGTCCGATGTTGAGCGCGTAGCCGAACTCGACGCCATCGAGGGGAGGGGGGTCGGTGAGGTTGGGCTTCACGCCGTACTTCTTCTCCACCTGCTCGGAGATCCGGGCGATGATGGCGGCCTTGTCGGCGGGCGTGAGCTCCGTGTAGTGCTTGCGCAGGAACTCCTCGAGCGAGGGGAGGTCCGCGATGTCCTTCATCGGCGCCAGCGCGGCCGCCGTGGCGGCCACGGCCGCGGTCGCCGCCGCCGCCAGGAAGGCCCGGCGGCTGATGCCGGTCCCGTCTTCGACGGGCTTCCATTCCTCGGACATCACTCGTGCCCTCCGTGCTCGGCGCCGGCGTGGGCGCTCTTCCGCGCGCGGGTGCGCGGGTTGACGTGCGGGGCCGGCGCGGCCTTCAGCGGCTTGAAGATCGGCCAATGCGGGTTGTGGCAGGCGATGCACACCGTCGGCTTGGGGCCGCCCTTGGCGACGTCCCAGTGCCCGCTGCGCCGCCCGTGGGCGCCGTTGTTCCAGTCGCGGAAGGTCGTGCCGTGGCACTTGGCGCACAGCAGCTGGACGTCGGCGAGCTTGATGGCGCTGCCGTCGAAGTTGGAGAAGTCGGCGGGCTGCTTGCGGTGGTGGCAGTTGAAGCAGTGCTGGTTGCGGCCGTGCTTGATCTCGATCTTCTCGTGGAAGACGCCCTTCTCCTTGGGGTCGCCCTGCAGCGGCTCGGTGCCCTCGTGGCACGACGAGCACGGCGCGCCGTCGAAGGTCATCTCCTTGCGCACCTTGCGCACGGTCGCGGTGTCGGCGTACTCCGGGGAGAGCTTGGGGATCTCGTCGTTCGGGGGGGCGTTGCCGAGCAGGTTCGTCGCGAAGAAGACGGCGAGGAGCATGAAGCCGCCGACGGACGCGCCGGCCGCCCACAGGGGAATCTTCGGGGGGGTCTCAGCGCCCATCGCCTTTGCCTGACTGCTCTTTGTGCGCCTCGAGATAGAGGGTCTTCAGCTCGGTCAGCAGGTCCTGCGAGCGGGGCTTGAGCTTCTTGAAGTCGAACTCGTGCCAGAAGTCGATGGTGTCGGTGTAGGCCTTGTCCACCTTGGCCATCGCCTCGGGCTTCTTGACCGACTTGTAGTAGAAACGCAGGCCCTTGCGGTAGCCGTTGGCGTGGTTGAGGCGCTCGAGGATCTCCTGCGCCTTGCCGATGACCTCGGGGTGGTTCTTGGTCTTGGCGTTGTGGCAGTTGGCGCAGGCGCGCTCGATGATCGTCGTCGAGTACACCTTCGCGTTCAGCGCGCCGTGGCAGGTGATGCAGTTCGGGCCGCGCCCGGTGCTCTTGAGCTGCTCGAAGTGCCGGCTCTTGGCGAAGCGGTCGAGGACGGGCTGGTGGCAGCCGCCGCAGGTCTTGGGGATGTTCTTATAATGGAACGGGCTGGCGGGGTCGCTCTGGGGGACCATGCCGGCGTGCGCCGCTTCCTTCTCGGCCTTGGACGGGTCGCCGTTGTGGCAGGCGGTGCAGGACAGCCCCGCGAGGTCGTGGGCGGAGCCTTTCCATTCCTGGTAGTAGTCGTAGATCTTCTTGTTCTGGACGCGGAACTTCTCGTCCTTGTGACACTCGACGCAGGTTTCCGCCGGCTTCGCCGGCTCGGCCGCCGCGGTGATGCGCGGAATCACGCTCAGCAGGACGGCTGCTCCGAGGAGCGGAATGCTGTGGTTTCGTATTCGAAATATGCCCATGGTTGGATGCCCTCGGTACCGCGTATGCAACGGACCGGCCATCCATCGTGCGCGGAATCGCGCTCGGGCCGTTCTGTTGCTTAAGTGAACAAACGCACGAGAAATATTATGATACCCACGATAAAAGGCGAGCCGGGCAAGACGGAGAGGAGCAAGGACATGGCGAAGACCGCGATTCTGAAGCTGGACGGAAAAGAGATCGAGCTGCCCATCATCGAGGGCAGCGAGGGCGAACGCGCCATCGACATCTCGGAACTGCGCGCCAAGACGGGGCACATCACCTTCGACAACGGCTACATGAACACCAGCTCCTGCCAGAGCTCGATCACCTTCCTCGACGGAGAGAAGGGCATCCTGCGCTACCGCGGCATCCCGATCGAGCAACTCGCCGAGCACTCCACCTTCGTCGAGACCAGCTACCTCCTCATCTACGGCCGCCTGCCCAACAAGAAGGAGCTCGAGGCGTTCACCACGAACATCACCCGCCACACGATGCTGCACGAGGACATGAAGCACTTCTACGAGGGCTTCCCGCGCGACGCGCATCCGATGGCGACCTTGGCCTCGGCGGTCAGCACGCTCTCCACCTTCTACCAGAACGCCCCGGGCAAGGCGTCCGGCGGCAAGGACCTGGACCTGTCCATCTACCGCCTGCTGGGCAAGCTGCCCACCATCGCGACCTACTCGCACAAGAAGTCCATCGGCCATCCCTTCGTCTACCCCGAGAACAAGCTCAGCTACTCGGAGAACTTCCTCAAGATGATGTTCTCCGTCCCGGCCGAGGACTACCAGGTGGACCCCGACGTGGCCAAGGCCCTCGACCTGCTCCTCATCCTCCACGCCGACCACGAGCAGAACTGCTCCGCGTCGACGGTGCGCATGGTCGGCTCCAGCCGCGCCAGCCTCTTCGCCTCCGTCTCCGCCGGCATCTCCGCGCTGTGGGGCCCGCTGCACGGCGGCGCCAACCAGGAGGTCATCGAGATGCTCCAGGAGATCAGGGAGAGCGGCATCAACCCGAAGGACTACCTCGCCAAGGTCAAGGTCAAGGACAGCGGCGCGCGCCTGATGGGCTTCGGCCACCGCGTGTACAAGAACTTCGACCCGCGCGCGAAGATCATCAAGAAGGCCTGCGACTCCGTGTTGAACAAGCTCGGCATCAACGATCCGCTGCTCGACATCGCCAAGCAGATCGAGGAAGCCGCGCTCAAGGACGAGTACTTCATCTCCCGCAAGCTGTACCCGAACGTCGACTTCTACAGCGGCATCATCTACCGCGCCGTCGGCATCCCGACGAACATGTTCACCGTCATGTTCGCCATCGGCCGCCTGCCCGGCTGGATCGCCCAGTGGAAGGAGATGAACGAGGCCACGAGCTTCAAGATCTGCCGCCCGCGGCAGATCTACACCGGCCCGAAGGAGACGCAGTACACGACCGTCGGCCGCCGGAAGTAGGCGGGCGTCAGCGCCCGAGCATCTTGCGCGCCTCGACGCCCTGAGGGGTGGAGGGGCCGAGCGCGATGGTCTTCTCGAGCGCGACGCGCGCCTTCGCGTCCTGGCCCGTGGACTTGAGCACGAAGCCCTGGCTCAGCCACGCGCGCTGGAGCTTGGGGTCCAGGGCCGTCGCCTTCCGCAGCGTCTCGACCGCCTCGTCGGACTTCCCGTCGTAGTGGAGGGCGAGCCCGAGCTCGTTGAGGATGGAGGCGTTCTTCGGCTCGAGCTCCAGCATCCGCCGGTAGACCCGGATCGCCTCGCCGTAGCGGCGCGAGGCGAGATGCCCCTCGGCGGCGGCGTTGAGGGCCTCCAGGGTCTCCACCTGGAGCGCGCCGGCGACGCCGGCCGCGGGCGCCGCGGCCGGGGCGGCCGGGGCGGCGTAGCTCTCGATGCGCGGCGCGTCGTTGTGGTAGCTGCGCCAGACCAGCCCGGCGAGGGCGAGGCCGGCCGCGGCGAGGACCGCGTACGCGGCCCGGGTGTCCTTCTCGTTCTCGGTGCTCATGCCGCCTACCCTACAAAATTCGGGCGCGGCCCGTCTCAGGGGGCGGAGATCTCTCTCACGCTCATCTTTTTGTAGACGAGGCCGTCGGGGCCGACATAGTCGCTGCGCCAGTACACGGCGATGTTGGGCTTGCCCGACTCCGAGCCGGGACGGTCGTCGCCGGCGGTCAGGCGCAGCGCGGGGTCGATCCCGGGCGCGCAGGGCCTCCCCCGGACGCCGAAGCTCTTGCCGTCGTCCTCGAGCTCGTTGATCCTGGTCCAGGAGCCGCCGCCGGCGCCGTCGGTCATGTCGAGGTAGTGCTCGAGCTTGACGTTCCCATTGGGCAGGTCGTAGACCACGAACTTGTAGCCGATCCAGGCCCGGCGCGGGAGCTCGGACCAGACCTTCTTGTTCGCGGCCGGCGACGAGTGGGGATGGACCGTCTCCTTCTCGAAGTCGACGTGCCCGTCGTAGCGCATCCGCGCGCCGATCCCGCGGCTGTCGCAGCGGCCGACGCGCTCCGAGGCGAACATGCCGTGCGCGCTGCGCGCGACGCCCACGATGCCGGCGTAGGGCGTGCCCTCGTCGTCGACCCGCATCGCGTACACCGTCATCTCCACGTTCCGCCAGCTGCGCTTCAGCTCGGGGTCGTGGATGTACATCCGCGGCACGGGGCCCGAGATCAGCAGCCGGCCCTTGCCGTCGACGCGGTAGCTCGCCTCGCCGTGGTCGGCGTCGAACCAGGCGTCCTCGGGGTCCACCCCGCGGAAGGAGCGCGCGCGCCCTCCGTCCCACGCGGCCTCCCAGTGCTTGCCGTCGGGGGCGGTGGGATAGAGCTGAGCGACGCCGAAGCGGTCGGCGGCGAAGGCCGGCATGACGGCGGCCGCGAGGATCAGCGGCATGATGAAGGAGATGGCGAGTGCCTCACTCACGGCGATTCTACCCCGCGCGTGAGGGGGAGTCCATGACCGGGGCGTGACGATATCCTGTACAATCGATGCCATGGTCCGACTCGCTCCCGCCGCGAACGGTCAGGGCGTCTTCGCCGAGCGCGCCTACGCCGCCGGCGAGGTCATCCTCGTCTTCACGGGGGAGGAGCTGACGACGGCCGAGGCCGACCGCCGCGGGGTCCGCCATCATTGCCTCGACATCGGCCCCGGACGCCAGCTCTTCGTCGACCCGCCCGCGCGCTTCCTCAACCACTCCTGCGACCCCAACGCGGGCTTGCGCGACGCGGTCACGCTCGCCGCGGTCCGCGCGATTGCGGAGGGGGAGGAGATCTCCTTCGACTACTCCACCTGCGTCCCGGACCCGTCCTGGACCTTGGAGTGCCGCTGCGGCGCGCCGTCGTGCCGCGGCGTCGTCGCCGCCTGGCCCGCCCTCGACGCGGAGACGAAGCGCCGGCTCCTCGCTCTGAGGATCGTGCCCGCCTGGCTGTCGAACCTCTAGTCCGGGCGGACGCCGAGCCTACCGGAAGAAGACCGCCCCGGAGCCGGAGGCGAGCTGCGGCGTCTGCGCGCGGTTCTGGCGGCGGGCCGCGTCCTCGACGTCCGGCACCAGCGAGGCGTAGGCGTCCTTGACCGAGGTCTTGCCTCCGCTGCGGTTGAGCGAGCGCAGCAGATAATAGGTGAACAGGCCGTGGCCCTGGGCGTTGTCCGATCCGCTGATCTGGTCCCCGGCCGAGGCCGAGAGGATCGAGATGTTCTCCGCGCCCGCCGGGATCGACGAGTCGATCTTCATGACGAGGGGGCGCGTCCCCTGCGCGAGGACGGAGCGGCCGCCCGCGCCGGAGAAGCACGAGTCGAGCGCCACGAGCACCTTGCGCGCCTTGAGAGCGCCCAGGGACTTGTAGAGCTTGGCGACCGGGTAGCCGGTGTTCTCCAGGAACTTCGGGTCGCCGTCCCAGGGCACGAGATAGGCCTGCTTCGACGCCGGGTCGGGCGCGCCGTGGCCCGAGAAATAGAACAGGACCTGCGAGTCCGCCTTGACGTTCTTCGGGAGCCAGATCTCGACGTACTTCTGGATCGCCGAGCGCGTGGCCTGCTCGCCGGTGAGCAGCAGGATGTTGCGGTCGGGATAGCCCAGGGCGAGCAGATGCTACTGCATCGCGTCCGCGTCGCGCTCGGCGAACTCGGCGTCCGGGATCCCGGAGTACTTCTCGATGCCGACGACGATCGCGAAGTTGTCCGCCTTCTCCTCGGCGACGTAGGTGGGGGCGTCGACGTCGGAGGTCGGGCCGGCGGGCTTGGCCGGCGCGGCGGCGACGGGCGCGGCGGCCGCCGGGGCCAGCTTGGCGCGCTGGCGCGCGTAGGCGGCGAGCGCCTCGGAGGCGGCCAGCGCGTTCTCGAAGCGGATGCCGACCTCCTCGGACGCGCTCACGACGATCTCGGGGACGAAGGTGAAGGGCCCGACCTGCCGGTGCGCCTCGGCGTGCAGCATCTCGATCTGCGTCTGCTCCGGCGTCAGGAAGGTGATGTTCGCGACGAGGTCCGCCGTCCTCGGGTTCCAGTACTTCTCGAAGAACATGGGGAGGTCCAGCAGGGGGATGTTGAACAGGACGTGCGCGACGGGGTTGAAGTTCTTGGCGCGGGCGTCGTAGTCGAGCACGGCGATCAGGTCCGCGCCCGTCGCCCTCGCCTGCTCGGCGCTGTCGACCATCGTCACCGACTCGAAGTTGTTCCGGAAGACCTCGTTGATCGCGTCGAACGGCTTGTTCGCGTAGGCCCCGCTCTGGTCGGCCATCGAGCCAGCGCTCTTCGATTTGGCCAGAGTGTGAAGCCCCTTCACCGACTCCCGGGTCTTGTCCGTGAGCACCAGCGCGAGCTTGAGGTCCGCGGTCGGCAGATGCCCCGAATTGGGGGTCCGGGCGATCTTCGGCGCGCCGCCGCAGCCCGCAAGGACGGCCGACAGGACCAGACCGATCAAGGCGCGAGGCGTGCGTTCCATGGGAGCTCTCCGTGCGGCGTTCAGCGGTCGAGGCGGGTCGCGGCCAGCTCCGGGGTCGCCGCCATCAGCTTCGGCGTCTGGTCCCGGTTCTGGCGTCGCGCCGCGTCACGGACCTTCGGCGACAGGTAATCGAAGACGTTCTGGGCCGTCGCCTGCCCGCGCTTCTCGTTGAGGGCCTTGAGCAGGAAATACGTGAAGATGCCGTGGCCCTGGCCGTCGTCGCTGCCGGTGATCTCGTCGGAGCCGGACGCGGCGAGGACGGCCAGGCGGTCTCCCGCTCCGACGCCGACGTCGGCCTTGGCGACGAGCGGACGCGTGCCCTGGGCGATCACGGAGCGTCCGCCGGCGCCGGAGAAGCAGGCGTCCATGGCGACGACGACGCTCTTCGCCTTGAGGGCTCCGAGCTTCTCGTAGAGCCGCTTGACGGGGTAGCCCGTCGTCTCGAGGAACTGGGGATCCCCGTCCCATGGCACGAGATACGCCTGGCCCGACTCCGCCGACGGCGCGCCGTGCCCGGAGAAGTAGAAGAACACCTTCGAGCTCTCGTCGACGTTGCGCGGCAGCCACGCCTCGACGTATTTCTCGATGCCGGCCAGCCCGGCGTCCTTGCCCGTTATCAGGATCACGTTGCGGTCGGGGTAGCCCATCGCGATCAGGTGCCGGCGCACGGCGGCGGCGTCGCGCTCGGCGTAGTCCGCCTGGGGGATGCCGGAATACTTCTCGATGCCGATGACCAGCGCGAAGTTCGCCGCGTTCTCCTTGTTCTGATAGGAGGGGGTGTCGATGTCGGAGACGATTGTGCGGATGCGGGGGCCGGAGGCCGTCGTCCGGGCCTTCTGGAAGCCGGCGAACGGGTCGGAGGCGGTGGGGATCTCGCCGCAGGCGGCGAAGAGGAGCAGCAGTCCGAGCATCGGGGGGCGGATCATGAGCGGAGACTTTACCATAGTTACAACGCGCGATCCCCGCCGTTCTCTCCGCGCCCGGCGTGGGCCTTGACATCGAACGGATGTTCGAATACACTGAGGGCATGCTCTTCCCCACGCTGCGCCCCATGCTCCCCGACGGGCTCCCGTCTCCCGGACGCTACGTCGTGTCCGGCCCGGGGGACCTGCCGGGGCGCTTCCTGACGAGCCTGTGTCCGGCGTTGCTCCAGGGCGCGAGCGTCCTGTGGCTCGACGCGGGCAACTCCTTCAACGCCTACGGGGCGGGCTACGCGTCGCGCTGCCTGGGCGCGGACTCGCGCGCGGCGCTGGCGCGCGTGCAGCTGGCCCGGCCGTTCAACCTGTACCAGCTCGAGACGATGGTGAAGGTGAAGGTGCCCGAGCGCTGGCGGGGGGAGCCGGTCGTGATCTCCGACCCGATGCCGTTGTTCTACGACGCCGACGTGCCCGCCGCCGCCGCGCGGCGCGTGCTGACGCGCGTGCTCGAGGGCATGGCGCTGCTGCCCGCGGCGTGGCTCGTGCTCACGGCGGACCGCGAGGCTCCGGAGGAGCGCCGCGGCTGGGAAGAGGAATTGAGCCGCCACGCGAAGGGCTCCATGAGGTTCTATGGGACGGACTTTGCCGACGATCGTGCAGACGCTCCAGGCCGAGCAGGAAGCCTGGAAGCTCTTTAGACGCGCCCTGCGGAAAGAGGACCAGGAGGCGTTCGACGCGCTGTGGCGCTTCGCCCGCTATCACGCCGCCCCCGCCTCCATGGCGAGCCGGCCGATGCCCTTCGAGGCGGCCCTGATGGCGATGCTCGTCGCCATGGAGCGGCAGCTGCTCGAGCTGGAAAAAGAGAAGAAGAATGGAGACGGCGGAGGCGTGGCTCTTTGACGCGTATCCCGAGGCCGAGGGCATGCGCGTCTGGCTCGTCGAGCGCGGCGGCCGCCGCCGCGCCGTCCTCGACCCGTGGCGCCCGGCCCTGCGCGTCCGCGGCGACCGCGCCGCGCTGACGCGCGTCCTGCGCCTGCTCGCCGGGCTGCCGTATCGCGCGGAGACCTCCTGGGTTTCGAAGACCGAGCTGTTCAGCGGCGCGGCCGTGCGCGTGCTCGAGGTGCGCGTGCCCGTCCTCGAGCGCGACCCCCTGGTCAAGCGCCTCGCGGCCCTGGAGGTCCCGCTGTACGACGCGGACATCCACCTCGCGCAGGTCTGGCACTACGAGCGCGGCCATTTCCCGCTGGCCCTGTGCCGCTTCACGCTCGACGGCGGGACGCTCGCGTCCTTCGAGCTCCTCGACGACCCGTGGTCCGTCGATTACGAGCTCCCCTCGCTGCGCTTCCTCCACCTCGCCTGGGCGCCTTCCGAGATCGCCGGCCGCCTCGACCCGAGCCACGCCTCCCTGCGCCGGCTGCTGCTCTCCGTGGACGGGCGCGTTTCCGAGCTGGAAGGCTCAGCTCAACAACAGCTCGAGACTTTGGCCCGCCGCCTGCGCGCCGAGGACCCCGACGTGATCACCACCGACTGGGGCGACTCCTCTTTGCTGCCCGAGCTCGACGCGCTGTCCGTCGAGCACCGCGTGCCGCTCGAGTTCTCCCGCGACGCCGGCCGCGCGATGGGCGCGCGCAAGGACCGCACCTTCTACGCCTACGGCCGCGCCGTCTATCAGGGCGGCGCGCGCTATCTGTCCGGGCGCTGGCACCTCGACCTGAAGAACAGCTTCATGCTCAAGGAGACCGGCACCGCGGGCCTCTTCGAGATCGCGCGCATCGCCCGCATCCCCGTCCAGCGCGCCGCGCGCTGCACGATCGGCACGAGCCTGAGCTCGATGCAGATGCGCTGGGCCTGGGAGCGGGGAGTGCTGATCCCGATGGACAAGCAGCAGGCCGAGGATTTCAGGCCGGCCGGCGAATTGCTCATATCCGACAAGGGCGGCCTCGTCTACGAGCCCGAGGTCGGCTGGCACCGGAGCGTCGCCGAGTTCGACTTCTCCTCGATGTACCCGGAGATGATGGTGCGCCGCAACATCTCGCCGGAGACGGTGAACTGCCCGTGCTGCCCGGACAACGTCGTCCCCGAGGTCGGCCACCGCCTGTGCTCCAAGCGCCGCGGCCTGGTCCCGTCGGTGCTCGAGCCGATCCTGCTCAAGCGCGCGAGGTACAAGGCGCTCGCGAAGGCGGGCGGGCCGGGCGCTTCCGACCACAAGAGCCGCGCGGCGGCGCACAAGTGGTGCCTCGTCACCTGCTTCGGCTACCTCGGCTTCAAGAACGCGCGCTTCGGCAAGATCGAGGCGCACGAGTGCGTGACCGCGTGGGGCCGCGAGGTCCTCCTGCGCGCCAAGGACTCCGTCGAGAGCCGCGGCTTCCATCTGCTGCACGCGCTCGTGGACGCGATCTGGATCACGGTGACGCCGGAGGCCGACCTCGAGGAGCTGCGCCTCGCCATCGAGAAAGAGGCCGAGTGCCCGCTCGCGCTCGAGGGAGTCTACGAGTGGATCCGCTACTGCCCGTCGAAGGAGGACGCGCGCTCCGGCGTGCCCGGGCGCTACTTCGGCGCCTTCACGGACGGCACGCTCAAGGTCCGCGGCATCGCCCTGCGCCGGCGCGACACGCCGGAGCTGCTCAAGTCCATGCAGCGCGAGCTGCTCGAGCGCCTCGCCGGCGTCGCGCCGGGGGGAGACCTGAAGGCGCTCGTCCCGGGCCTGCTCGACATCGTCGAGGAGCACCGCCTGCGCCTGCGCGAGGGCCGCGTGAGCGCCGACGAGCTCGCCATCGCCTTCCATCTGTCCCGCGAGCCCGGCGGCTACGTCCACGACACGGTCTCGTCCTTGGCCGCCAAGCAGCTCGCCGCCGCGGGCGTGACTCTCCATGTGGGCGAGACCGTGCGCTATGTGATCACGAACGCCTCCGACTCCGTCAAGGAGTGGCGTTCCAGGCCCCTGAGCCTGATGGAGAACGGCCTCGAGTACGACGCGAAGAAGTACTTGGAGCTCCTCGACCGCGCGGCCTGGGAGGTGCTCGACGGCCTGGCGCCGCCGCCCGCGCCCGAGCCGAAGCGCCGCGCCGTAGTCCCGACGCGCGCCCTCGATCTGCCGTTGGGGTGGGAGGATGCGCCCGTCACGAAGCCTTGACGCCCCGGGCGTGGCCCGGGGCGCCCGCCCCGTGATGGAATGTCCTCATACAGGGAGGCGCCATGATCCGACGCTTGAAGACCGGGAAGTACCGCCTTTACTCGACCAAGCGCAACCCTCGCACGGGCCGCCGCCGCAACCTCGGCACCTTCACGAGCCGGGAGAAGGCCGCCAAGCACGAGCGCGAGGTCCAGTTCTTCAAGCACATGGGCTGAGATCCGCCGGTTATCCCCGCTATCCACAGGACGCGGGCTCAAAACTGTTGTCAACAACAGTTTTGGACCGCCTTGGGGATGACGCGAGCGGCGCCAATCTCACGGCCGGACGGTCATCTGGCGGCGAGCCTCGCCTCGATGCGCTCGAAGTCGCGCCGCCGCGTCGCGGCGAGATGCGGGAACCAGCCCCGCAGGCCGTCGGCCAGCGCCCGCACGGCGCGCGCGCGCACGAGCGCGGCCGCGCCCTCGCCGGAGGACAGGTCCGCGAGCGAGGCGAGCAGGCCTTCCGCCTGCGCCGGCAGCAGCTCCGCCGCGACGGCGCGGCACGCGGCCTCGTCGAGGTCGTCGCCCGCGAACAGCGAGCGCTCGACGGCCCCGGCGACCAGCGCCCCCGCGTCGGCGCGCAGGCGCAGCGGCGCGGAGGGCCCGAGCCCCCGCGCCGAGCGCGCCGCCCGCAGCGCGAGGCCGAGCAGGGCGCGCCGGTCCTTCGCCGTGGACGCCGACGCCGTCTCGATGTCCAGGTAGGAGAGGATCTCCGAGAGCCCCTGCGGGGTCACGGTGCGGTCGACCGCCTCGCCGAGCGCGTCCTCCGGCAGCTCGGCCCGGCGCGCGAGAATCTCGCGCGCGATCACGCCCTGCAGGTCGCCGAAGGCCTGCCGCGCCGGGATATCGGCCCGCTCATCCTTGAGCCGCTCGAGCGCGGCCAGCGCGCCTTCGTTCCAGGCGAGCAGCTCCTGGGGCTTCCTCGCGGCGGCCGCGAACATCGCCGAGTCGCCCGCCGCGGCGATCCGCGTGTCGTTGGTCGACCACTTGAAGAAGGCGTCAAGGTACTCCGGCGAGTCCCGGTCGAGGCGCAGCCATTGCGCGGCCTGATGGGTGAGCTCCGCGCCGAGGTCCTTGACCGGGTCCGCGCCGAGGCTCTCCAGGTCGTGGCGCTTGCCCGCGCGCTCCAGGGCGTCGAGGAGCAGCACGTAGGGATACAGCCTCTCTTTCGACGGCAGGCGGGGGGCGAAGCGCCCCACGTCGCCGACCGCGCGCAGGAACTCGACCCGGCCGCGCCCGGCGCGGGCCAGCACCTCGCGCGGCGTCGGGTCGGCGGCGGCCGCGGGCGAGCACAGCAGGAAGAGCAGGGCGGCGATCATGGCGATACCTCCACGGGCTCCGGCCGTATCGGCAGGAGGTTCCTCCGGGTCCAATCCGACAGGGAGACGAACTCGTAGCCGCCGTCGCGGGCGGCGCGCACGAGCCGCGCCAGCTCGCGGGCGTCGCCGGGCCGCCGCGCGGTGCCGCCCAGGGCCGTCGTGTCGAGCATGGACGGATGCACGAAGAACGAGGCCCAGGAGTCGCGCAGGACCGAGTTGCGGCGCATGGTCCGGATCATGTCGTCGATGGTCACGGACTTGTGCACCTGCTCGTTCATGTAGGGCTGGGCGTTGCCGACGTTCTCCGGGATCACGCGCTGGCCGTACGCGTCGCCGTAGATCTCGTAGGGGTAGAACTGGCCGGTGGGAAGGAGCCCCTCGGGCGGGCGATCGCCCTCCGAGGGGGGGAAGTAGACGGCCCGGCCGACGTTCCAATCGAAGCTCCGCGCGAACACCCGGTAGGCGCGCGGCGAGGCCTGGTAGTGCGGCGTCTCCCACGCCGACGCCTCCGCCCCCGCGGCCGTCAGCAGCGCGCGGGCGTCGGCGACGCGCGATTCGATGCCGGCGTCCGTCTCCCCGTCGAGCGGCCGGTTCCTCTCCCGGTCCCAGAACTCGAAGTCGTCGCCGGAGATCCCGGTGAACGGGTTGCGCGAAAATCCGCGCTGATGCGTCAGCCCGTGCAGGATGAAGCTCGCCTTGCGCTCGGCCGCGTAGCCCAGGAAATCGGAGAACGCGGCGTCGTCGGCCGCCAGGCGCCAGCGGCGCGGCAGGCGCAGGACCCCCAGGGGATCGACCCACATCGGGATCACCGACACGGAGAACGGCGCCCCGGCCGCGGCCAGCATGTCGGCCATGCCGTACAGCTGCCACGACGGCAGGCCGGGATGCACGTCCTCGACGCGGAAATGCGCCGGCTTCTTCTCCCCGGGGCCGCGGCGCGGCGCCTCGCCCAGCATGTCGAAGAGCAGGTCGGCGAAGACGAGGTAGCGGTCCTCCTCCGTGATGTGCGAGAAGGGGCTGTCGGCCACGAACCAGCGCCCGCCGCCGGTCAGGGCGTACGGCGTCCGCTCCCCGGGCCGGCCGTCGTGGCGGGCCCAGGCGACGACGACCGTCGTCGTGGACCGCCGAAGGTCGAGCAGGACCAATTCATAAGACGAGTTGAAGCGCTCCGGAGAGGAGCGGTCGAACTCTCCGTATTTCTCGAAGGTCCTCTTTTTATAATCGATGAAGCGGTAGAAGGTCGGCCGCCCGGCCCCGTCCCGGACCTCCGCGTCGAGCCCGGACAGCCCGCGATAGCGCGCCGACCACAGCCGGTCCAGGTCGGCCGCGGGCAGCTTCCAGACGTTGTAGCCCGCCCACACCACGGTCCGCGTCGACGCCGCGAAGTCGGCCAGGAAATCCGGGGGCAGGGCGTTGTCGAAATAGGTCCCGAGGTAGAAGCTCGCGGCGCAGCGCCCGAGCTGCCCCTTCTCGTAGCGCTCGACCGGGATGACGAACTGCTGGATATGGGGGAAGTGTCCGAGCAGGTTCTGCAGCTGCAGCGCGTGGACGCGCCCGTGGAGATAACGGGGAGAGGCCGCCGGGACCGAGTCGTAGTAGATCTGCGCGCACTTCGGCGCCTCGGCCGCTCGCGCGGACGCCGCCAGCAGGGCCAAGGCGACGAGGGGGATCCTCACGCCATGAGGCTATCAAAGGCCCCGCGACGAGCCTATCGCGCCGGGGGGACTTTAATGTGACGGCCGGGGCGGCTCTACGCGGGCTTGGCGGCCGCGTCGGCCTGATGAGCGTTGAAGGTCTTCGCGACCACCTTCGCGTCGGCGGACTTCAGCGTCCGCTCCCATCCGCAGCTGCACTTGAGCTTCTTCTTCTCCGAGCGGAACTCGTACATGTGGATCTTCATGGTTGTAATTATAATAAATTCGGAGCGCTTGCGCCTTCACAAGAGCCGTGAAATCTCGTATTCTCGTCGTATGAACGACGACGACTCGACGGAAGACTTCTCCGCCCTGCTGGCCGGATCCCTGGAGGCCGCCGAGAAGACCTTCGCGCCCGGCGACAAGGTGCGCGGCGAGCTCCTCGCCGTGGGCCGCGAGGACTCCCAGGTGGCCCTCGGCCCCGGCCGCGAGGGAGTCGTCGCCACCGCCGATTTCCGCGACGCCGACGGCGTCGTGACCGTCCGCGCGGGGGACATGCTCGACCTCTTCGTCACCTCGGTCCGCAACGATCAGGTCCGCCTCTCCCCGAACCCCACCGACAAGAACATCGCCGAGGACCTCAAGGAGGCCTTCGAGCTCAAGCGTCCCGTGTCGGGCCGCGTCGTCGAGGCCTGCAAGGGCGGCTTCCGGGTGAGCGTCAAGGGCAAGTCCGCCTTCTGCCCCATCAGCCAGATCGACATCAAGCGCACCGAGACCGGCGCGGAGTTCATCGGCAAGACCTTCACCTTCGTCCTCACCGAGTTCGGCGAGGACGGCCGCAACGTCGTCGTCTCCCGGCGCAAGCTGCTGGAAGAAGAGCAGGCGCGCGCCTGCGACGCCTTCCTCGCCGCGAACCCGGACGGCTCCGTCGTCCCGGGCAAGGTCGTCCGCCTGGAGAAGTTCGGCGCCTTCGTCGAGCTCGTCCCGGGCGTCGAAGGCCTCCTCCACGTCTCCGAGGTCGCCTGGTCCCGCGTCGCCTCTCCCTCCGAGGTCCTCACCCTCGGCCAGGCCGTCTCCGTCAAGCTCCTCAAGCGCGAGACCGTCGACGGCCGCCTCAAGCTCTCCCTCTCGCTCAAGCAGGTCACCGAGCGCCCTCCACGCGATATGTCTTATTCGCCGCGCAAAGTGCTTTTGGGGCCTTGACGATTACGAAAAAGCCTTAGAGGATGCAAATGAGGCCATCCGGATTGATCCCCAATTGGACGATGCCTGGCTATCGCGCGGCTACGTCCGCGTGTGTCTAGGCGATTTTGATGCCGCGTTAGGCGACTGCGTTGAGGCGCTTCGCCTCAATTCAAGAAACTTCAGGGCGTTATACTGGCATGCATTCACCCTATCGTACTATAAGTATCAGCATGAAGCGGCTGAAAATGAACTCACCGAGGTCATCCGGCTGGCCCCAGATTTCGGACGTGCGTACCTTGCCCGGGCGCGGGTAAACTGGCACCTTCATCGAGACGAACCTGAAGGACCGCTTCATGCGGAAGATCCGCTGACGAGACGGACCATCGCCCGCCGCGGCGCCCTTCAGGGGCGCTGCGGCGGGCTTCGTCTTTTCAGGAGGGCGCGGAGTCCCCGCAACGCTCCTTTAAGTTTTAGAATCTCCGCGTGCTGCCGAGGGAACCGAGGCGATGTCGTCTGCTCGCGTGCGCCGCCCTGGCGCTGGGCGCGGCCTCCCCGCTCCGCGCCGCGCCCGCCGTCCCGGATGCCAGGGTCTCCGTGCAATACGGCGAGCTCCTCGACCGGGACGTCCTCCTGCATTCCGGCGACCGCCTGGGCGCGCTCCTCGAGCGCAGGATCGGCGAGAACGCGCTGCAGCCCTACCTGGATCCGTATTCGTCTTTGCTTCAGGATTCCGTCGAGATGCTCTCCGGCCCCGACGAGTTCCCGCACCGGCCCGTCGTCGATCATTTCCCGAAGGACCAGCCCCGTCCCGCGTGGGCGGCCGTGCTCGCGCAGGGCCGGATCGCCCTGACGACCGACCGCCGCGGGCATGCCCGGATCTTCCTTCGCGGCCTCGATCCGGCACGGGCTTATCGCGAGAATTACTCCGTGATCAGGCACGCTCTCGCGTCCCTCGCCGCGGAGGTCAAGCCGCTGCGCGTGGAGGTCTTCGCCTACGAGAACGATTATTTCGCGACCGAGCTCCTGCTGGACCCGGTGCCCTATCGCTTCGAAGCCTCGTCCTTCCCTCCGCCGGCCGGCAAGGCGCCGCTCGATCTGGAAGGCATGGCGGACTTCTTCCGGTCCGGAGCGCTGCTCGAGGGACTTCAGCTCGACAAGGACCGCGGCCTGGTGCTGTTCGGGACCCGTACGGGCGCCAAGCCCCTCATCGCGGGCTCCCCGGCCTCGATATCCGATTTCGCGACCGCCTATCGCGCCGCGTTCCACTCCGGCCTCGACGAGGCCTATGTCAGCCTGGACAACCATGAGGACCCGACCCGCTCGAAGGTGAATTTCGGAGGCATGCTTCAGGACACCCGGATCGGGCGCTCGGTCCTGGAGGCCGACAAGCGCTTCAAGACCGTCAGCTTCGGCCTGGACCCCGACACCTCCAAGGACGTCCGCCTCCAGGCCTCCGCCGCGATCCCGGCCTTCTTCACCGCCAGGGAAAGGCATCTGGCGACGCCCTGGAAATGCCCCCACGTCAGCGGCTGGTGCCACACGCGCTTCTGGTTCTATCCGAACTCGGTGAGGATCGAGACCGATCCCGGCCGGGCCTTCGCCTCCGTCGCCAACGACCGCTTCGCCGCCGACGCGGAGCGCTACGCGAGCGATTACGCCTCCTCGGCGAGCTTCGAGAAGCGGAAAAAAGAGGAGGTGTCGCCGGCGATCCGCGAGGCGATCGCCCATCTCAACGGGAGCTATGACCGCTACGCGCGGGCCTTCGGCGAGCTCCGGGAGCTTCAGGGCGTCGCCCGGATGGTCGGCCTCGCCGCCTGGCTCCTGCGCGCGCGGCCCGAGTGGCTGGACCTCGACGCCTTGCTCTCGGTCCCGGTGCCGGTCATGCCGACGCCGAAGACGCTGCCCCGCATCATCGCGGCGACCTTCGCGGATTCCGAGTTCGACGGGACCCTCAACGGCGCCCGGCGTCATTCCCGCACCTCCGACCTCGCCCCGGGCCTGGATCGGAGCATCTCCTCGCTGTTCGAACGGGACAATCGCCTCGCCGCGTTCCTGCAATGCCGGGAAGCGGTCGGCAAGTGCT
>JACPOW010000013.1:0-15529 GCA_016191335.1 Elusimicrobiota bacterium | reverse complement strand
CAAGATACCCGCGCGCCTCCTGGAGCAGGCCCAGGACATCCTTCGCCGCCGGGGGGCGGAGCCCGCCCGCGCGCTCGTGAAGGACAACAACGACCTGCGGGCCTTCGCCGTCTTCGCCTCATACGCGTCGCTGGCGGACGCGGACAAATCGGAGCGCGAGCGATCTTTGGTCCGGAAGATGGACGCGCTCCTGGACGAGAACCGGCGGCTCGAGGCGCGGCGGGACGAGGTCAAGCGTGAGCTCGACGCCCGCGGCGCGGGCGACGAGACGCTCGCCGCCGAGCATTCCCGGCTGGTCCGCGAGTTGGCCAAGACCTACTCCGAGTGGCAGCGGCGCGACCGGGAGCTCAAATCCTTGCGGCGCTGGCATGAGACGACTCAGGGCATCTCCGGCGGCATCGGCATGAGCTCCGCCGATTTCACCATCGTCGAATCCTCGGCCTCGCCCCGCATCGAGCGTCTGAAGCAGGCGGCCGCGCGGCTCGACGGCGCCGGCGGGTCCGAATCAGGGGTGGTCGTCAGCCGCGCCCGTCCGCGTCCGGCGGAGGCCGCGGCCAGGCTCCCGGGAGAGGCTTGGTCCGCTCAAGAAGGCCGGGCGCCGTCCCTGCCCGTGGGCGCGCGGCCGCTGCGCGCGGGAAAGTCCGCCAAGGCGTGGACCCTCAAGGAAGGGGAGGGGAAGTGGCGGGACCATGTCGAGCGCTCGGACGGCGAAGCGCGTACCCGCGTGTTCACCGAGAAGACCTTGGTCATCGAGTCCCGCGGGACCTCCGACGCGTCCGCGCCGCCGAGCACCATCGTGGGAGAGATGACCTCTCCCCGGCGCATCGTGTTCAAGAAAGCCCGCTAGGCGCCCCCATAAAACACAAAACCCACCTTTCGGTGGGTGGAGGTCCCGACATTTCTCGTCTCGGGTTCGAATTCGTCGAAATGGTTGCGGGGGCTGGATTTGAACCAGCGACCTCAAGGTTATGAGCCTTGAAGAATTCGGCTCAGACGCTTCCTCTGAGCCCCCGTCGTTTCCACGCGGTTGAACGGCTAACCTTGTGGCATCGTAAGCAGTATAACAGGAAAGAGCCGCGACGGCAAGGACTCGAATTGAATCATTAAGAATGTTACCGAAGCGGTCCTGGTTGACTCATTTAGAATGTTACCGAATGGCGCAATATAGCGCGCCGTTCGGGAGCGCCGAGGATGAGCCCGCAAGCCCGATGGGAATACATGAAGACCATTCACGCTCGGTACGCACAGGCCAAGGGCAAGCGCGAGAAGGGCGCGATTCTTGATGAGTTCTGCAAAACCTACGACTGCCACCGTAAACACGCGCTTCGGGCGCTCAACCGGCCGGCGCCGGGACCGCGACGAGCGGCATGCCAACCGCGGCAATCACCCTACAACGGCAAGCGCCTGCTGAGCCTTCTGGAGGCTGTCTGGAAAGCGTCGGGCTATCCTTGCGGTCAACGTCTGAAGTTCACGTTGCTCGAATGGATGAGCATTGCCCGCACGGAACTACGTATTACGGCGCCTGAAGAACGCCTACTGCGCAGAATCAGTCCCGCAACCATCGACCGGCGCTTGAAACCTCAAAAACGTCAGGCCCTGCGCCGAATCTACGGCCAGACGCGGCCCGGACATATTCTCAAGCACCACATTCCCATCAAGACCGACTCCTGGGACGTGGACCGGCCGGGATTCACCGAGATCGACCTGGTGGCACATTGCGGCGACTGTGGCGAAGGTTACTTCGCCAACACGCTGACGCAGGCCGACGTCTTCACGGGCTGGGTTGAGCGCCGCTGTGTGCTGGGCAAAAGCGATCTTGTCGTCTGCTCTGCCGTCGACGATATGCGCGGTGAACTGCCTTTCGATCTGCTCGGTGTCGATAGCGACAACGGTTCTGAGTTCATCAACCATCATCTCTGGCGTTACTGCCAGGGCGACCCCGCTAAAAAGCGCGCCTTTATCCAGATGACTCGCGGCAGGCCCTACAAAAAAGACGACAACGCCCACGTCGAGCAGAAGAACTGGACGCATGTGCGCAAGCCGTTGGGCTACGGACGATTCGACACCCAACCGGCCGTTGCCGCCATCAACGACCTCTATCGCCACGAGCTGCGCTGGTTCCAGAATCTGTTTCTGCCCTCGATGAAGCTCATCGCAAAGGTGCGCGTCGGCTCCAAACTCAGACGGCGCTATGATACGCCAAAGACTCCGTTCCAGCGTGTGCTCGATTCCGGTCGCGGCGATCAGGTCAAGATCGCGACCTTGCGTCGCTTGCGCGACCGGCTCAATCCGTTTGAGCTCTCACGGATCATCGACCGCAAGTTGGAACGTATTTGGGACATGCGCTCACAGGCGCCAAAACCGCAGTGGCTGCACGGCAAGCCTGGCCAGTTCGCCAAAGATCGTCCAATCAGTGGCCCGCCTCACCCGATCGACTGGCCAACATTCGATCGATTCGAACGGCTTAAGGCCAAAGAAACGGCTCTACGGACCTGGTAACGAAACCAGGTTATCTTGAACAAGGGAGGCACGGCTTAACGGCAACGGCTACGGTAACATCTGTTAATGAGTTGACACGGGACTGTAGCCTCGAACTGCTAGAATCTCTTCATGCACACGGAATCAATCGAGCGGTGGACTCACGATCATGCTTTTGGTCAGGACGCCGAGAGGCCGGGAGAAAAGCGGACGCGAATCGTCATCGTTATCACGGCTGTCATGATGGTAGCCGAGATCGCGGCGGGAATCGCTTTCGGCTCCATGGCCCTGCTCGCGGATGGGTTGCACATGGCTTCCCATGCCTCTGCGCTGACTATCTCCGCCCTCGCCTACTACTACACGCGCCGCCACGCGCGCGACGAGCGCTTCAATTTCGGGACGGGCAAAATCAATTCTTTGGCGGGCTTCGCCAGCGCGGTGCTGCTGGTCGGGTTCGCCTTCGTCATGGCCGGGGAGAGCTTCGGGCGCATCCTCAAACCCGTGGCCATCGGGTTCAACCAGGCGATTTTTGTCGCGGTTTTGGGCCTGGCCGTCAACGGCGTCTGCCTCCTCATTCTCAAGGGGAACGACAACGAGCACGACCATGGCGAGGAGGGCCATCACCACGGCCACGCGCACGGCGGCGACCACAACCTCTGGTCGGCTTACCTTCACGTGCTGGCCGACGCGGCGACCTCCGTGCTGGCGATCCTGGCGCTGCTCGCGGGCAAATACTACGGGCTCGTCTGGATGGACCCGTTGATGGGAGTTTTTGGCGCCGCCCTCGTGGCGCGCTGGTCCTGGGGGCTTATCCGTTCCTCGGGCCACTCCTTGCTCGATATGCGGGCTCCCGAGCCGCTGAGGCGGGCCATCCGCGAGGCCATCGAGCGTCCAGGGGATGGCCGCGTGTCGGACCTTCATGTGTGGTCCGTCGGTCCGGGAATCTACGCCGCCGAGATCGGCGTAGTCGCCTCGGAGCCTCTTGAAGCGGACGCCTACCGCGCGCTGCTCCCGCGAGACCTCGGCCTCGTCCACGTCACCATCGAGGCGCAGCGCTGCGAATCGCGCGCCATCGCCCGCCCCGCCTAGCGTCAATCAGCTCTTGTCGGAGCGAATCCCAACCGCGTCCAAGATCGCGTTGGCCACGTGCTCCAGCGTCTCGCGGCTGAGTCGGCCGTAGCGTTTCTCGAATCGCGCCGTGTCCATCGCGCGCATCTGGAAGGCGAGCGCGACGGACTCCTGGGGCAAGCCCGCCTCGCCCTTGCGGATGGAGCAGGTGCCGGGAAGCCCCAGGCGGTCCAGGTTCGACGTCAGGGGAACGCAAAGCCGCGTGGACGTGAAGCGCGCGAGGTTCGCGTTCTGAAACACGATGACCGGGCGCTTGCGGCCTTGCTCCGAGCCCCGGACGGGCTCGAAGTCGGCCAGGTAAA
This sequence comes from Elusimicrobiota bacterium, assembly GCA_016191335.1. GTDB lineage: Bacteria > Elusimicrobiota > Elusimicrobia > UBA1565 > UBA9628 > GWA2-66-18. Next base: position 11,621 of record JACPOW010000013.1, on the reverse strand, counting down.
CGTCGCCGCTTTGAGGGGTGGGAGCGGTCATCGAGCCTTGTCCTCCGCTTCGAGCTGTTCGCCCCATTCGCCAAGGCCTGACTCAGCCAGGAAATGCTCCTCCTGGCCGTGGGCAGGCGCGGGAGCCTTGAGCAGGTCGTCGGCGCGCAGGCCGAGAGCCCGCGCCACGCGCTCAAGCGTGGGGAGCTTGGGCACGACGCGGCCGGTTTCCAGGCGCGCGACGTTCGCGCGGGCAAGGCCCGACTCGCGCGCCAAGTCCTCCTGCCGCCAGTCTTTGCGCTCGCGCGCGGCCCTGACGCGCTGTCCGATGGCCCAGGCCAGCGCGTCCTTCGGGCTCTGGCGCGTGATGATTCGCCTTTTGCCGTGACGCTGGATCACGGGCGCTACCACGTCCGAGGCAAACAGCGTCGTCAGGCGTTGCAGCGTCTCGGGATTGAAGGTGTGGGCCAGCGAAGCGATGGCCTTCTCCGAGCGCGCCCGGGTATGCGCGCTTTCCCGGCGCAGTCGTTCGATGGCTGCCGTCGTCACTTGGGACCCTCCTTCGCCGCGAGGCGAACCTGGAGCGCGCTGACCTGCCCGCGCAGGTCGTCCACGATGCGCTGATACTCCCGGCTCTGCCGCTGGAGTTCTTGGTTCATGGTCCGCAGGCTCTCGTACTCGCGCCACATCTGCTGATAGCGTTTCACCAGATCCTGGTAATAGGCCAAGAGTTGCTGGTGCGCCTTCTGAAGGTTGCCGTAGGCGTCTCCTTGAGCCAAATTCACGATGATGCTTCCGAGGGCGACGAGCCCCAGCGCATCGTTCTTTTCTTTGAGGGCGGATTTGGACATATATTGTCCTCCCGTCGAGGAGGCCTCCTGTCCCCTTTATTGTATCACCCGCGATACATTTGTCAAGGGCCGTCCTTGGCGCGCGCGTCAGTAGGCATCACGCCGTCAGGACTTCATCGGAGAGACGCTTGGCGTTTCCTCTGTCGTTGTCTTGATGCCGACCGCCTCATACCCCGCTTTCTTGACGGCTCTCCGGATATCCTCAGGCTTGACCCGGACTCCGGGCTTCAGCGAGATGAGCCCGGTGCCAGCCTTATAGCTCACGCTGACGGTCGCGACCCCGGGGAGCTTCTTGAGCTGCTTTTTCACGCCAAAGACGCATACCGGGCAACTCATGCCCTTGATCTGAAAGGTCACCGCGCCCGAGAGTTCGGCCTCTTGCGCGGCCGGCGCGTCTGCCGCGTGGGCCGAGCCGCTCGAGGCGGCACAGCAGCAGTGGGCGGATACGGCCAGAGCGGCGATCATCAGCGCGTTTTTCATTTGCGTTCTCCTATTTAAGAAGATGTCCGAGACAGCACAGCAGCATCAGGACAAGCGCCGTTGCCGCCATGGCCCACTCGCTCTTCATCGGCGAACCGCCTTCGCCTGGATATCCTTGATCGCCGCAACGACGTTGCCGAGGCAGCACGATCCTTGCGGGTTCTTCCGCTCGCAGTCGCACCGGCCATCCTTGATCCCCTTCCTGATCTGGTCCGGAATCTGAGTCGAGCCCTTGTCCGCCAAGTCGCGGCGCAGGTCGCCTCGCGTGAAGTCGAAGCAATAGCAGACGCGCACATCGTCGCCGGAGTCCTTGATCGTCACTGCAACCAAGGTCTGTCCTCGCGTGACGCGCGCGCCTTGGTCGTTGCAATAGACGACCTCGCACTCCGGGTTGGGGCAGAAGCCGCCCTGCCCGCCGAATGCGGCGCGGAGCTCAGGCGGGAGATGATGATCGAGAGTGGCGGCTCCAACGGGCCTCATCTCTCGTCCGCAGACAGGACATCGGCAGGAAGCAGTCTTGGGTTGGCAACAGGCGTCTTTTCCCATTTCAGTTCTCCACCTTCGCGGAGTAAGGACCCGCATTCCGGATCGCTTGGACCAGGTCGGCAGGGGCGACTCGGCCTCTGCTGGCGTAGACCGTCGCCGTCCGATTGTCGAAGTCGACCGAGGCCTCTTCGACGCCTGCAACTTTCTTGAGGGATTTCTCGATGCTGGCCTTGCACGCCGCGCAATACATGCCGGACACCGAAAGCGTTATCTTTTCGGCGCTCGCGCTTACGACTTCCTCTGGGTCATCCATGAGAAGCGGCCCCCACGAGGGAAACGTCGCCATGCCGAGGGCGGCGACGGTGACGATCCAGAGAGCCTTCTTCATCAGGCCGCCTCCGGCCTCCGTCCGACAGACGCCATCGCTGCACTGATCCCGGCGGCGGTACACTTGAAGGAAGCCGATCCCCAGAAAGATCGCCATTGCCGCCAGGAAGTAGGGACGGTACTGTTCGAGACTCGCAGCCAGCCCCACGCTGCCCAGGCCAAGCGCCGCAAAAACGAGCGGCCCGATGCAGCATACAGAGGCCAATGCGGCCGACACTATAGCTCCGATCGCGGCAATCTTGCTCTTCATAATCGACTCCTCTGCGCGCTGCGTTCGAGTTCCAGGCTCCTAAGGATAGGGCAAGGTCCCGTAGCATCCTGGGCGTGGCAGGTCCGGATCAGATCCGATAGGACCTTCTCGATGGCCTTGAGCCCGCCAATCTTGGCACGCACGTCGGCCAATTTTCCCTCAGCCTTGCGCTTGACCCTTTCGCATTGGGAGCGCTTGCTGACCTGGAGCTTGAGCAGGCTCATTATCTCGTTAAGGGTGAACCCGAGGTCCTGAGCGTTTCTGACGAATCGGATCTTCCTGACGGCCTCGCCGCTGTAGAGGCGATAGCCAGAGTCGCGATGATCGTCCGGGAACACCAAGCCCCTGCGCTCGTAATAGCGGACCGTCTGGATGTTCACCCGGGCGCGGTTGGCTACCGCGCCGATGGTCAGCAGTTCGGTTCCCATGCCTTTCTCTCCTCCACTCATAATATAGACTCTATACCATAGTATAGAGTCAATGCCCTGCCTGGGAAGGCACCCCTTGTCCCTATTCGCCTTCACAGCATCACCCGCGACGCATCCGCCAGGGCCCGCCCTGCCAACGCCTGGACCGGGCTGAACTTCTTGTGCTGCTCAGACAGGTCCCGCCGCGCCAGGTGGACGTAGCGGCGCGTCATCTCCAGGGTCGAATGGCCGAGGATTTCCTGGAGGCTGAACGAGTCGCCTCCGTTGCGGACGTAGAACACGGCGAAGGTATGCCGTAGCGTGTGAGGCGAGACGCGCACGCCCTCGATACCGGCGAGCTTGCCGTAGCGGACCATGAGCTTGCGGACCAGCGTGCGCTCAATCGGCTTGCCCGTCCGTCCGAGGAAGATCTGCGGCGACTGGACGCGGCCCTGGCTTCTGGCGCGCGCGTATTCGAGCAGGGCTTGAGCGGTCGTCGCGGAGAAGGGGACCGTCCTCTCCTTGCGCCCCTTGCCCATGACCGTCACCGAGCAGTTGAGCCAGTCTATGCGGTCCGCCTCCAAGGACGTAGCCTCCGAGACGCGCAGGCCCGAGTCCATCATCAGCATCATGAGGGCGCGGTCCCGAAGGCCCCGGGTCGTCTTCACGTCCGGCGCGGCGAGGAGCTTGTTCACCTGCTCCGGCGTGAACGGCCGAATCAAGACGCGCTCGCGCCTCGGCCGCTCCACCTGCTCCATCGGGTTCTTGGAGAGCAGCCCCTCCCGGTGCCAGAAGCCGAACGCGCATCGCTGCGCCGCCCACACGCGAAAGACGGTCTCAGAGGACAGGCCCGCGCGCTTGAGTTCCGACAGATGCTGCCGTAAATGAACGGCCCCGACCTCCTCCAGCGTCGTTACGGACTTCGCCTCCAGCGAGCGGATGAAGGCGCGGAAGATCTGCTCGTACCAGACCAACGTCCCCGAGGCGAGATTGAGGGCTTCGCATCGGGCCAGGAAAGCGTCTCGGGCCGCTTCGAGAGCGGTCCCGCTCGCGTGAGCTTGTGCGGCGTGCGACGAGTGCGGCGTCTGAATGGTGATGTTGTTCTGCTGGTTTATTGTTCTCCTATGCGGACCGGCCCATACCCCGGCCCTTTCGTTTTGAGGGGGCTTCCCATCCCCCGATTTTGACTCACCCGGCTCCCCTTTTCCGGCGTCAAAGCTAACGGCGCGCGACGGCTCGCCCCTCCTTGTCGAACTTCGGCAGGCTGCCCGCGTCCACGGCGCTTTCCAGATCGAGCCCCACGCTCTCGGACGCCTTCGGCGCGTTCAGGCTCGGTGTCGGCGCATCGTCAAGCAGGCTCGCCACGCGCGCGGTCTTGGCGAGACATTCCAGCCGCCCCGCCGAGTAGATGAGCGCCGTCCCGGGCCGAAGGTTCTTGAGGAGGTTTGGATGGACCTTGAACTCCTCTACCTCGCGGCGCGACACCGCGCCGGTCTTGGACGCGCCCGCCCAGCCCTTCGTCACCTGCTCCGTGTCCTTGTGCGTCGTGAACGTCCCGAGCGTCGCGGCCCAGAACTTCGCGTCCTCCGGGTCGGGCGTGCGGAAGCACACCTTGCAGCCCGAGGTATTGGCGAACACGGCCGACTTGAACGCCTCGGCCGACATGCCCTCGATGCGCTGGAGCTGGCCCAGGTCCTGATGCGAGAGGACGGTCCAGAAGCGCGCCGAGCGCACGGTGGCGATGAAGGACGCGAATACGGGAGTAGCGAACTCCGCGAACTCGTCCAAGATGACGGACGCCGCCTGCGGCTTTGGCTGCATCTTCTGCCGCGCCGCCGCCACCGAGAGCAGGCCCGATATCATCATGCGCCCCAGCGGGTTTGCGAGCATTTGCAGATGGCCCACGGGCACGGCCATGTAGGCGAGTTGCCGCCCGTCGAACACCTCCTCGAGGCGGATGTCCGGCGTGTAGCTGTTGAGCAGCCGTCCCAACTCCCCGGTCGTCCAGGGCGCGATAGCCGACGTGAGCGCCGCGGTATCCGTGCCCTGCTTGAAGTCTGACCAGGCCGCGTCCACAAGCCGCGCGGCGGGGCAGAGCCCGAAGGCCTTCTCCCGCGCCTTGGCCGAGTTGAAGTAGGCGAGGCAGTCCTTGAGGGTGAACTCTCGGCCCGTCGCCAGGAATACCTCGATCATGTGCAGCATGCGGGCGTAGTCCAGCGAGCGGTAATAGTCCTGCCCCTCGCCCTTCGACGTGGGCTCGCGCCCGATCGCGCGGGCAAGTTGATTGGTTATCGCCGTCTCGTCCTGCCCGGGCAGTCGCCGTATCGGGTTGAAGGTCATCGAACGCGGGTCCTGGGGGTTGAAGTAGCGCACGTCGCCCAAGCGCCCGGCCTTCCCGGCCAGCTTCAAGAACTGGTCGAAGTCCGAGCTGTCGCCTTTGGCCTCCATGAAGAACACCGGCATTCCCCGCTTCATGTCCTGGCCCGAGAGCGCGAACAGGAGCTGAGACTTGCCCGCGCCCGAGGGGCCGACGACTTGCATGTGCGCCTCGCGCTCCGGGTCGGTGACGTGGACTTGGCCCGCGTTGGACTCGCCGAGCAAGGTCCCTTCCTTGCCGGGCCCGGCGTCCAGAATCCGGGCCAGCGCCTTGCCGGGTTCGCCCGCCGCGCGCGGCACGTCCCACTGGGCTTTGCGCCCGTTCCGGCCGCCCAGGCGGAAGGCCACGAGCGCGCCGAAGAACAGCCCGAGCGGCACGGACGCCATGAAGCAGGCGCGTTCGAGCGCCGCCAACGGCACGCGGCGCAGTCCATGCGAGTCCTTGCGAAGCTCCATGAGCGTAGGCCACATGATGGACGGCGCGGCTAGCGCCAGGGTCACGAACACGAGCAGCACCGCCCACTTGCGCCGCTCGAAATACGCGAGCGCCGCCCCCGCCAGGACGCCGACTACCGCAAGAGCCATGGCAACTTGAGCATTGATGATCACGCGACACCTCCCAGGACTTGAGCGTTGGACGTCGGGGCCAGGCTCGCCGGCGTCAGGCCGGCGCCGGCCGCCACGGGTGCGGCGGGAGCCCCCAGCGTCAGGGCCCGCCCTTCGCAGTTGATGAAGGCGCTGCGCCCGGCGCTGGCGCGGAAGTCCGCGAGCGCGCAGGCGTAGATGAAGCCCATGCCGAGCCTGCCCGCTTGGCGTTTGATGAAGTCCGGGCCGCTGGGCCAGTCGGTGAGGTACAGCACGGCGGCACCGGCCGGGAGCTGCGCGCGGTAGTTCTCCCAGACGCCGGGATACCACTTGGCGGACTTCTTGTTGAGCTCCACTTGATGAAGCCCGAGACCGAGCGCCGGAAGCCTGTGAACCCCGCCCTTCCCGCCGCCGCAATCGCCCGGTGTCCCTTGCCGCCGAGCGTGAACGCCACGGGAAAATCCCGGTAAAAATGCGCCGCGACGTGCCCGGATTTCCTCAGGTCTTGGAGCCGTTTGTACCCGGAGAGCCGGTAGGTTTTCTCCGTGTACTCGTTGAAGAAGAGTCCCATTCGCTCGCCCTCGGGCCGCTCCGGGTGGAACAGAAGTCCGTCTATCTGACCCAGCCCCAGCACGCCCCAATGCTCAAGCGCCCCCAGCAATTCCAAGTCGCGCTCCTGCAACCTTGCCCGCCCTCTCGCCCTGCCCGCCGCCCGCTTGCCGTTTATCAACCGTTACCTCCTCAAAGTTTTTTCTGTTCTGTCGTTCTTCATTGCCCCTCACTTACTCATGCAATCCAGCTCCCTGTTTTCCTACCGTTCGTTTCGTTGTCGTTGCTGTTCTGTTGTTTTTCTCTCTCACCTCCTACTCCTTTGGCTGCCGCAGTCTTTTTCTGCCAGCCGCCTCCCAAGCCCAGCACCACATCGTTGTGGGGGTGGGCTTGGGAGGAAAAGTCTCTCGAAGAGAGACGACAGGCAGGACGAAAAAGACTGCGGCAGCCGCCGTTTCTCGTTGGGGCCACTCGCCGCGCCACTGTTCGGTGCCGCTCCCTGCCGCCTCAGAACGCCCTTCCGTCGAGAATCTTCCCCTGCAACCTCTATGACGGACAGAACGGCAAAGTTAGCCAAATCGTCTCTTTGGAGCCTGGGAACTCCCCACTTACCTATCCCGCGAGCGGGGCAAATCGCTGACACTCGGGCAGTCGGACGGCCCGTGAACGGGCCTGGGAGGGCCTTGCAGGCCCTGCGGAGGGCTCGCGCTGCTGCGCCTGAGAGCGGGCCAGAGGAGGCCCGCGACGGCGGCTTAGAGCCGGAAGCTAGGCTGAGTAGCCCTTGGCGAGCAGATGCTTGCGCAGGCGGGCTACGGCGTGGGCGACAGTGCGCTGGGGCTGGCTGAACAGACGCGAGACCCGGGAGACGTTCCCGTCGGTAATGTTCAGATAGATAGCCAGCTCAAGGCCGCGCGGGCAGGTGTCGAGGGTGTCCATCAGCTCTTCCCGGGCTAGTTCGACTTCGGCCTCGGTTGGCTTCGCGGGGCCGACGACGCCTGCCCGGAGGCGCTTGCCGCGCCTCGCGGCGATCTCGCTACGGCGCTGCTCGCCCTCGGTCCTGAGCGCGTAATAGTCGGCATCCTTACGGGCCTCGTCTCGCTTCTTGTTGTTGACCATGCGCTTGAGATAACCAGCTTCCCAGGGAAGAGTTTCGAGCATGACGCGCCGGGGTTTCTTGCGTCCGAACGGGTGAGTTTCGGGCATCTGGCGCACCGAGTTTTCCAGAAGTTCGAGCCACTGGCAGAAGAGCTGCGGCGGGAGTTCTTCCTTTCCCGAGCCGGGTTTGGGCTTCGGCGGACGGGCTATTTTCTTGTGCAGCGCCGCGTAAAGAGTCGTCGCCTCCTCCAGGGTAATGTCCAGCGTGGTCGGAAGTACCGGCTGCTTGGGGCGCGGGGGTTCCGGCGTCTGCTGGCGCAGTTCGGCCAGCAACTCGTCGCCGGTTGGCGGGGGTGCTACAGGTGCTTCTCTGGCCTCGGGTTCCACGTTTCGCTCTGACCGGCCCGGCTCTCGGGCAACAAAAAACGAGAGACGAGCGAGTCGTCTCCCGTGGTCGCGCCCCGTTTCGGCGGGGCCGTGGATACCCTGGGGCCAATCCCCCAGGCTACACGAGGTATGAGTTAGTTTAGGGGAGGACCAGGACCGGCTCCAGGGGCGTTGGTCCTGGCAGGGGATGAGCCCAAAGGCCTATCTGCGCTACGAGAGCCTGGGGCTCTCGTCAATCATGCAACGGACGGCGCACTCGGCCAGTGCCGTCAGGGCTTCGGCTCGGAGGGTTCGAGCGCTTCGCGCAATTGTTCCAAGTCTTCGGGGCGAAGATTAATCAAGTCGATGCGGCAGAGAAAACCTTCGGCATTGACCCCGAAGCGTGAGCGCTGATTGACGAACCAAGACTTCGGCTCGCCCATGTCGGCGAACATGACGGAGGCGAAGTTCTCGCCCACGATCAAATCGAAACGATGCGACTCATCAATGCCCTTCTTGGCGGGCTCCTCGGGATTGTTCCAGGCCTTCCCCTGCATCCATGGTGCAGTGTCGCAAACCGGCACCCGCCCCGTTGTGGGAATCGTGGGGCCATTGTCGAAGTCCTCGGTCACTTTGACGCGGGCGGGACTAATCCAAACGAGCGTGACTTTATGTATCGCGCCGGTGCGAGCATGAACCCAGACCTCCAGTCTAGAGGAGTTCTCATCGGGCCCGTCGTCGCTACAATGCCAGATAAATGATCCTCCGGCTGGCGGAATTCCTAGCCGTAGGGTAAACGGGATATGTGGGTCCAGGTCTACGCTGGCCTGCTTATCCTCGCTCGTGCTGATAATTTTCATCATGACGCTACTGAGTATACAGAGCATGCACGACAACAGGCAACGGATCGCTCGGGCGCTGGCTGAACTTTAATTCCCATCCGGCAATCTTCATTTGTTGTCCTAGCCGTATGCCCTGAGCCGTGGCTTGAGTAACCGCTGCTCGAAAACTTTCAAGCATCATCTGGCTGCGAATGCCCACGCTGTTTGGACTTACCCTTCCAGATTCGATCTGGCCAATGATGTACTCGCCCATATGTTCCGTGGCGTTAGGATGAACCCATAACTGTCTGCCGTTGACGGCGATTTGGAATGAACTTGGGATTTCCGTTCCAGCGATTGAGGGTCCTGTCGCCTTGATGGAGTCCCAAACCGTTCCGGTCTTCTGGGCGACAGGGCCGATTGCGCCTGCTTCCGATGCGGCGACTCTCTGGAGCGAGCCGCCGCTGTCGCGTATGAGCTTGATTGCGGCCGGGCCTCCGGTCCCTATCAGCCATGGAATGCCATAGACGATTCCAAAACCGATTGCGGCGGAAACCGCCGCCATCTTGGCGTAACGGCGGTTCCTCTGAATTCTCTCGGAGTTCGGGTCCTCGTCCTCGGGCGGCTCGGACTCCTGCGCCGCCCACGTCGTCCTTGCCCGCGCCACGCCGTAGCCTATGGCCGTGAACCCGAATATAGCGCCGATAGGCCAGAGCGGAACGCCCTTCTTCTTCGGAGTCTTTGAGGCTACGGGCTTGGGGGCGGCCTCCTGCGCCCGCTTGTCGGCCGTCTGCTGCGTCAGCTCCAGAATCTTCTTGACCGTCGGGCTTCCGGAACGTTCATAGGCCCGATGCGCCAAGGCGACGGCATCCTGGTAACGGCCCGCGTCTAGAGCATCCCCCGAGAGCCGCAGGTATTCCTTCGTCTCCGCGTAGCGCGCTTGGTCCTCCTTCGCCATCCCATAGAGCTTCTGCACGGTCTTTGAAGTCGGATCGGCGTTCATCGCAGCCTGCACGTTGCTCCATGTCGCTGCCATGTCGTCCACACGGCGCGCGACGATGGCTTGGCGGACGTAAGGCATGGCTTGCGGGGAAATATCGTGCCTCTCGGGGATAGCGAAGTCGCTCCCGGCCGCCGTGATTCCGTCCGGGCCCGTCGCTACGCCCCTTATTCCAGGCGAGCTACCCGCGCCGCGCTTGATTCTGTCTTTGGACAGCATGAACACGGCCCGTGCGCGCTCATCGTTGGGATTGATCTCTAGGGCGCGCTGCGCCCATTGCGCGGCGGCAGGATAGTCTCCCATCTGATGATAGGCGCTGCCCGCGAGGGAGAATCCCTCGGAGTCTTCCGAGTTCGCCGCTTGCAAAGTCTCGGCCACGCGGAGAGCGCCCTCGCCTTGGTTGGGCGCGTTCTCATCTAGGATGAGGTAGCCGCGCGCGATTTCTTTAAGCTCCTCGGGTGTCTTGGCGTTCGCCTCGGCCGCCGCCAGCCCGGCGCGCGCCGCGCCTTTCTGCTGCGGCGTCATCGCGTCCCGGAGCTGTTGCGCGGTAGCTCTGGGACCGAGCGCCTGGAGCTGTTCGGGGCTCAACGCGCCCTGAAAGGCTTGCCTGATGAGGCGGGATGAGGGTTCTGGCGCGAGCTTCGCGGAAGCTTCCTGCCGCTCCTGCGTCGGTTCCTCGTCTTGAGCGAGGCCCTGGGAAGCCGGGAGTAGGGCGAGGACTAGGAGTAGTAGTCGGCTCATGCCTTGCACTTTCAGAAGTCTTGTGAGGCCACAAAAACGTCAGCGCCGCAGTTTTGTCTTGTCCTTGTTCTTTTCCCACCAGTCCTGCCACGCCTTGATGGACTTCTCCCGTTTCTCCGACGGCCCTTTGGAGTCAACCTCGATCTTCGCACCGGTCCACCGCTTTAAAATCGAGTGGGCACCTTTAGACACGTTTTGATCCGGTGAGCGAAGGAGATTGATGAGCGTCGGGACAGACGACTTGTCCCCGACATCTCCCAATGCCTGCACAGCGTTCCCGGCAACCTTTGCGTCAGGATCGGCTGTCAACTGCGTCACCGCATCCTTCAATGGCCCGGGGGAGAGACGACGTTTCTCATGTTCTTGACCAATCAAGTGAAGGGCGTTGATTCTCGCTGCCCTATCCTTTCGCGCAAGCAGGCCTTTGAGCACCGCATTTCGCGCGTCGGCAGTTGCCGCACGATCAAACTCAAGCAGCTTGTCGATGACTTCGGGGTACGTTGCGGCATCGTCAGCGGAAAGATCCAGGGTCCCCGCAGGTCCGTGTACGGGCTCATAAACCGCACCGGAAGGCTTCAAGAACAGAAGAAGGTCCTGGCCTTCTTTGTAGCTGGCGGGAGTGAACTCCCATCGTGGCTGCCGGTCCCACAGGACTTCAATCGTGGAGCCCTTGACGCTGCCTTTGATCGTCCGGTTGACTCTCACATCAATGCTCTTGTCTTTCAGCGTGACGACCTTGCCGACCACTACAAGCTCGGCTTCGCGCGTCATGGGAATGGGATCGAAGCTGTACCCGAACGCGAACACAACGCCGCGCGATGCTCCCACCAGGAGCGCCGCCATTCCAATTCTTGTCCAGGGCAGCCGTCCCATCCCTACCGTGTTCTTCATCAGCATATCCTCGCCGCTAGAAATGTTGCTTGCCCGGGCTCGCCCAATCGGCTTCCTGAAAATCCAACTGTCCGATGACTTCGGCCATCTGCGCTTGGCATTCGATATCGTTATTCGGTGTCGCGCAGTTCGCGCGATCAAACGCCGTCGGCTCAAAGGCGTCCGCAAGATCGTTGAAGTTTGTGTCGAGGCGCGTGTCTCCGGCGTCGAACACGTTGCTGTTATTCGCATCGGTAAAATGGGCTCATGGCATAGTTTTGTGAAGAATTCGTTGGTCGTTCAGGCGCTGAACGGCATGGCGCCTGCGGCGCCAGGGTTTTCGCTTCGCGAAAACCTGTAAAACGAAACATCGAGTAG
>JACPOW010000023.1 GCA_016191335.1 Elusimicrobiota bacterium | reverse complement strand
GCCTCATGAGCCGCCCCATCGTCAGTTCTTCTGACGACCGGGCGAAGCGAGACCGAAGCACGAGCGTGAGCCGCTCCATCAAACTTCGAGCCCCCATCGTGCCGCCCCGACGAGCAAACTCCAGCATCAACGCCAAAACCAGATAGGCCATGTGCGCCGCCGTCAGCAGACGGTCGATCGCCTCCCAGGATGAGAACACCCGCCACGAATCGCAGTTCAGCGCCTGCTTAAAGTTCCAGAAAAACGTCTCGATGCCCCATCGCCACGAGTAAAGCCTCACGATCCGGGTCAGGTCCTCGATCGTTTCAGTCGTCAGCGTCGTCGCCAGGAACATCGGCTCTTTGTTTTCCTCCGTCGGCGTTAGGCACAGCGCATTGAAGCTGACGCTCTCCTTAGACTCGGTACGCACGGCGACCTGCCGTGCCGAAACGTCCGACAGTAGTACGTGCTTGGACTTCTCTCGCCATTGGATCGTCATGCGCTTGGGCCACCACGCCGCCAACGTCGCCAGCAGACCCTTCGATCCGCCGGCTAGAATTGCCAGCTTCCCCTCGATGCGGATGACGAAGTCCATCGCCTCGACTTTCTTGAGCCAATGCAGCAGGTCCTTGCGTCGAAACCCGCTGTCGGCCACCAGGATCACGTCCAGCTTGAACGTCTCGCGCACGATGTCCGCCGCCCGCCGGATCTCCGCGAGCTCAGCTAGGTTCATGCTCGCGCAATCGGGACCCTTCTCGCTCCAAAGTCTTCGCGTCAGCGGCAGGACCGTTTGGTCGGCCAGAAGAAGACAGGCCCAGATCTCCTGGTAGCCGGGCACCAAGATCGTCTCGTCGGTGGGCAGGTTGTGCACCCGGACCTTGCCCTTTTTGGGCATCCCTCGTTTCTTGCCTCGCGACCGCGCTTTGGCGTGAGACGTCCCGTCGATGATCAGCGCTGCTTTGCCGCCGTGCTTCCAGACGCGCCGTCGGCCCAGGCGCTTGAGCGTACTCACCACGCAAGCGCGCTGTGCTCGCGACATCCCCAGACGTTTGCGGCTCAGGAAGGCCGACAGGTTGTTCTCACCGGTCCGAACATTGCCGGGGCGGGTTTGCGCGATGCTTTGCAGCAGCAGGCTACGCGACAGGCAGATGCCCGCCACCAACTCGCGCTCGGAAACCCAGACCGGTTCTCGGCCGCCTATTCTACCGCTTCACCCTCAGGTTTTCGCGAAGCGAAAACCCTGGCGCCGTAAGGCGCCATGTCGTTCAAACGCCTTCGTTATCGCATCCCATCCGAGGGGCCTTCAAACCCCGTGAACTTGGAGTTCCGCGGCTCGGTTGGGCGTGCACCATTGAGAAAAATTCTGTCGAGATGTTTGTCGAGATGACGACAAAAACCCCCATCCAACGACAAACTGCGACAAATCGCGATTTGCTGAAAAGGCCGCAAAACGCGGAATAAGTCGCTTAAAGGCGGGATTTGGCGGGAGCGGCGTCCGTCTTTTCAGACCGGTGCTCTGCCACTGAGCTACCCCGCCGAGGTGAAGATACTATCAAATCGCGCCGCAAGAAATCCCGTCGCCTACCAGGACGGACGCGATGGCCCCGCCCCCTTCATCAGGTAGAACGCGAACGCGAAAGTGCCCAGCGAGCAGGCGAGCATGAGGTAGGCCCATTTTTCCATGCCCTCAGTGTACCGCGCGGGCGTCCGCCGCCGCGTGGGGCCTTCGGCCTTCGGGCGCGCCGCAAAAGGCCTAGGCTCTTGACAGCCGCGCGCGGGCGTGATATACTTCGAAAGTCGAAGCATTCGAAAACCGAACCATGAACCTCGAAGACCGCGCGCGCCGGCTCACCGACCACCTCCAGATCGTGATGGAGGAGGCGGAGAACGCCGACAAGAAGAACTCGGCGGTGCGCGAGAAGCTCACCTGGCAGGAGGTCCGCGTCCTGCGCGCGGTCGGACGCCAGGAGTGCTGCCCGATGAGCGGCCTGGCCGACATGATCTGCCTCTCGCTGTCGAGCGCCACCGGCCTCATCGACCGCCTCGTCAGCAAGAAGCTCGTCAAGCGCGACCGCTCGAGCGAGGACCGTCGCGTCGTGCAGGTCGAGCTCACCGAGCAGGGCCGGGAGCTCAACGAGGAGGCGATGGCGGGCCCCGTCGAGTTCGCCCGCGGCATGCTCAAGGGCCTCAACGCCGACGAGCAGGACGCCTTGGTCTCGCTGTTCGGCAAGATCTCGGAGCTCATCAAGAAGGAGAAGGCCGCGGGCTGATTTTTTTTGCCGTAAATGATTCGAAAGTCGAACTATTCAAAAGGAGAATGAACATGGACAACGAGAAGAAGGACGGCCAGGACGGGAAGGCGTGCTGCGACAAGTCGAAGTGCTGCGGCGGCAAGGCGCTCGCGGCGATCGCGCTGCTGGCGATCGGCGCGACGGGCGGCTACCTCGCGGGCAAGTGCGGCGCGTCGAAGTGCGCCGTGCCCGCCGCCGTCGAGGCGCCGGCGAAATAGCGGAGATGTGACGCGCCCCCGGCGGGAATTGAAAAGCATTTGACTGGACGCCCGCCGGGGGCGGGGCTACACTGAGAGTGCCGATAAGGTCGCACTCGAGAATCAAAACCTCGAGCCGCCCCAAAGAGAGCGGAGACCTACCGGCCCTGGCCGAACGCCTCGAAAGGTCAACTCGCGAGAGAACCTAGGGAATACCGCCGAGGGGGCGGGATGCTCTGGAGGACCACACGGGAATCCATCGAAACGATCGGCCTCGCTTTTGACGAGGAAGCCTTCGCGGGGCTAAAGCCCGGCGAGGGCTTTCTTGTAGGCGGGTTCGCTCGCGCGGAGGTCGTCGGGGTCGAGGCCCAAAGAGCGGCAGGCGTCGACCGTGAAGCGCTGTCCCCACAGGATCTGCGCCAGCCAGTCGGCGTTGGCGACGTCGAGGAAGGGCACGCCGATGGTGTCGAGGTAGCGGTGGGCGGCGTCCCAGCGGGTCTCGCCCACGGTGGAGAAGCCGATGACGAGCGAGCCCTTGCCGACCGAGATGTGCGGCCCGTGCAGGAACTCCTCGAGGCCGTAGGCGCGCACGCGCAGGTGCGCGGTCTCGAGCAGCTTGAGCGCCGTCTCGCAGGCCACCCACTCGCGCAGGCCGTCGCCGAGCAGGACGAGGTCGGTGTCCGCCGTCACCTTCGGCGAGTCCGGGCCCCAGTTCAGGCTCGTGCCCGCGCGGGGGAAGGGTGCCAGCAAGGCCGGCTTGCCCGCCCAGCGCAGGAGCCAGACCATGGTCGTGGTGAAGGACTTGGTGAAGGCGCCCGTGTCCTCGAGCTCGCAGGTCTCCAGGCGCCGTTTCGGACCTTTCCACACCGCGCCGGCTCCGCACACGGCGACGGTCTCCGCCCCGGCGCGGCGGGCCATCGCCTCGGCCTTCACGGTGTAGGACTTGGTCCCGCCTCGGTGAGAGAGGAACACCCCGAGGTCGCCCTTCGAGAGCTTGTACGGGCGCGACACGAAGTCGTAAGAGTGCACGGCGCGCGCGTCGAGGCCGGCCCCGCTCCACAGCCACGCGGCGATGCGCGCGGCGTGGTGGTTGGTGCCGACGCCGACGAAGAAGATCTTCTTCCCTCGCGGCGGCTTCATCCACGCGGGCAGGGGCGCGCGCAGGGCCCGCGCGATGAGCTCCGGCTGGGCGAAGACGTTGGCCTCGAAGCGGCTCATCGTCCGGCCTTGAAGCCTCGCGCCATCATGAACTCATATGGAATTTCGACGCCGGATCTGGTCTTGTTTTTCAACGCCCGGCGTAGAACGGTCTTCTTGACCCAGGCCTGGCCCTTCTCGTCGAGGCTGCGCAGCATGGCGCCGGTGCGGCCCGCGCCCTCCGTCATCGTCGTCCAGTACTCCTCGGGCGAGGCGAAGCGGAAGGTGCCGTTGAGGCGCTTGGTCGACAGCTCCTGCAGACCCGCCCGCGCGAAGGCCGCCTCGAGCGCGCCGTCGGGGCCGAACGAGTAGATCGTGGGGGCGCCGTACGGGGCCCGCAGGTCGGGGTCGCACTCGGTGATCGCGTGCAGGACGAGCGAGGTGAACAGCATCTTCTCGCGGCGGCCCTGGACGAGGCAGGCGACGACGCCGCCGGGCTTGACCACGCGGACCATCTCGGCCAGCGCCTTGTCGGGCTGGGCGAACAGCATCAGCCCGAGCTGGGAGATCGCGGCGTCGAAGGAGCCCGTCTCGAGCTTGAGGTCGTGGACGTCCATCTCGGCGTACTCGATCGGGGCGCAGCGCTTGGCCGCGGGGACGGCCTTCGCGCGGGCCAGCATGCCGGGGGCCAGGTCCACGCCGAGGACGGAGCCCTTCTCGTCGATGCGCGCCGCGGCGGCGCGGGTCGCGATGCCGGGGCCGCAGGCCACGTCGAGGACTCGCCACTTCTTGCGCAGGCCGGCGAACTCGACGAACTCCTCGGCGGTCTTGGCGAACAGGGAGTTGGAGAGCTTCTCGTAGCGCTCGGCGGACTCGCTCCAGACCTCCTTGGCCTCGGCGGTGTGGGCGGCGGGGTCGAACGCGGTTTCTTTCACGCGCTGATTATACGACTTGCGGACCCCTAGGCCAACGGACCCGCCCGGGCGGGGGCCCCCGGACCCTCGCCGCCGCCCCGGACCGCCGCTATCCTTAAGACATGAACGCCACCTTCTCCTTGCTGGTCCTCGCCCTCGCTTTGCCCGCCTCCGCCCAGACCTTCGTCTCCTCCGGCCAGGCCGACGACCTCGCCGCCGCCGCGCGCTCGACGCGCACTTTGCGCGACAAGCTCACGCCCGCCGCCGTGGACCCGAAGCCGGTCAAGTCGCTGACGGACCGCCTCGTCAAGGACGGCGAGCAGGTGGAGATGGAGCAGGGCATCGGCAACATCTACACGCGCATCGGCAAGCCCGACGCGAACGGACGCTTCAAGAACCTCCAGGCCAACCTCGTCGAGATCCCCGCCGAGCTCGCGGAGGCCCCGAGCGATTCCATGTTCCGCCAGGCCGTGATGCGGCGCTATTTCTCGCACCTCGAGGCGACGAGCGAATCCTGGGAGGTGGACCCGAGGACGGGCAAGGGCAAGGTCCACGTGTGGATCTACCGCGTCGGCCTGGAGGGCACCTTGATGAGCGTCGAGCATCAGATCGCCCCGGTCGAGCCGGACGCCGACGGCCAGGTCTCGCCCGTCGAGTCGAAGGCCCGCTCCTACCGCATGGCCCCGTCGGACCCGAGCGTGCAGCGCCGCTGGAAGGCGCTCACCAAGGAGCTGATGACCTTGGGCCGCGTCGTCGAGGCTTAGAAGCCCGAGGCCAGCAGGTAGGCTTCGGCGACCAGTTCCTCGTCGCGCAGGCCGCGCTCGTCCTCGTCCCAGGCCCGGCTGAGCTTGACCATGGACGCGAAGCGCTCCAGGGACTCCTCGTCGGAGTCGTCGGACACACGGGCCAGGAAGCTTTCCAGCACGCGCGGCCGCCGGAGGGCCTTCGCGGCGTGGCCCGCGAGTATGGGATGCGTGCCCTCCCAGATCTCGTTGACGATCGCGTCGTCGGCGAGGCGGTTGAGCGGGGAGAAATCATCCAGTATGCCGTGGCCGCCGATGAGCAGTTGCGCCTCGCGCACGATCTCGCTGCCGCGCATCGAGACCTCCACCTTGAGCATCGGCACCAGCGCCTCGGCGTCGGCGTCGCCCGCTTCGAGCGCCGCGAGGCCTCGGTAGAAGGCGGTGAGCATGCCCGCGTGCAGGGCCTCCATCGTCGCGAGCTTGGTGCGCACGGCGGGCAGCGCGGTCAGCGGCTTGCCGTAGGCCAGGCGCCAGTCGGCGAAGGTGCGCGCCTCGAGCACCGCGCGCCCCGCGAAGCCGAGCGCGGCGGCCGCGACGTGCAATCGCGAGACGGAGAGTATCTCGTTGACGAGCAGGACCATCCCTTCTCGCGGCCGGCCGATCATCTCGGCCTTGGCGCCCGTGTACTCGACCTCGACGGTGGCCTTGCCGCGCGTGCCGCCGATGGGCTTGAGGCGCAGTATCTTGTGGCCGTTGAGCGAGCCGTCGGGATTCTTGCGCTTGACGAGGAACAGAGCGACCACGCCCTGCGGCGTCTTGGCCGTCGTGACCCACAGCTCGCCGGGGTTCGAGCAGAACCATTTGGTGCCCGTCAGCGACCAGCTCCCGTCGGCGTTGGGCGAGGCGGTCGTCTCGTTGGCGGCGACGTTGGAGCCGCTCTGCTTCTCGGTGATGTACTGCCCGCCGGTGAGCGCCCACTCGGGGTCGTCGGATTTCAGGCGGGGGAGGAACTCCCGCATCTGGGCGGCGCTGCCGCGTTTCTCTAATAGGCCGATGAGGCCGTCGGTCATGGCCAAGGGGCAGGTGATGCCGCCCTCGCCGCAGTAGTTGGCGATGATGGCGCGCGTCATGCGCTCGGTCAAGGTGAGCGGGCCGGGGCCGCCGTAGATCGCGCGCGCGAGGTGGCGCCGGGCCTCGATCTGCTCCGGGCAGTATTTCACGGCGCCGTCCACGAGGCGGGGGAGGTTCTCGGGCTTGTGGGCCTTGTCGATGAGCGCGTCGAGGGTGCGCCCCGCCAGCGCGCCGAACTCCGAGGAGCGCGTCCGGCCCTGCGGCGTGAGCATGGGGCCGGCGACGTCGCGCAAGGTGGCGTCGGCCTCCCAGAAGTTCATGCCGCGCGTTCCGGGGTAGCCGGGGAGGGCCTCGTTGTCCATGCACCGAGGATAGGAAATTTGCTTCAATCACGGCCATGAACCTGATCCCCCAAGTCATCGAGCGCGCCACGCAGGGCTCCGTCATCGGCTACGACATCTACTCGCGGCTGCTGAAAGACCGCATCATCTTCGTCGGAGGCTACGAGGGCGAGTTCACCACCGACTCCGCCAACACCCTCATCGCCCAGCTCCTTTACTTGGACAGCGACGACAACACCAAGGACATCAACCTCTACATCAACAGCCCCGGCGGCATGGTCACGGCCGGCCTGGCGGTGTACGACACGATGCAGTTCATCAAGGCCCCGATCACCACGATCTGCATGGGCATGGCGATGAGCTTCGGCGCGGTCATCCTCGCGGCGGGCTCCAAGGGCAAGCGCTACGCGCTCCCGAACTCGCGCATCATGATCCACCAGCCCCTCGTTGGCGGCATCTCCGGCCAGGCCACCGACATCATCGTCGAGGCCAAGGAGATGGCCCACACCCGCAAGATCCTCGAGGAGATCATGGCCAAGCACACCGGCCAGACCTTCGAGAAGATCAACCGCGACATGGAGCGCAATAATTATATGTCTGCAGAGGAAGCCCAAAAATACGGCATCATCGACGAGGTCATCATGGGCGCCAAGGCCGGCGCGCTCCAGGCGAGCCCCAACCAGTAAGCCCGTCCTTTAGAAAGGAGGCCCGGCTCGTTCGAGCCGGGCCGCTTTCGTTTGGGGTCAGACCTCCCACTGTTGCATTGCCGGGGTCAGACCCAAACAACGCAACAACGGGAGGTCTGACCCCAGGGGGGCACAAACAACGCAACAACGGGAGGTCTGACCCCAGGGGGGCATTTTTGGCAGTCGAAGGGGGGGATTGACAACTTTGGCGGCTTGCGGTAAAATATTAGCAGTCGAATCAGCGGACTGCCAGTATACGCCAACGACATGAGACAACTGAAACCCGAGGTCGTCCAGGAGCGCAAGCGCCACCTTCTGCAGTGGATCGTCCACTATTTCATCAAGACCTCGAAGCCGGTCTCGTCCGCTTTGATCGCCGAGGAGGCCGGGCTCGACCTGTCGAGCGCCAGCATCCGCAGCATCCTGCAGGAGCTCGAGAACGAGGGCTTCCTGCACCAGGCCCACACCTCGGCCGGCCGCGAGCCCACGGACAAGGGCTACCGCTTCTTCGTGGACTACCTGTCGGGCGTGCAGCGCCTGGCCGCCTCCGAGAAGGAGAGCATCGAGACGCAGTACAAGAGCCGCATCGAGGAGCTCGACACCTTGCTGTCGGAGACCTCGCGCCTGCTCTCGCGCGTCTCGCACGGCGCCGGCATCGTGCTGTCGCCCCACATGGGCAAGCAGGCGATCAAGCGCCTCGAGCTCCTGCCGCTGGGCGGCCGCAACGTGCTGGGCGTGCTGATCACCGACTCGGGCCTCGTTCGCCACTGGCCGATCCAGCTCGCCTTCGCGCCGAGCGCCCGCCAGGTCAACATGCTCAACCGCTTCCTCAACGAGAACATCCGCGGCGTCAGCGTGGACAAGGCCCAGGGCATGGTCCTCAACAAGCTCTCGCAGATGGAGCGCGAGTTCGCCGAGCTGACGAGCCTCGCCGGCGAGCTGCTCACCGAGGTCGGCCGCGTGACCTCCCCCGAGTCGATCTACGTCGAGGGCGCGGACAACATCCTGAGCCAGGCCGAGCAGTTCGGCGACCTCAAGACGGTCCAGTCCCTGATGCGCGTCATCGGCGAGAAGGACCGCCTCGCGCTGATGCTGGAGAAGGAGCTCGAGGAGGACGAGATCTCGACGCCCAAGCGCGTGCGCGTGCGCATCGGCGCGGAGAGCGGCCTGCCCGAGCTGCGCAACGCCAGCGTCATCACCCACGTGTACCGCCACGGCGACCGCGTGCTGGGCGTGCTGGGCGTCATCGGCTCCAAGCGCATGGAGTACTCGCGCATGATGGGGCTCGTGGATTTCGTCGGACGGCTCGTCGAGACGCGCCTCAACGAGTGGGACCTGGAGACGAAGGGCCTGGAGGGACGCAAGTGAGCGACGACGTGAGCGACCAGACGGCGTCGGCCGAGGAGACGGCGACGGCTCCGGTCATCGAGAAACCGGCCGAGCCCGACTACTACTCCCAGCTCCTGCGCCTGAAGGCCGAGTTCGAGAACTACCGCAAGCGCGTGGACCGCGAGAAGCCGGACTGGTACAGGCTCGGCGCGGCCGGCGTGCTGTCGAAGCTGCTGCCGCTGTACGACCTCCTGCGCCACGCGCACGAGGAAGTGAAGACCGGGCACGCGGACTCGCCGCTGGCCACGGGGATGGAAGCGATCTTCCGGGAGTACGACAAGCTTTTCAAAGAAGAAGGCGTGACGAAGATGGACCCGCTCGGGAAGTCGTTCGACCCGCATTACCACGAGGCCTTCGGCTTCGTGGACCGGGCGGGGTTCGAGGAGGGGGCGGTGGCCGACGTGCTCCAGGCCGGCTTCCTCCTCGGCGACAAAGTGCTGCGCACCGCGAAGGTGCGCCTGCAGAAGAAATCTGACGCAACGGAGGCAAAATCATGAGCAAGATCATCGGTATCGACCTGGGCACCTCGAACACGGCGGCGTCGGCGATGGAGGGCGGCAAGCCCACCATCGTCCCCTCGGCCGAGGGCACCAGCATCGGCGGAAAGGCGTTCCCGTCCTACGTGGCGTTCGCCAAGGACGGCCAGCTGCTCGTCGGCGAGCCGGCGCGCCGCCAGGCGGTCGCCAACCCTGAAGGCACCTTCATGGCCTTCAAGCGCAAGATGGGCACCGACCACAAGTACAAGGCCCCGGACGGCAAGGAGTACACGCCGCAGCAGCTCTCCGCCTTCCTGCTCCAGAAGGTGAAGCGCGACGCGGAGGCCTTCCTCGGCACCACGATCGACAAGGCGGTCATCACCGTCCCCGCCTACTTCAACGACAACCAGCGCCAGGCGACGAAGGACGCGGGCACCATCGCGGGCCTCGAGGTCGTGCGCATCGTCAACGAGCCCACGGCCGCCTGCCTCGCCTACGGCATCGACAAGACGGGCAAGGACGATAAGATCATGGTCTTCGACCTCGGCGGCGGAACGCTCGACGTCACCATCATGGACTTCGGCGGCGGCGTGTTCGAGGTCATCTCGACCTCGGGCGACACCCAGCTCGGCGGCACGGACATGGACAAGGCGCTCGTGGACTACATCGTCGCCGAGTTCAAGAAGGAGACCGGCGCGGACGTGAGCAAGGACCCGATGGCCTACCAGCGCGTGCGCGAGGCGGCCGAGAAGGCGAAGATCGAGCTCTCCACGACCTTCGAGACCGACCTCAACCTCCCGTACCTGACCGCCGTCGACAACGCCCCGAAGCACCTCGCGCTGAAGATCAGCCGCGCGAAGCTCGAGACGCTCGTCGAGCCCATCGTCCGGCGCTGCAAGACCTCCATCGAGCAGGCGCTCAACGACTCCAAGCTCAAGGCCTCCGACATCACCAAGGTCATCCTCGTCGGCGGCCCGACGCGCATGCCCATCGTGCAGAAGTTCGTCGAGGACTACGTCGGCAAGAAGCTCGAGCGCGGCATCGACCCCATGGAATGCGTCGCCGCGGGCGCCGCGGTCCAGGCCGCCGTCCTCACCGGCGAGGTGAAGGACGTCCTCCTGCTCGACGTGACCCCGTTGACGTTGGGCATCGAGACCCTCGGCGGCGTGATGACCCCCGTCATCGAGCGCAACACGACCGTTCCCGTCGAGAAGTCCCAGACGTTCTCGACCGCGGCCGACAACCAGCCCGCGGTGACGGTCAACGTCCTCCAGGGCGAGCGCCCGAAGGCGTCGGACAACGTGCCGCTCGGCAAGTTCGACCTCGACGGCATCCCGCCGGCCCCGCGCGGCACGCCGCAGATCAAGGTGACGTTCTCCATCGACGCCAACGGCATCCTGTCGGTCAAGGCGGAGGACCTCGGCACCAAGAAAGCGCAGCACATCACGATCAGCGCTTCTAATAAGTTAGACAAAGCGGAAATCGAGAAATTCGTCAAGCAGGCCGAGCAGTTCGCCGAGGAGGACAAGGCGTTCAAGGAGAAGGTCACCGCCAAGAACGAGTCCGACACCTTGCTCTTCTCCGCCGAGAAGGCGCTGAAGGAGCACGGCGACAAGGTCTCCGCCGACGACCGCCAGAACATCGACCGCGGCATCTCCGAGCTCAAGGAAGCGCTGAAGGGCGACGACCTTGCGGCCATCAACAAGGCCAAGGAGGCCCTGCTCAAGGCGTCCCATAAGCTCGCCGAGGAGATGTACAAGGCCGAGTCCGCGAAGGGCGGCGCTCAGGCGGGCGGCCCCGAGGCCGCGGCCGGCGCCGAAGCCAAGGGCAAGGACAACGTCGTCGACGCGGAAGTCGTCGACGAGGAAAAGAAATAATCAGGGTCGGCCCGGCCACCGCTGTCGTCTGGCACCCGAAGGGTGCTAGACGACGGCGGTCCGGGATAAACCCAACATCATGGCTGAAGACTATTACTCGCTGTTAGGCGTCGCGCGCAACGCGACGGACGCGGAGATCAAATCCGCGTACCGGAAGCTCGCCATGAAGCATCACCCGGACCGCAACCCCGGCAACAAGGAAGCCGAGGCGCAGTTCCGCAAGATCAACGGCGCCTACGAGGCGCTGTCGGACCCCAAGAAGCGCAAGATGTACGACCAGTACGGCGAGGCCGGCGTCAACCAGGGCGCGGGCGGCTTCGGCGGGGGCGGCCCCGGCTTCGAGGGCTTCGGCCAGGGCGTCGACGTCAACGAGGTGTTCGGCGACCTGTTCGAGAACCTCTTCGGCGGCCAGGGCGGCCGGCAAGGCGGAGGCGGCGGACGCCGCCAGGCGCGCGGCAACGACCTCAAGTACGAGACCACGATCTCCCTCGAGGACGCCTTCAAGGGCGTCCAGCTCCCGCTCCATTTCCAGCGCGTCGAGTCGTGCGGCACCTGCCACGGCTCCGGCGGCAAGCCGGGCTCCGGCGTCAAGCGCTGCACGCAGTGCCGCGGCTCCGGCCGCGTCCAGGTGTCCCAGGGCTTCTTCGCGATGTCCCAGACCTGCCCGCGCTGCGGCGGCGAGGGTCAGATCGTCGAGGACCCGTGCAAGGACTGCAAGGGCCAGGGCCGCGTGCGCAAGGACGCCGAGCTCAAGGTCAAGATCCCGCCGGGCATCTATCACGGCGCGACGCTGCGCATCTCCGGCGAGGGCGAGGGCGGCCCGCGCGGCGCGCAGCCCGGCGACCTGTACCTCGAGATCCACGTCAAGCCGGACCCCCGGTTCGAGCGCAAGGAGGACGACCTGTCCGTCGGCGCGACCGTCGACATCGCCACCGCCGCGCTCGGCGGCCAGACCACGGTCCCGACCATCGACGGCGAGCCGGTGACGGTCAAGATCGCCCACGGCACCCAGCACGGCGCGACCCTGCGCGTGCGGGAGAAGGGCATGCCCAAGCTCCACGGCCGCGGCCGCGGCGATCTGCTCGTCCACGTGAAGGTCGAGGTCCCGCGCGAGCTCACCCACAAGCAGAAGGAGCTCCTCGAGGCGTTCCAGAAGACCCTGCACGAGGACCACGCCAAGAGCGACAGCGTGTTCGGCCGCATCTTCGGCAAAGAGTAAACAAAGGGGTCAGGCACGCAAATTCGTTGATTACTCCGGAAAGAATTCAACGAATTTGCGTGCCTGACCCCATGCGCGCCGCGCGCGGATGTTGCTAGAATCGGCGCATGCCACAATTCCTCGTCGCGCCGGAAGACGTCGGTCATAGCAAGTTCCGCCTCGCGGGTCCCGAGGCCTTTCATGTGTCGAAGGTCATGCGCCTGGCCGCCGGCGCCGAGCTCGACCTGTTCGACGGCAAGGGCGGGCGCTTCAAGGGCGTCATCGAGGCCGTGCACGCCGACGGCACGGTGACCGGCAAGGTCACGGCGACGCTCAAGGCCGACGACACCCGCGCGCCCGTCGCGCTCAACCTCTATCTCGGCCTGCTCAAGGCCAGCCACTGGGACTACGCGCTCGAGAAGGGCACCGAGCTCGGCGTGTCGGCCTTCATCCCTCTTCTGACGCCGCGCACCGTCGTGCTGCTGCACGAGATCGAGCGCACCAAGGCCAAGGCCGAGCGCTGGTCGCGCCTGATCATGGCCGCCTCCAAGCAGTGCGGCCGGGCCGACCTGCCGCCGGTGCGCGACGCGGTGCAGTTCCGCGACGCGATCCGCGCGGTCAAGGACAAGGGCGTCGTCCTCGTCGCGTGGGAGGGCATGAAGGGCTCGATCGCGTCGCAGACGCTCGGCCCGCCCTGCGCGCGGCCGACGCCAAGCGCGGCACGGACCCGCTCGAGGTCAGCCTGTTCGTCGGCCCCGAGGGCGGCTTCTCCGACGAGGAGATCGAGCTCGCCGAGGCCGAGGGGGCGGTCCTGTTCGGCATGGGCCCGCGCGTGCTGCGGGCGGAGACGGCGGCCATCGCCGCCGCGGCGCTGGTGCAGTACGAGCTCGGGGGCGTGTGAGCCTCGTCGAGAACCCGGACGGGGTCCCGCCCGCGACCGCGCGGCAGCTGCGGATCATCGCCGGCGCGATGGCCGCGGGACTGACGGCCTTCGCCGCCGTCGTCGTCTGGTTTTACGCCGCCTCGGCCGGCCAGGTCCCCGACCCGAAAAGCGTCCAGGTGATCAACTCGATGACGACGACCGCGATGATCCTGGCCTTGGGCCTGATCGTCGCCTCGGAGTTCGCCTGGCGCTCGGTCCTGCGCCAGCCCGCGGGCTCCCTCGGCGCGCGGGTCCAGACCGCCTTCATCGTGCGCCTGGCCATGCGCGAGGGCGCGGGCCTTCTCGGCCTGGTCGTCGCCTTCCTCGCCGCGCGCGGCGGCGTCCTGCGCGCCTACCCCGCTTATTGGGCCGGCCTCGCGCCTTACGGTCTGTTCCTCGCCTTCCTGGCCGCGCATTGGCCGACCGAGGAAAGGCTCGGGGCCGAGGCCCGCGAGGTCCTTGCCGAAAATCCCTCGATGTTGAAAAAATAATCCAGCAAGAATAACGGTAATTCACTTTCGGCGCCGAAAGTTAATTCCATATTTAAAATAAGGATTATTTTCAACAGAACGCGGGATTTCCGCGCGTTCCCATTGGACCCACCCTGACGGGGGAGCCGAGGACCCTTGCCGGGGGGGGCCCAGAAGGCTATAATTCTGCGGTTGGAGCAGTGCCTGTTCTGCCGTATCGTCCGACGCGAGATACCCGCCCAGATCGTCCATGAGGACGAGCAAGCGCTCGTCTTCAAGGACATCACGCCCCAGGCGCCGACGCATCTCTTGGTGGTCCCGAAGAAGCATCTCGGGTCATTGAGCGCGTCGACGGACGGGGATGCCCCGTTATTGGGTCATCTGCAGCGGGTCGCCTGCCGGATCGCGGAGAGCGTCAAGCTGTCCTCGTTCCGGCTCGTGACCAACAACGGGAAGGGCGCGGGCCAGTCGGTGGATCATCTTCATTATCATCTGTTGGGAGGGCGGCCGATGCAATGGCCGCCCGGCTGATATTTTGCGTTCCATTCGTGGAAAGGTGGTGAATATCTAACTATGGTTTTCATTAAACTGCGTGAAGGCGAGGGCCTCGAGGAGGCTTTGCGCCGCTTCAAGCGGGAGTGCGAACGCAACGGGGTGCTGAAGGAAGTCAAGCGCCGCGAGCGTTACATGAACCCCGCGATGAAGCGCAAGCTGAAGGCCGCCGAAGCGCGTCGCAAGCTGCGCCGCTCCAAGCGCCGCCGCACGCCCTAGAGTCCGAGACGGGCCGGCGCCGCGCGCGAGCGCGGCGTCGGTCCGTCCTAATTTCCCGAGAATCGCTTGGCCCTGATACCTCCCGAAACGCTGGAACTGATCCGCTCCCGGCTCGACATCGTCGAGCTGGTGGGGGAGTACGTCCCGCTGACGCGCGCCGGCCGCAACATGAAGGCGCGCTGCCCGTTCCATCAGGAGCGCAGCCCGTCGTTCATCGTCACCCCGGAGCGCCAGACCTTCCACTGCTTCGGCTGCGGCGAGGGCGGGGACGCCTTCACCTTCGTGATGAAGTCGGAGAACCTCTCGTTCATGGAGGCCGCCGAGAAGCTCGCCCTGCGGGCGGGCGTCAAGATCGAGGCGGACCGCGAGCTCGGCCCCGCGGACAAGGAGCGCATCAAGATCCGCGAGGCGAACGAGTTCGCCGCGATGCATTATCATGAGCTGCTGAAGAAGGACCCCGCCGCCGAGGCCGCTCGAGCCTACGCCGCGAAGCGGCGCCTCAGCAAGGCGTCCGTCGAGGGTTTCCTCCTCGGCTTCGCGCCCCGCAACGGCAACCTCGTGCCCGCCGCCCTGAAGAAAGGCTTCTCGGAAGAGATCTTGATGAAGGCCGGTCTCGCGGCGAGACGCGCCGACGGGTCCATCCGCGATTATTTCTTCGACCGCTTCATGTTCCCGATCCGCGACGCGAAGGGCGCCTTCGTGGGGTTCGGGGGCCGTACGCTGGGTGATGGGGAACCCAAGTATCTGAACACCGCGGAGACGCCCGTGTTCTCGAAGAGCCGGGTCCTCTACGGGCTGTACGAGGGCCTCGCCGAGACGCGCAAGGCCCGCAAGGCGCACCTGATGGAAGGCTACATGGACGTGATCGCCTCCCACCAGCACGGCCTGAAGACCGCGTGCGCGCCCCTGGGCACCGCGCTGACGCCCGAGCACGCCCTGCTGATCAAGCGCTACGCCGACTCGATCGCCATCGTCTTCGACGCCGACAGCGCCGGCCAGAACGCCGCGGTGCGCGGCGCCGAGGTCGCGCTCGAGTCCGGCATCGCGACGCGCGTCGCCTCCGTGCCCGAGGGCAAGGACCCGGACGAATACCTGCACGCGAAGGGTCTCGAGGCGTTTTCGTCCGCCCTTAATAACGCCCAGGACCTCGTCGCCTTCAAGACCGACCTGCTGATCAAGCGCGCGGGCGAGCTCACCCCCGAGGCGAAGTCCGCCATCGCCAAGGACGTGCTGTCCACCATCGCCCGCTGCCCCGACGAGGTGCTCAAGGACGAGTGGGTGCGCCGCCTCGCCGCGCGCCTGGGCCTCAACGAGGATTCCTTGCGGCGCTCCGGCGGAAAAGCGATCCCGCAGGCGAGCCGGCGCCCTTCCCCGAACGCCGCGCCCGCGGCCGCCGCGGTGTCCGCGCCGGTCAAGCCCGCGATGATCCCGGCCGGCGACCTGCAGCTGCTCGGGCTGCTGTTCAAGACGCCCGCGTCGGCCGCGGAGGTCCTGGCGGCCGACCTCGAGTCGGCCTCGGCGCGGGAGATCGTCACGGCGCTCAAGACCTTGCCGCTCGACGGGAAATGGGCGCCGCGCCTGCTCGACGCGCTGCAGCCGGCGGAGCGCGCCGTGGCCTCGCGCCTGCTCGGCGACGAGCTCGGCTACGACGACCCCGCGGCGACCCTGCGCGCGCTCGTCGGCAAGCGCCGCACGCAGCGCCGCCTGAAGGAGCTCGAGCCCCTGGTTTTGTCGGGAAACGCACCGGTGGACCCCGGCCTGCGCGATGAGTACCATCGCCTGGCCGCGGAATTGAAGGGCACGAAGCGTTAATGGATTTGGCGTAAGGAGAGACATGGCGATTCAGACGAGTCAGGCGATGAAGAACTTGATCGGTCTAGGTAAGGAGCATGGTTACCTAACGCTTGAGGAGATCAGCCGCACCGTGTCGGCGGCGAACATGAAGTCGGAGGAGATGGACGAGCTGATGACGGCGCTCGAGGACCTCGGCATCGAGGTCGTCGACCGCAAGAAGCCCGCCGCCGCCGCCGCGCCCGAGCGCGGCCGCGAGCGCTTCTCCGAGGACTGGGGCGGCTCGTCGGACATCTCCAACTCGATCCGCATGTACCTCTCCGAGATGGGCCGCGTGCCCCTGCTCAACCGCGAAGAGGAAGTCACCTTGGCCCGCAACGTCCGCGAACGCGAGAAAGAACTCCGGATGCTCGTCCTCGAGTCGCCCGTCACCATGCGCGAGATCCGCTCGTGGGAGACCCTGATCGAGGCCCAGGAGATGACGCCCAAGGAGCTGATGCCCCGCGGGCGCAAGACCAACGCCGAGCTGTCCGGCATGCGCCGCAAGATGAAGTCCGTCGCGCAGTTCATCACGAAGGCCGAGAAGCAGATGGCCGCCCTGCGCGTGAAGCTCCTGCCGGTCAAGCTGAAGCCGCAGCGCCGCATCAAGCTCCAGAAGAAGATCGAGCAGATCAACAAGCTCGTCATCGCGCGCATCCTGAACCTGAACCTCAACCAGGACAAGATCAAGCGCCTGACGAACAAGATCAAGAACCTCGCCGGCAAGATCGAGGAGTGCCGCGACGAGATGGAGCGCTACCAGCGGCGCTACGGCTGCTCGCACGAGGAGCTCAAGACCTACTTCGCCGCGCTCAAGAAGGGCAAGATGCGCCCCGAGGCGTTCCGCGCCAAGACCGGCTACGCCCCGACCGCCGTCGAGGCCGCGATGGAGAACATGGAGGTGGTCGTCGACCGCATCGACCGCATCCAGAACACGCTGCCGATCCCGATCGACCGCTTCCTCGAGCTCAACGACAAGATCATCCGCCTCGAGGACACCATCCTCGAGGACAAGCTCAAGCTGATCAAGGCCAACCTGCGCCTCGTCGTCTCGATCGCCAAGAAGCACGTCAACTCCAACCTCGAGCTGTCCGACCTGATCCAGGAAGGCGGCCTCGGCCTGATGAAGGCCGTCGAGAAGTTCGAGTACAAGCGCGGCTTCAAGTTCTCGACCTACGCGACGTGGTGGATCCGCCAGTCGATCAACCGCGCAATCGCCGACCAGGCGCGCACCATCCGCATCCCGGTCCACATGAAGGAGCTGATCAGCAAGCTCACGAAGGTGACCCGGCGCTACCGCCAGGAGTTCGGCCGCGAGCCTTCCCTCGAGGAGTACACGCGCTCGCTGCACATCTCGATGGACAAGGTGAAGAACGTCCTGAAGATCATGCAGGAGCCGGTCTCGCTCGCCACGCCGATCGGCGAGGACGAGGATTCCTACCTCGAGGACTTCATCGAGGACAAGACGACGGCCGCGCCGTCGAACACGGCGTCGAGCTTCCTGCGCAAGACCGAGATCGAGAAGGTGCTGTCGTCGCTGACCGACCGCGAGGCGAAGATCATCAAGCTGCGCTTCGGCATCGACTCCGGCTACCCGCGCACCCTCGAGGAGGTGGGCCGCATCTTCCGCGTCACCCGCGAGCGCGTCCGCCAGATCGAGGCCAAGGCGATCCGCAAGCTGCGCCATCCGTCGCGCAGCAAGGGCTTGCGGGACTATCTCGATTAGCTGACATGCGGCGCGGAAAGCATCGCCATCCCGCCCTGGAGGCCGCGGTCTTCGCGGCGGCCCTGCTGCTGTCCGCCTTCATCGGGCGGGAGCTGTGGCTCCGGCGCGCGGCGCCGCCGTCCGAGGCCCCGCCGGCCCTCCCCGGGCCGGCCGCGCTGGACCCCGCCAAGCCGCCCCTGCCCTCGAAGACCGTCGGCGGACGCACCGAGACGGCGGTGATCGCCGTGCCGTCGGTCAAGCTCTCGCGCGTGCAGCGCCGCAAGCCCAAGAACGCCCCGGTCCCCGTCCCGAAGTAGGGCGGCGCTACGCGCCGGGCTTGGGCGCCACGGCGCGCGCGACGGCCTCGCGCAGGCCGGCGGGCGTGAAGGGCTTCTGGAAGAAGCCGGCGACCTGAGGCATCGCCTCGAAGAGCGGGCGCATGTCTCCCTTGGCGGTGACGATGAGGATCGGCACCTTGCCGGCGCGCGGGTGGTCCTTCAACGCGGCGGCCACGCCGAAGCCGTCGAGGACCGGCATCATCACGTCGAGAAGGATCAGGTCGGGGAGCTCCGCGGCCGCGTCGCCGGGCGAGACTCCGAGCCTGGCCAGGGCCTCCTGCCCGTTGGCCGCCTCGGTCACCGTGTGCCCCACCTTCTCGAGAACCGCTCGCATCAGGAGGACGAGGGAGGACTCGTCGTCGACGATCAGGAGGCGGGCCACCGCTACCTCTGCGGCCGCAGGAGGTCGCGCAGGTAGTCCGCGGCGATGTCCTTCGCCCCGAGGCCGAGCGCGATCGCGACGGCCAGGCCGATCGAGCCGATCAAGATCTGGACCGTCGGGATGAGGATCTGCGGGCGCACGCCGACCTGCTCGAGGGCGATGACGCCGGCCGCGCCGATGGCGAAGGCCTGCGCGGCGACCGCGACGAACGACCCGCCGCGGATCGAGTTGGCCTGGGCCGCGTTGCGCAGGATGTGCGCCAGCAGGCGGCCGAACAGCAGGCCGCCGAAGAGGATGAGGACGGCGGCGATCAGGGAGGGGAGCACCCCGACGAAGCGCTCCAGCAGCTCGGACACGACGGTCATGTTCACGGCGTTGGCCGCCGACACGATGAACAGGAAGAGGATGAACCAGTGCGCGACCCAGGCGAGGACGAAGGTCGGGGACTTGCCGAGGCCGAGGCGGGAGAGCACCTCGTTGATGCCGACCTTGCTGGTGTGGTCGTCGAGGCGGAGCCTGCCGAACGCCGCCTCGATCAAGGTCCGGACGGCGCGGGCCAGGAACATCCCGACCAGCAATAAGAGGAGGGCGGCCGCGAGCGTGGGGATGGCGCCGGCGAAGCGGTCGTAGGCGCCGAGGAACGGGTCGACGAGCAGCCGCGCGAGGTTCTGTCCCATGAGCCGATTCTAGCATGTTCCTCCATATTGGTTTCTTGTGACCGAAACAGCGTTGACAGGTGACATGGCTCAGGCTATACTTGGTCAACTTACATGAGGCCGGAATTCCGACGGGCCGAGACCAGGAATTCGCGGGCCGGAAGACGCGCGGCGTTCGCCGCCGTCCTTCTGGCCGCCTTCTTCCGCGCGGTCTGCGCGGGCGCGGTCTCCATCACCTCCGCCGACGGGAAGGTCCTCTTCCTCAAATCGGGCTCCTACACCTGGGCCCAGGTCTCCGCCGGCCAGGTGCTCGCTCCCGGCGACCAGCTCAAGACGGCCGGAGGCGCGCGCGCGACGGTGACCTTCGACGACGCCTCCCGCGTGGACCTCAACCCGGGCTCTTCGTTCACCCTGAAGGAATCGTCTCCCCAGGCCAGCGGCATGGAGCTCAAGCTCGGCTCGCTGAAGGCGTGGATCTCCAAGAGCCTCAACCGCCGCTTCCAGGTCCGCACCCCGACCGCGGTGTGCTCCGTCCGCGGTACCGAGTTCGGCGTGGACGTCGAGCCGGGAGGCGACACGCGCGTGCAGATGTTCGGCGGCCTGCTCGCGGTGGCCGACAAGGCCGGCAACGAGGTCCTCATCAAGGACCGGGAGAGCGTCAGCGTGACGAGCGAGGGGCTCGGCCGCGTGACGGACGCCGGAGGCCGACGGGAGGAGCGGAGCGACCCCGAGGCCCGCCAGATCGCCAAGCGCGAGGTGGACCTGCGCATGAGCAAGGAGGAGGTCCAGGCCGCGGCCGCCGAGGAGAGCAAGCTTTCCGAGTTGCGGGAGGGAAAGGCGATCATCGACGTCAACGGCAACCGCGTACGCATCGAGGAGTACATCGTGCGCCCCGCCGCCGACACGTTCAAGCTCGTCGTCCTCAACGAGCGCGAGGCCCGCTTCGACTATTTCTTCTATCAAGGGACCTTCAACCAGGCCCTGCCGACCGACATGTCGGCCGCCCTGCGCCAGATCCCGGGCTGCGTCAACGTAGCCTGCGACTACTTCCTGACCTCCTACCGGACCGGGCGCTCGAACACCCAGGACAACATGCTCGAGGTCGCGGGCGGCGGGCATCTCGTCGACGTCAACAACAACGGCACGGCCGCCGACCGGGTCGAGGCCGCCTACGACCCGGCGACGGCGTCCTTCGTGCGGCTCAGCGTCCCCAACCCCGGCGGCGTCGGCAACACGCCCTTCTTCCAGTCGTTGTTCAACACATACAACCTCACCTTCAACGGCGTGAGCCACCAGAGCTGGACGCCCTCGGCGGCGGGCCTCGCCCGGCCGGGCGGGAACGTCATCAACACGGCCGGCGACATCACCTACACCAACGTCACCACGGTCCAGAACCAGCCGGGCTGCGCGCCGCCGAACTGCACCTACAGCGAGATCGGCGAGGGCATCTTCCGCGACGTCGTGTACGCCTCCAACGGCGACGGCAGCATCTGGGAGAAGTACGACAGCTACGTCATCAGCGACGTCGGCAAGATCGCCAAGACCAGCGACTTCGCCGCCACCGGCTTCTCCGGGCAGTCGTTCAAGCAGACCTTGCTCGGCTGGAACTTCCAGACCATCGTGACGGCCTCCGAGTTCGGCGGCCGCAAGATCGACCTCGTCGTCGAACCCAAGATCTTCATCCAGTCCGGCCTGATCCCGTGATCGTGCTTTCGTGATAAAACCCCTCTTCCTCAGCGTGGTACTGCTCGCCGCCTCCCTTCCCGCTCGCGCGGTCGAGTGGACGCCCGTGCTCAACGGGTCGGTGTCCGGCGGCCAGTACTTCTTCCAGGGCCAGCGGGGGAACCTGGGCGGCAACGCCGCCCTCACCGCCGCGGGCCTCGTCAAGCTGAGCGACCGCTGGAGCCTCCTGCCGATGTACACCGGCTCCTATCGCGGGACCAAGGGCGTCGACGACGGCGTCGCCGCCGGCACCTTGTTCCAGCAGCAGATGGACCACACCGTGTCGATGACCGGGATCCGGAAGCTCGAGGAGTCGACCTGGCGGGTGAAGCCCTCCGCCGGCTACAAGCGCGAGTTCCTGAAGGAGACGCGGAACGAATCCTGGGGCCACGGCCTCTTCGACTACGAGAAGATCTCGGCCGGCCTCGAGTTCGAGAACACCTATAAGGAGCCGTTCTCCCTGCGGGCGGGGCTCGACGTGTTCCGGGTGCGCTTCCCGAGCTACGAGTCGCTGGAGTCCCGCTCGGGCACGGACCCTTTCGGCAACCCGCTCGGCCGCGAGCTGGCCTCGAGGCACGTGCTGGACACCTACAACTGGCAGGCGTCGGTCTCCGGCAACCGCCCCTGGCCCTTCGAGGACCCGAAGTACGTGCTCTCGGGCTCGTACTCGTTCCTTTATAAGGACTTCCTGGACCAGCGCATCGTGCAGACGAACGGCCAGTTCGAGGACGTCGCGCG
This sequence comes from Elusimicrobiota bacterium, assembly GCA_016191335.1. Lineage (GTDB taxonomy): Bacteria > Elusimicrobiota > Elusimicrobia > UBA1565 > UBA9628 > GWA2-66-18. The sequence continues at coordinate 798 of JACPOW010000023.1, read as the reverse complement.
CAAGGATTTCCTGCAGTCCCTGGGAGGCTCCATCCTGCGGCCGATCCCGATGCGCGTGTTCGACGGGGACGGGCGCCTCGACCTGAGCATGGCGATGAGCTTCTCCTACAACCGCTCGAACCAGAACACCTTCGACGCGACCTTCGCCCGCTTCCTCGGGGACTCGTACAGCTACTGGACCTTCGGCGCGGGGCCCGCGGCCGTGCTCTCGTGGGGGGACAAGAAGGCGCCGGCGTGGACCTCCGCCTCCTTCCGCTGGAACCGTCAGAGCTACCTCGGCCGCCTCGTCCAGGACGAGGTCGGCGTGTACGGCTCGGCCAAGCAGAAGCACGACCGCTACACCTTCTCGCTGGGCTACGGCTACCCGCTCGCGCCCAAGCTCACCTTGACCTTCCGCACCAACATCCTTTGGGCCGCGTCGAACCACAAGTATCAGAAGAACTACGCGTACGCGTACCGCGCGATGAACTACCTCATCGGCGTCGCGTACGAGTACTGAGGGGCCGTGAACAAATTCGCAATGTGACGGATATCACCTGGCAACAGCCTTAATAAGCGTATATACTCAGCGTTAGCCGTCGTGCCGTATCACGGAACACCGAGACCGTGACCACCGAGAACCGCCGTATTCCGTTCAAGCCGCGCGCCGTCCTCGCAGCCCTAGGAGTTCGTCCGAGTAATCTGTTTTCGATGATCACCGGCGACATGAAAGTCGCGACGTTGATCTTTCGGACGGGAAATCAGACCTTCGGCTCGGTCAGGCGGCTTGTAAAGCCATTTTGGCGCCCGTCTCACGCC
>JACPOW010000012.1 GCA_016191335.1 Elusimicrobiota bacterium | reverse complement strand
GTCGCGATACTTCGACGAACTGGGAGTGCCGCGGCTTGCCGCCTGATCGGAAGCCTTTTCAACCGCCGGATGCGGACCCGCATGTCCGGTGGTGTGGGAGGGGACGGCCGGGGCTAATCCCGGCCGCCCCTATCCCGATTACGACCGATTTGACCGTCAGTTCCGGGTCGTCGTTGTGATGATAAGCCCCGCGTTCCATGAACGCCATGTACAGGTCTATATCGGTGACGCAGTCGGGCGCCGATTTGACCAGGAGCAGCAGGCCGTTGAAGGCGCCCTGGGTGAGCTGAACGGCGAGCTTGCCCGCGACCATAACGCTCCTGTCCCGAGGATCGAGCCTCAGATCGCCGCAGGTGGCGATGCCCCGGGAGCGGTCGTGCTGAGCGATCACCGCGGTCAGCGCCGCCAGCAGCTCCGGCTCGCCCTCGGAGCCTTTGCGGACGAGCTGGAGCGCGCCGTGCTCCTGGCACTCGCAGGCGGTCAGATTCGCGGCGGAGAGGAGGACGATCGGCAATTGCTGGAGGGCGGGGGATCTCTTGAGCTCGTCGCAAAGGCTCAGTCCATGGGAGTCCTCGAGACTCATGTCGAGCAACAGGCACCGAGGCGGAGGAGCGCAAACCGCGAGGTAGCTCAGCAGTTCCTTGCGGGAGCGGACTCTGTGCATGGCGAGTCCGCGCCCGGTGACCCACATCTTCACGAGCTCGGCGTATTCGTCATCGTCCTCGACATGGAGGACGTCGACGCCCGGTGAGGAAACCGCGTCGATGAGGTGCCGGGAAGTGGGGTTCATAATATATGGAAGCGGCAAAGTATAGGGTGCCGGCGTCCGGCTCGCAAGGCCCGGAAAGGTATATTTGAAATAGATTGACAGGGGCGTGAGGCCGTGTTATATCCACGCCGATGCGGCCACGGACAGCCGGGTTCCGAGCGGGTTTTCTTCTCGCGAGCGCCTTGATCGGCCTTAGCGCCGCCGCGGTCGACGTGGACAAATACCTCGCCCCTGGAGACGCGGGCAGGATGGTCCTGACGGTCCAGAACCTCCCGGAAAGCGAGACCCCCGTGCTCGGGGTCGACATTCTCACGGGGACGGAGCCCCGTTTTCAGATCGAGGCGACCTCCGTGCTCCACGCCGACGTGATCGCGCCCGGGGAGGCGCACGAATTCTTCATCGATTACAGCATCCTTCCTGACGCGGAAGAGGGCTCTTTCTCGATCGACGTCACCCAGAAGTCGGAGACCGAGGGCCTCGTGCCGGATATCAGCTCCTTTGTCTCGAAGATCACGTTCAAGGTCGACGCCTTGGCGCCGTCGCTGACGATCTACGATTCGCGCGGCTTGCTGGCGTCCGATGGGGCGACCCGGGGACTGGGGATGCTCTTCGCCGCGGACGACCGGCGCGGCCCGAATGGGCAGGCCGCCGCCGTCGCCGGCGGGATCGCGAAGATCGAGGTGTTCACGGATCCGCCGGTCACGAGCCATCTGATCGGCTCCAACTCGACGGTTTACGACGAGCATCACACCTACTCCCTCTCGGAACTGGGCCTGACGAGCCTCCCACAAGGGCGCATCCATGTGACCGTCACCGATAAGGCGGGGAACGAGACCTCGAAGATCCTCCTGGTGGACCGCGTCGTTCCCACGATCGCCCTCGCCAACAACGAGGAGGTGCCCATCCTTTCCGGAGGGCTCACGGACTCGGCCTTCATCACGGCGATCTGCGCCGACGCTGAGTCGGGAGTCGATGAGATCGGCATTTACAACAGCGCCGGCGGCTCGGCTGTGCGCGGACCCATCTACGAGAAAGGGGCGCCGGAGATCTGGGCGGACTTCGTCGACCTTCCCGACAGCAACGCGGACGAGAACTACATCGCCCGCGTCCTCGATCGAGCCGGCAATCAGACCGATTTCCCGTTCCGGGTCCGCCGCGCACCCTTCGCCGAGTTCTCTTTCACCGCGACCCACCAGTACAATTACGTTTTCCAGTACTACGGGGCCAGCGTTCAGACCTTCTCGATCCCGTATTCCACGGCCGCGTTCCTGCTCGCGGATCCTCTTGGAGTCTCCGCGTTCGAGCTCAAGCGGAACGGCGCCGTTCTTCTGTCGGAGAGCTACCCCGCCGACACGTTCACGAAAAACGTGAGCCTGGACCTCGCGGACGGCGTGTATGAGTTCCGGGTCGACACCGTCCGTGGCCAGTCCACCTCCGGGACCTTCACCAAGTACAGCGTCGGCGTGACGCCCGTCCTGACCCGGCCGCAGGCGACGGCCCGGCACGAGAGCGGGCAGTTCCTGGTGAACTTCCCGGTCACTTGCTCGAACAACGGCCCCATCGGAACGGGCCTGAGCGCGTTGACGATCCGCCGGGTCGGCGTGGAGGGGACCGGGGTGGATGCGCATCACGTTTTTCAGGAGACCGCGGCCAGTCTCGCCTGCGGGGGGAGCTATGACGGGCACCTGGATGACGGGTTGTACGCCGTGGTGGGTCTTGATCGCGGTTACGAGATAGTCCGTTATTTCCGGGTCGACACCCAGCCGGTCGGGCTCCCGTTGGGCTTTTATAAAGGCATAGCCAATCAGGTCAACACGGAGCTGTTCGGTCAGACCTTGGTCCTGACGCACGACGGGCAATGGAACTACGCTCCCTCCGGAAGCGCGGAGACCGCGCCGGCCGAGTTGTTCTCGTCCACGGACAACTTCGTCGTCCCGTATGGCGCCTTCGGCGTCGCTTTGACGACTCCCACGGAGTCCGCTCTTGATTTCGCGACCGCCCAGGGCACCTACACGGACGTCGCGGGCGACACGGGGCTGAGCCAGGCCTTCGCGCTCTCCGTGGACGGCGGCCCTTTCGAATCGATCGCGCGGTGGAAGCTGTTCTTCACCGACCGCCTCGCCGAATGCGGCGGCGCCAACCCGTGCCCCTTCGACTATGACTATCATCTCGATCAAAACTTGACCGCGGCGCGCATCCTCGGCTCGACCATCAAACTGCGCCAGACGCTCACGACCAATTCGGCGGTATTTGGCGGGAACGCGCCCGGGACGGTCACGCCGCTGGCGGGAGCCCCGACCCTGCCCTTGTTCTACATCATGGCTTCGACCGTCGCGCTCGAGGACATGCCGCTCGACAGCGCCGCCGGCATGCCGTTGATCGCAGGCGGCCCCGCATTCCAGATCAGCACCTACCTCACGAAGGTCATCGTCACTCTCGGGGATCCCAACGATCCGACCATACGGGCGAAGATCGCCGAGCTCGGCAGCCGGGGGCAGCAGCTCGCGGGCGGAGACATCGCCGTGGTCGATCCGCCCGTCGTCCGGTTCAACGCCCCCACGGTGGCGACGATGCGCTTCGACCCGGCCGCCGTGACCGCGGCCGGCATCTCCCTGAACGACCTCGCGCTGTATCAAGCCGAGCCGGGGGGGAACTTCTACCGGGTGGCGAACCAGGTCTTGAGCGTGAGCCAGGGCTTCATCTCGGCGCCGGTCCTCACTCTGAGCCAGGCCTCGCTGTTCGGCATCTTCGGCCCCGGGACCGCGCCCTCGGCGCCGATCGCCGACGTCCTGCCGCCCAGGACGACGTTCTCGGGTAATCCGTCCTCGACAGAAGGGCAGACCATCAGCGTGAGCAGTCTGTCCGTCCTGGCGTTCTCGGCGCCGGACGACAAGTCCGTCGTCGGCGACGCGCAGGGGGTGGGCGTCCAACGGACATACTACGCCGTCGACGGCGGAGGCTTCGTCGTGTCCCCGGGGACCTTCAGCCTCATCGCCGAAGGGACGCATACTTTGACTTTCTTCAGCGTGGACTTGCTGGGGAACGCCGAGCAGACCAAAACCCAGTCGGCTACCGTCGACCTGACCCCGCCCTCGGGCGTGGTCGTGTCGAGCCGCGCGTTGTTCGCCGTCAGCGCGGTCGACCCTCTCGTCAACGGCGCCTCCTCGGGGATCCAGGAGATCCGCTTCCTGATCGACTTCAACCCCCAGTCCTGCAACGGCGCCGTGCCCAATCCCCTGGCGGCCCCCGGCACCTGCGAGAACCAGACTTACACCGGCCCGTTCGCGTTGAGCAACGGTCCTCATGCCGTCGCCTTCCGCATGATCGACAAGGTCGGCAACGATTCCCAATGGCAGTCGCAGCCGCTGGAGGTCGTGCCCCAAAGCGAGAACGGCGGTCTCGGGATCGGCCGGGACGCGTTCGATTCGTTCTGGAACGTCTTGAACAGCGCGCAGTCGATCGGCTTCGCGCGCTCGAGCGCCTTGGGCGTCCTTCTGTCCTCCGCCGCGCTCGAGGACGCCGTTTCCGGCCTGCCCTGGTCGGTGTTCTTCGACTCGAGCGACCGCGCCTACGCCATCGGCGGCGCCGGCGGCCTAACCACGCAGGCCGTCGACCTCGCCGTGTACAAGGCGTCGGAGGACGGCAGCGCCATCGAGTCCCGGACCTTGTTCGACAGCGGCTACGCGAACAACGACATGGTTTTCGACGCCAAGGCCCCGGGCTGGATCGTGGGGGCGGCCCAGACGAGCGGTCCCGTCGATTTCGAGGCGCCGGGGGATCGGACGTTCTCGCTGGCGCTGTGGAAGTTCGACCCGGCCCTCGGGTCGGTCCAGCTCAAGACGACCTACGCCCGGGCCGGCTTCGACCTCGGCGCGAGCCTGGCCGTGGACTCGGACGGCAGCCTGTGGATCGCGGGCTACTCCCTGAGCCCCGCGGCCCCGGCGGTCGGCGGCTTCGATCTGGCGCTGTGGCATTACGCGTCCGACGGCCAGACCGTGCTCGGCGGACCCTTCCTGCGCCCCGGCTACCTGGACAACATCGACGGCGGCCTGACGGCCCGCGTCTTCGTCTCGAGCGAGGCCGTTTTTGTGGCCGCGCCCCGGGCCGACGCGGACGGCGGCACCGACATGGCCTTCCTGAGGTACGACAAGGCCACCGGCCAGCCGACCTCGGAGAACGCCTGGCGCTCGGCTGACGGCGCGTCAGCCTACCCCGTCGCCATCCTGCCCACCGCGTCGGGGCTACTGGTCGCCGGAGGCATCGGCGACGCTTTTACCGAGGCGGCTTTGTGGCGCTTCGGTCTGGACGGCGCCCTGCAAAGCGCCACGACGGCCGGCGCGGGCGGCGCGCGCGGCGCGGTGTTCCGGGGCAGCGAGCTGTGGCTGTCCGTGGACGGCTCCTCGGTGCCGTATCGCGTGCAAACGGAGGCGGTCGCCGCCGGGGCTTTGATCGACCTTCAGCCCCCCAGGACGGCCCTGGCGGCCGGAGACCCTTCGTTCGTCGAAGGGGGGACGACCTACGCGGCCGGCTCGACTCCCTTCGGCTTCAGCGTGGTCGACGACAACGCCGTCGTCGGGGACGGCCTCGGCGTGGGCGCCACGCAGACCTTCTACGCGGACGGAGCGGGGGCCTATGTCCCTTTCACGAGCAGCTTCACTCTCGTGGCCGAGGGCACGCATACGCTCTCGTTCTACAGCATCGACCTCAAGGGCCATGCCGAGGCCGCGAAGACGAGCTCCGTGGCCGTCGACCTGACGGCTCCGGCCGTCGTCCTGGCCTCCAGCGGGACCGTGTTCACGCTCAGCGCCGTCGATCCGGTCGTCGGCGGCGCCTCCGCGGGCGTCGGCCAGGTCCTGTACCTCGTGGATGAGGGCCCCGACTGCGAGGGCATACCGGAGAGCACCGCCGCCGCCCCCGGCACCTGCGCGAACCCGTTCTACGCCGGAGCCTTCGCGCTGGCCATCGGCACTCACACGGTCCACTACGCCGCGGTCGACCGCGTCGGCAACGGCGAGTTGATCCTTTACTCGAGCTCGGTCGTCGTGGGCGCCCCGGTCGCCGTGCCGGTCCTGACGCCTTCCTCAGGACCCATCGGCGTTCCGTTCAGCATCACGGGAACCGGCTTCGGGGTCTACGGCGGCGCCAACACGCGGGTCAAGTTCGGGACGGTGGCGGCACCCCTGTCGGTGTGGAACAACACGACGATCTCCGGCACCATCCCGGGGCTGTCCACCGGCTCCTACGCGGTGGCCATCGAGCGGCAGAACGCCTCGAGCGTGACCAGCGTCTCGGCGGGGAGCTTCGCGGTGACGGACCTGAACACGGCGGCGTTGAACGTGTCTTCCGGGCCCATCGGCGTGCCGTTCACCATCACCGGCATGGGCTTCGGGCCTTACGCGGGGACGCTCTCCCGCGTGCTCGTCGATGGTGCCACGGCGCCGCTGTCGGTGTGGAACAACACGACCATCGCCGGCACCCTCCCCGGCGTGACGCCGGGGGCCAAGACGATCGTCATCCAGCGCGCGGCCGGCTCGGTCCTGTCCACGAGCGACGGCTTCGCCTTCGAGGTGACGGTGCCCTCGGTCACGGCCGTTAGTCCGTCCTCGGGGCCGATCGGCGCGGCGTATACGTTGACCGGCTTCTCTTTCGGCCCTTACGCGGGGACGAACACCCGCGTGCTCTTCGGCGGCGCCACCACGGCGTTGTCGCTGTGGAGCGACCGGGTCATCAAAGGGACCGTCCCGGGTTCTCTGTCGCCCGGCGTGCAGACCGTGGTCGTCCAGCGGCTCACCGCCGGCGGCGGCCTCGTTGAATCCGGCGCGGCGTCCTTCCAGGTCGCGGGTTTGGCTCTGGCGAGCCTCACGCCCTCGTCTGGGCCCATCGGCGTCCCGTTCACGATCAGCGGCATGGGCTTTGGCGCCTACGACGGCGCGAACACGCGCGTGAGGTTCGGCGTGAGCACGGCCGCCCTCTCTTTGTGGAACGACACGACGATCACCGGGACCATCCCCGCGCTCGAGCCGGGAGCCTGGAGCGTCGTAGTCGAGCGCCAGCAGGGAAGCTCCGTCTCGACCAGTTCCAGCGCGACCTTCACCGCGACGGCGCTGAGCGTCAGCGTCCTCTCGCCCTCGTCCGGGCCGATCGGCGCGCCCTTCACCATCACCGGCTCTCAGTTCGGCGTGTACGGCGGGGCGAACACGCGGGTGAAGTTCAACGGCGTCGTGGCCCCGCTCTCGGTCTGGAACGACAGCACCATCACGGGCACCGTCCCGGCTCTGTCGACCGGCGTCGCGTCGGTCGTCGTCGAGCGCCAGCAGGGCGCGTTCGTCGCCGCGAGCGGGATCTCGTCGTTCACGGTCGTCGAGCTCGCGCCGACGGGAATGACGCCTGAGACCGGCCCCATCGGCACGGCGTTCACCATCACGGGCAGCGGGTTCGGTCCCTATAATGGAGCCAACACGCGCCTGATGATCGGCGGCGTGGTCGCGTCCCTGTCGCTGTGGAACGACACGACCATCAGCGGCACCATCCCGGACCTCCCGGCCGGCGCCCAGCCCCTGTGGATCGAGCGCAGCGCGGGGACGGGGGTGCAGTCGAGCGCTACCAACTACTTTACGGTCACCACGCCCGTGGTCGCGTCGCTCACGCCCTCCTCGGCCCCGATCGGCGCGCCCTTCACGCTCACCGGCGCGAGCTTCGGCGCCTACGGGGGCGCCAACACGCGCGTGACCTTCAACGGCGTCGTCGCCGCCCTGTCTTTGTGGAACGACACGACCATCACCGGCACGGTGCCGGCCTTGCCCGCGGGTGTCGTCGATGTCGTCGTGGAGCGCCAGCAGGGCGCGGGCGTCGTTGCGAGCAGTTCCTCGGCCTTCACGGTACTCGATCCCGCGGTTGGAGGACTGTCGCCCTCGGCAGGCCCCATCGGCACGGCGTTCACGCTCACCGGGAGCGGCTTCGGGCCCTACGCGGGGACCAATACCCGCGTCTTGATCGGCGGCGTAGCCGCGGCCTTGTCGCTGTGGAACGACACGACCATCACCGGGACCATCCCGGCGTTGCCCTCCGGCGCCCAGCCCGTCTGGCTCGAGCGCAGCGCGGGCAGCGGCGTCGCGTCGAGCGCGACGTCTTACTTCACCATCACCACGCCCGAGGTCGCCTCCCTGACGCCGTCCTCGGCACCGATCGGAGCACCCTTCACCATCACCGGGACGAGCTTCGGCGCATACGCGGGAGCGAACACGCGCGTGAAGTTCAACGGCGTCGTTGCGCCCTTGTCGGTCTGGAACGACACCACTATCACCGGAACCGTGCCCGGGACCTTGTCTCCCGGGGACGCCGAGGTGATCGTCGAACGCGCGGCAGGCGCGGGGCTGGTCGTCAGCGCCACGCAGGCCTTCTATGTGCTGGCCCCGGCCATCTCCACGGTCTCTCCTTCCTTCGGCCCGGTGGGGACCGTGGTGACGGTCACGGGCGCCGGCTTCGGGCCCTACTCGGGGACCTTGACCCGTCTCCTTGTGGGCGGGGCCACGGTGCCGCTGTCCGTCTGGAACGACACGACCATCCGCTGGACCGTGCCCTCGTCCTTGGGCGACGGGGAGTACCCGGTCGTCGTGGAGCGCTCCCCGGCTGGCGGCACGGTGCAGAGC
>JACPOW010000011.1 GCA_016191335.1 Elusimicrobiota bacterium | reverse complement strand
AAATAGGCAAATCGCGGCAAAATCCATCTCAAGGGAAACGCTTATTCTGGAAGGAGTCCGAGTGAACAAGCGGCGAGAATCCCCCGCCCGCTTGCGGTTTGGGAAGCTCTCGTTCTACCATTGAACTACACCCGCGAAAACAACTGTTTTTAAACGACTTTTCGCTTAAATCCACGCTCCCAGAAAATGACTTTCGCGGATTTATTGTCGACTTTTCTGTCGAGTTTTCCAAAAAACGGCTGAAAGATCGGCCCGGAATCGCGGCGCGGAAAGCTCCTGGGAATCCTCATCGGAGCCGAGCGCCCTGATTATAACATCATGTGCGCGATCGGTTCCAGCGCTGGGATTGGTTTCAGAAAGACTGCTTGCCGCTATCTTTAGCCAGCGGTCGTGCTTTTTCAGAGCCCTTCAAAAGCCGCACGAATGCCTCCGTCATCCGGTAGGCTGGAGTATCACCATTGCCCAGCACGATCGGGGTAATAAAGCCTCGTTCTTCGATCATGGACAATTTGTTCGCCAGGTCGGCATGCTGCGATTCATAATAAGTGAAACGCACTTTCGAGCCGTTAAAAGTAACGCCAGGCGAGGGCAGCATTATAATCTCTCGTGTTAGGCTTTTTTCATCCCCGCAAACATCGTTGGCCATCTCCAATAGAAGTTCCGGCATTCGAAGATGCAGATCCTTGAAATTGTCGGCCATTGCGGCTCCGCCTTCCTTCCGAAGCCGCTCCTCTGTATATTTTGTGCCGAAGTATTTTCCCGCAGCTGAAGTTGCGGCGCCAACCAGGAATGCTGCGAGGTGGGATGCAATGGACTCAGGGGTAATCGCCATGGCGTTAAGCCGTTTTTGCCAGAGACGCGTTATGCGCTTCCGCGACTCGTGCGATCATCTCGTGCCAGCGTTCGGTCGTGATAGCTGCCTTGCGAGTTGAGCGAAGAAAGCCGCCATAGGCGTCCGCCAGGACTTCGACAGGCGCTATCAATTTGCTTATCGGCACTACTCTTGAAGCATAACCAACGGCCGGCCTATCCTCCGGTTGCTGCTCGTTGAAGCGTACGCCGGGAATTTGGTCGTAGCTGCTTAAGTCGCCGCGAATATCCTCAACGTCTGGAGGCTCAAGCGCGAGCAGTTTCACATTTGGCCAGACAATCTTATTCACCACCTGCACCGCGCCCTGATACCCCGCATCGGAGAGCCACTGATGAGCGAGACGGAACGTCGCTATCGCATCGAAGATGATGTCTCCGATGGCTTCGATGCTCTGGTCATTCTCGCTAGTGCGACCCAATGTAGCTGTAAAAAGGATGCCGCCGTTTGCCGTCACTATCCATTTGCGATGGATATTAAACTCATCGCTCCTTATGCCGAAGCAATGATGGGCCAAGTCCGGCTCCGAAGAAATCTCGCTACCCGGGAGCCTCGTGTCATGTGCGAAGTGTCGGCCGGCGAGAGTCCTTAGCCGGCGTTCAGTCGCGTTGTCGATCTTCACTTGAACCGGTCTCAAAGGTTCTACGCCGACTTGATGTGAGGACCGGCTCCTGAAAACGCCTATTTTGCTGTCGTTCTCTTGACGTTGAAGGACCACGACGTCCAGCTTGGAAAATGGGTTTACGAGGGCTTCGGGATGAACGACCTCATCGGTGTCCGCATTCCCATCAGGGCTAACGGGCAATTCAAGAGCTAGACGGATGCGTTCCTTCAACGCCGTCAAGCTCCGTTCGGAATCCGCCTCGTCCCAGAAAGTGATGTTCTGCTGATCGAGGTCGAAGTGTACTTTTGGCTGGCCTTCGGTACGCCCCAGCGCGCGAGGGTCGTGGTCTTTTCGCGCCGTCATGATGGGCAACACGCCCTTGCCGCGAGCGTAGCCCGCCTCGTAATAACAGTTTGGCCGTTCGTAGGTGAGATCGCAGATGACGAATTTCGATTGTCCGATGAGAGTGAGAGCGCGGTCGGTGATACCCTCGAATCCTTCAGTCAGATCGACGGGACGTGCGTCAAAGCCATGCGCGGCTGCAGCTGGCTTCACGACTTTAGAATAGAAAAGGTTGATATCGGGACGCCCTATCGCCATGATGACGAAGATGCGATTCCTAATTTGTCCTTCTTGCTCTGGCGGTAAGAGTTTGTCCCTCTCCACTTCGTGCCAGGCCTCGAAAGCCCGTCCGGATTCCTGTAAGAGCGAGGCGGATAAATCTTCCAGATTCTTGGCGATCTCTCGCTCTACCGTGCCTCCGGAGTTTAGCGTCTTACAAAGGCTCATCAAGGACTGTCTTGCGCGAGAACACTCCTGCTCTAAGACTTGCTTGACGGCACCCTTGCCTTCGGAGACGACACCTTGGTCGACGGGTCGTCGAGTCTCCTTGTGATAGGCTTCGTACGATTCAACCAGACGCCGTGCCAAGCCGCGGATTGTGCCTTCATGCGCCTTGTAAGCCTGCTTTATGTGTATGCCGCTATAGAGCATTCCCCGAGCACCCATCTGTCTGGCGATTTTCGGCAACTCTTCAGCGAGCAAACGATGCTCTTCATTCCGAATATTTTCAAACCGCTTTGAAATAGTCGTGTTCATGTGGTCGCCCTATCCGATTGAGCTAAAGGGGATGCGCATCAGATTCTAGCAAGAAGGGTTCACGTCAGACGCGGGAAGCGGCCGAGCTGGAATCGCGGTTTTCGCCGTGCATCGCGAAATTGATGCAGACCAGCCTTAGGCATACTAGGGCGTGTGAGCTTGGGCGGGGATGGCGGCGTCTCGGAAAGGAACATGGAAGATCGAATCCTCCCGCCGCATTCGAGAGGTGTTATCGAGGTAGGACTGCACGGAGGCCGGGTCCTCGTGGCCGAGTTCCATCTGGAGTTGGCGGAAGTCGCGGACCACGATGGCGCGGTGCATCGCGAAGGTATGCCGCAGATCGTGCGGGCGTAGCCATGAGAACTTGACCTTCTGCGCTCCCTCAGACAAGTGGTTGCGCGTCCAGGCATAAGGCAAAGGGTTCCCCCGCCGCCCTGCGAAATAATAGCCGGTTGTAGGATGGGCGTTCAGGCGGCGAAGCAGGGCGATGAAGCGCGGGCCGAGCGAGTCGATTGAGAGGTAGCGGTAGACGGCCTCACGCTCCTTCCCCCTCTTCTTGAAGGTGACGAGTTCGATTTCCCGCCTCTCCCAATCCACCTGCCGGTGGTTGAAGAGCAACGCCTCGCCGATGCGCGCGCCGGTGAGGACCAAGAACTCTCCCAGGTCCCGAAAGACGCCCTGGCCCGCGGCCGCGCCGGCGGGTCCGAGCGGGATGGCGTCGAGGTAGACGCTGATCTCGTGCCGTCGGAGCCAATACTGCTTGCGCGCGGAGGCCGGCAGGCGGCGGCAGTTCTGGATCGGGTTCTCCTTGACGAGTTTGAGGCTCAGCGCGTACTCAAGGACTTGGTTGAGCCCGGACAGTTCGCGATTGATCGTCCAGGGCGAGGTCTTCTGCCCAGGCTTCAGCCGTCGGGCGCGCGGGTCGAGAGGCTTCTCGGCGAGGCGCTTGCATCGCACAGGCACCGCGCCGGACATGCGGACCTTCTTGTAGTCCTCCCAATCGGAGGCCTGGATGCGATGTATGGGCATATCGCCGAAGTAACCCGCGAGGGACTTCATCGTGGTTCGGTCAGTCCTGTAGACGCCGGACTTCTTACTCGCCTGGGAGTGCAGGGGCAAGTAGAAGTCATAGACGAAATCGTAAAAGGAGGTCGGCTCCTTGCCGGCCCCCAAGTTGGCATTGATCTCGGAGAAGTCCCCGCCCTCGAGGAAATGGACGAGCTCGGCGCTGTCGATCGTGCGCCGCACCCGCCTTCCCTCGAAGGTGAAGTCGAACTCGAACTGCCCGTTGATCTTATGGACCTGCATGGGTATTCTCTATAACCTTACGATTGAGAGGCCATTTTGTTCCCGTTATTTTCGTTCGCGCGGCGCGGCTTGACGAGGCCGGCCCCGGCTGCCTCGCTGGCGCTCTCGCAGCACGTCCTCAACCTCCTGCCTATGGAAACGCAGCTTGCGTTTGGACGCGCGGCTGGGGACCAAACCTAGATGCTTGTAGACGTGGTAGAACCGGGACACGGAGTAGCCGAAGGTCTCCGCCGCCTCCTCGAGGGAGATCCACTGCGAAGGCTTCTGACCCGGAACGGAAAAGCCGCTCTCCTGCAGCACGCGCGCGACTTCGAGCGCGATGCGGGCGGCATCGGCGCCATGTTGATCGAGTCTGGGCGTCACGGTCTGTAAAGGGACAACGTCGGGCATCATGAACCTCCTTGTGGTACCTCAGTATTCAAGCCGCTGCGGGATATAGATCCGCAGGCCAGTCTCCGCCTCGATGGTGATGCTCTGCGTAACTTCTTGGCGCTGGACGTCCAGTTCCTTGACCGCTTCTTGGGCGATCCCCTGCGTCGCCGATGAAGCGATGGGGCTGACGCCGCTCAAATCGAGTGCCGCCTGCGTCCCGTTGACGAAGGAGCGCAGAACGGTGTTGGCGACCGCCGCGTCCTTGTGGGTCTCGACCTTCCCCTTGAGGCCCGCCGCGCCATCGAGAGACAGCGCCATGCCTCCGAACTTCACCTCATCGCCCTTATCGAAGACGAGCGTGTGGAAGTTGACGAGCACGCGATCGTGGCTCTTGAGGACCGCGACCGTGCCGATGGCGCGTGTGCCGGCGGGGATGACCACGCGCCTCTGGTAGACCACATCGCGCTCCACGACGGCGATCGCAGGGGTCTCGACATTGAAGCTGAAGATCGCGTTTTCCAGCCGGACCGGGAAGGTGAACCCGGTCGGAAGGAAGTAGTTGGTCTTCGTGGGCGTCTTCTGCGTGACGCCCTTGAAGCCTTCGGGGGGTCCCGAGGATTCCTTTTTATCGCGGAACGCGCGGCTGACGACCGTCTCCTGGGCCGAGACGGGCGCCGCCGCGAGCAAAACCGCCGCCAGTAGCTTAGGGAAGCAGGTCATTGAAGGCGAAGTGGAAGTAGGCTTTGCGGTACACTTCGCGGGCCAGCGCGTCGCGGTACTCCTCGGGCTTGCCCAGGCGGGCCAGGGCGACCGGGTGCTCGAAGGCGAAGTCGAGCGCCGCGTTGATGATGTCCGAGGCGCTCAGCGCCGGCATCAGCCGCGGTCGCTCGCGGTTGTAGTCCTTCATCACGCGCTTGAGCTCATCGACGTGCTCGTCGCGCAACACGAACCGGTCGTGCCGGTTGGTGAAGATGCCCTCGTAGCGCCGCTTGTAGTCGAAGCGGAACAGAGGGACGACGATCGGGGCTTTTCGAAGATGACGAAACCTTCCCGCGTACGCCCGGGCTCGACGAAGAGCCGGACGAAAGACTTGGAGCCGATGACCTCTTGGCCGTCGCGAAGGGAGAACTCCCTCACGAAGAAGTCGTCGGCGCCGCGGTTGGTGACGGAAACCTTGAGGATGTAGCGGCCGCCGGAGCGGCTCAATCCCCGTAGGCGAAAGACGATGGAGCCCTGCGCTGCGCTCGGGTCCAAGGAGTATTTCGCCGGGTCGTTTTCGTATATCTCCCCCATCGAGTCTGCCGTTTCAGGCGCGGGCGTCGCGGCGGGAGGCGGCGCGGGCGACTGCGGGGTGATCGGGGCCGAACTGGCGGCCACCGCTGCCGGAGCCGCCGGTACGGCGCGCTTGCGCGTCTGACGAATCGAGCGCGCGGCGGCCTTCTCCGTGGTTTCCTTGGTCTTGGTCAAAGACTCCACGCGGCTCAGGAGGGCATTGGCCTCAATCGGCGTATACCGCTGACGTACGGCCTGCGCCACGAGTCCCCAGGTCTCTGTTCCCGTGGCGGGCGCGCCTTTCACGTCCGCGTCCGGCGCCTTCGCTGAATCGAAGGAGCCGACGAAGCCCTCCAATCGCTGGTACTGCGTGCGCGCCAGGCGCTCAGCGCCGATGGGCAGGCCGAACGCGACCGCGAGGATCGCGCTCGCCAGCACCAGCAGGAACGCCGGGGCGTTATCTCTTAAAGACGCTTTCATGGAAGTCCTGGACGAGGATGCCGTAGGGCGACTCCTGGGAACGGGGAACCTTCAAGAGGACGACGTCGTGTTCGAATACCACCTCGCCGGCCGCCGCGTCGGGCTTGTATGAGCCCACCTGCCGATAGCCCTTCACCTTGCACTCGAAGACCTGGGGCGTGTCGCGGAGGACGCGCAGTTCGGTCAGGAACAGCGTCGTCTTGGTTTGGTTCGACTTCAGGTTCTCGACCGTGTTCTCGCGCTTGAGGAGGTCATTGGCCTTGCCCTGGTACTCGGGCGTCATCATCGTGAACGCCAAGCGCAGGTCGGCATCGTAGGTGTAGGCGTTCAGCTCGATGAAGAAGCGCTCGAATAGAGCCAGGAAATTGCGGACCTCAGCCTCCCCCACCGGCGGCTGACGCTCGATGCCCGGCAGCGTGACCGATTGTCCGCTACCATCCACCTTGATGACGACGGGCGGCCGGCGCGACTGGACCCGTAAAAGCGCCAGCGCCAAGATCGCCACGGTGATTGCCA
Source organism: Elusimicrobiota bacterium (assembly GCA_016191335.1). Taxonomy (GTDB): domain Bacteria; phylum Elusimicrobiota; class Elusimicrobia; order UBA1565; family UBA9628; genus GWA2-66-18. The sequence goes on along the minus strand of JACPOW010000011.1, from coordinate 81,099 downwards.
GCCACAGCGCGGTCCACAGCGCCTTATTGGCGCTCTCCAGGCCGCCCCACACCTCGTAGTAGGCCGGTCGGCCGAGCGGAAGCATTTCGGAGTCGGGAGTAGTGGTCTTCAAGCACCCTTACCTCTCGGTGCCGTCGCAGGCTTGGCGGGCTTGGCCGCCACCGGCGCAGTAGGTTTCCGGCGGCCGAACATCGTCTCGTAGGTCCGGCTCATGGTAGAAGGGATCGGATGCTGGAAGTAGGGCTCCTTCCCCTTCCCATCAGCCTTGGCCTTGCGGTAGCCGCTGATCTCCTTACTGAGCATCGTCGCGGCCCCCATCTTGCGGGCGACGAACACGGTCTGCACGGCACCCATCGCGGCCTCGCCGAAGGCGGCGATGTTCTCGCCGGACAGCAGGCGCGCGGTCAGGATCGGCGTGCCCAGGATCAGGATGAGGAAGGTCACATTCACGGTTAGGACGCCGATATAGTCGTCCGCCATCCCGGCTCCGGTCGAACCGCTCATGGGAGCGAGGGTGAGCCACACGCGAACGGCCAGGCGCAGGAAGAAGCTCCAGAACGCCACCTGGAAGGTGTTGACGATCCAGCCGCGTGTCACCTGGAGAGTCTTCTCGTTGACCGCGCAGGCCAGCGCCAGCGGCCCGAAGGCGTAGAGCAGGCTCAGGAAACAGGCCTGGAGCATGACCACGACCTCGCGGACGATCATGGTCAGGAGGCTCGTCAAGAAGAGGAGCAGGCCCTGGATCGAGGCCACGTTCTTGAGCAGAATCATCAACGTCGGGTAGGTCGAGTCACTGCCCTTGAGGCTCTGGGTCAGGAAGTTCCCCCACTGGTCCTCGCTTAAGATTGCGAACGACATGACCTGGGATAGCTTCAGGATGAAGCCGAACAGGCCTTTGTACGAGATGAGGCACATGCTCGCGACGAGGACGCGGGTCATGAGGCCGCTGTAGCTCGGGAACTCCTTGCTCTGGAGCGAGCGGACGTTCATCTCGAGGATGGTGAACGGGATGAGGAAGCCCAGCCCTGCCACGGCGAGCGTCTTGCTGACCGCGGCCAGGCCCGAGAGCTTCACCGGAATCTGCGTGATGTCGAGTAGTAGTCCCGTGTTCACTTGTCGTCCCCCTCCTGCTCGGTCTGCCGGGGCAAGGCCCCGGGCGCGCGCTTCTCGACGCTCTTGCGGATGCTGTTGATGAGCTTCTGCTCGCCCTGCTGCTGGCGGATCTCGGCCGCCAGGCGCATGGATGAGATCTCGATGAGCCGCAGATTGTCCTCGTGGAGTTGGGTCATCATCTGTATCTGAAGGCCCGCAGCTTTGGCCGAGAGGTTCGCCGCGTCCTTGGGCGAGAGCCCGTTCGCCTGCTTGGCGATCTGGATGCCCACCTTACGGCTAGAGATCGTATTGGCAAGCTCGTCGCCGGCATAGCGCATGTTGTTGGCGATGCTGCGGTCGATGCTGTTGAAGAAGCGGTCCACCTTGGTGTCGGTGTTGTAGGTGTGGATGAAGTCGCGGTCCACGTTGCTCTTGAGCTCATCACCCATCTGCTCGGCCGTGGTTATGAGCATGTCCCCCACGTTGTGAAGGAGCCCCTTGCCGCTGTTGAGGCGCTCGAACTCCTTGTAGTAGCGCACGGAGGCGTCGTAGTTCTGCTTCATGACCCTGATCTGCTCGATGACCTTGAGCTTCATGAAAGCTTGGTAGGCCTTCTGCTCGGCGTACTGGAGGCCGGACATGGCCGTGTCGAAGATGAGCGCGTGCGCCGGCTGCCCCCACAGGAGCAACAGCGCAGCGGCCAAAACGAGCTTGTTTCTCACTTTCCCTCCGCGAGCTTTAGCAGGATGTCCGTCTCGGACAGGCCGGGGTTCTCCGCGCGGACTTTATCCTCGGCCACATGGTCTTTGGCGTCGGTCGTGCAGATCCAGTAGTCGAGCGGGCAGGGCTCGACGCGGGCGACGACGGCGCGCCCGCCGAACTTCACGAAAAGGTCGGAGAAGACGCGGGGCTTGGACTGCAGGAGCTTGACCGCCTCCACCTCGTTCTCGTTCAAGTCGAACTGAGACAGCAGTTCGTGGCCTTTGGCGAGCTTGAGGACGTACTTCACGTAGGAGTTGGCGATGATGGCGTTGGCCGCCTTCGTATCGAGGAAATCCTTGGGCGACTGCGAGATGGAGAAGATCGCCCCGTTGAACTTGCGCGCGGTGCGGTAGAGGTTCTCGATGAGCTCCGAGCCCACGTCGTCGTTGAAGAACTTCCAGCCCTCGTCAATGGCGATGATCTTCTTCAAGCGTCGGTTCTGCAGCTTGGCCCAGATAACGGAGCGAATCACAAAGAAGTACACGCCCTGCAGGTCGGGGTGATTTTCGAGGTTCTGAAGGTCGAAGACCACGAGCCGGTTCTTGAGGTCGAGCCGCCCCTTGCGGTCAAAGAGCCGGCCGTACATACCCGTCGTCCACAGCTCCAGGGCGTCGGCGTAGGCCTTGGCGCGCGGGCGTTCGCCCGACAGGCACGAGAGCTCCCGGCGCACGTCCGAGAGCGTCACCTCCTCCTTGCCCGCGTAGGCCGCCTTGATGGCGGTCTCGAGGAATGCCTTTTCCGTGGTGCTCACGCCTTCCCCGGGCCGGAGGCACATGCGTGAGATCAGAAGGGAGAGGTAGGCCACGGCGTCCCCGTCGAACTCCCCCTCCGGCGCGATCTCGGATCGCGGCGGGAAAGGGTTGAAGCCGAACTTCTCCGACAGCTCCACCTCCAGGTACTCGCCACCGAAGGCGCGGGCGAGTTTGCGGTAGGAGCCGCCCACGTCGATGACAACGACGTGGTTCTCGGGCGACTCGGCCAAGTAGGCGCTCAGGATGAAGTTGGTCGTGAAGCTCTTGCCCGAGCCGGTAGTGCCCAGGATGAGCCCGTGCTTGGCGGGAAGGTCGTCGTCGAAGGGGTCGAGGCCGACCAGCTCGCCGAGTGGCGTCTCGAAGAGCATCTTCTTCTGCCGGCTGCCTCGCCACGAGCCCGACAACGGCAGGAAGCCCGACAGGGCGTCGGTCTGGATATAGAACTGTCGGTTGTTGAGCCGCGCGTGGCCCGGCACCGAGCCCAGGAAGAGCCGGAAGTGATTCATATCGTCCGAAAGCCCTTCGGCCGAGGCGAAGTCGTGGAAGGAGCCGAGCACCGCCGCCGTCTTGTCGCGCAAGGTCTCGGGGTCTTCCGCGCGCATGAGCACCGAGAGCGAGAAGCGGAACAGCCGCTGGGCCGTGGCGCGGATCTCGGTCAGCAGTTCATCGAGCTCCTGGTGCTTGCGCTCGGCCTCGTAGTTCTTGCTCATGGCCGAAAAGGCGAGCGTGCGCGTGATGTTGTTCTTGAGCTTGAGGCTTGAGACCGCCTTTTCCGCGTCGAGCGTGTGGACGGTCAGGTTCAGGTCGCAGTCCGGCCACAGACTGTCGAGCAGCCGCCAGGCATAACCCGGGTGCGCCGTCTCGGGAAGGCGCAGCAGGCTCACGCCGCGGTAGTACGCATCGCCCACGCGCACGTGGTCGAACTCCTCGCGCAAGGGAGTCGCCGCCGCCTGTTCGCGCAGCGTCCGCAGGGGCGAGACACGCGAGAGCGGCAGGCTTTCGGTCTTGGCCGGGTTCAAGTGCCGGTAGGCGAGGTCGAGCAGTTCCTGCGAGTCGAGCTTCCGGGATTTGAGGCCGAGGTTGTGTAGGCGCTCCGAGACGACCTGATCGAGCGCCGCGTGCTCCTTGCGTCGCAGCGCGTCGAACTCGGCCGTGACCTGGCGTATCGGACGCTTGAAGCGCGGGATGATGGGCGAGACCGGCACCAACCCGTCCTTGGGATGACTCGTCACGAAGAGCAGGCAGCGCCGCCGCTGGAGGAACTTGCGCTCCAGGGCCTCGCACTTCTTCTCGATGACGAGACGTGACAGGGCGTCGGCGTCCGGATGCGCGTTCGATCCGCGGAAGGCGCGGATAGCGTCCGGGTCACCCTTGCGGACCTGGACGACGAACTGGAGCGTCGCGTCGGCCGGGAGCGCGTTGAGGAAGGCCCGCGCCTGAGTCTCGAAGAGATCGGCGCGCGCCGGGTCGGCCAGGCGGAGGCTGTCGAGCTCCAGTTCGTAGGCCGAGGACATGGAGAGATCCACCCCGACCAAGACCCCGTCGCCCAGGCTCCAAAGGTTGAGGAACTGGGCCAGCGGCGGGACCTTGGGCCCGTGGATCGCCTGGCGCAGAGTGGTCAGTCCCATCTCGACTCGGTTCAAGCCTTGTCTCCTTTCATGCTCTCGGCGTCGTCATACGCACAGACCGCCTTAAAGTGGCTCGCGAGGACGTAACGCGTTAGGTCCAGCACGTAGCCTTCCGGCTTGTTGCGCTTGAGCGTCCGGATGCCGAAGTACGTCAGCAAGAGCACCACTCCGTTGCCGAACAACCCCTCGCGGTTGAAGCTGAACGCGAGGAAGAAGACGAGCAGGAGCACCACCCCATCGGCCAACTCCAGGCCGAAAAAGCGGTCCCCGCTGTTCACGCTGCGATAGACCTTGACGCTTTCCATGATGAAGCCGTGGCCCGACCGGCCCGCGGCTTCTCTTGCCGCGGACCGGCCGGGACCGTGTTCAGGCGGCGACCGCCTCCTTTTTCTTCTTCGGCGCGCGCTCCTCCGTCGGAGACTCGATGCGCTCGAGGACTTCGAGCACCTCCGCCGCCACCTCCCAGCGGAAGTTCTTGCCCTTCGGGTCCGACCAGGTGCGCAGGTGGCCCTCGACGAGCACCGCGCTGTCCTTGCCGAGCGTCTCGACCTGTGCCGCCAGCGACCTCCAGGCCACGACCGGCACGAAGGCCTTCTGCCGGCCGACGTGGTTCGCGCTGTCGCGGTAGCTGCGCGTCACCGCCAGCGTGAAGATCGCCTTCTTGTGGCCCCCCGTGACCTCCACCATCAGCGGCTTGCGCGTCAGCCGCCCGATCAGGCGCGTCGTGTTCTCCTCGCCGATGGGCGCGCCGCCCTCCTGCATGCTCGGCACCGTCCCCCCGTCCGTTCCTTCCTTGTCCATGCGTTCCCTCCCTTCGTTCAGCTTCTTCATCCAAGGCGCCAGGATATCCCCGGCGCTTTGGTACTGGTGACCGCCCATCTCAGAACCCGCCGGCCAGCCGCTTGAGCAGCGCCATGAGCGAGGGCGCCAGGAAGATCAGCGCGCCCCCGCCGACTACGAAGCCGCCCTTCCTCATCGCGTCCTGGTCGCCGGCGGCGAGGCTGATGCCGACCCAGATGATGCCGAGCAGGAACACGCCCGGCCCCAGGATCGTGATCAGCCAGTTGGCCGACCCGTTGAGGAAGTTGCCGAGCTGGCCCTCGTTGCCGCCGTACTGAGCGAAGGCCTGCGTCGCCGTCATCGTCATGCCCGCGGCCGCCAGGGCCGCGCCCGTCATCTTCTTGCTCACTGTGCACCTCCATTGTCGTTGAACGTCTCGTAGACGGCGCCCGCGCGGACCATCGCGTCCATGAGGGCCGCCGCGTCCGCGTCCGTCGCGTCCCGCCGCCGCAGCTCGTCGAGCAGGTCGCGTGCCCGCTCCGCGTCCTTCTTGCTCCAGGCCACGGCCGCGAGGTAATAGAGCTTGCGGACGTAGATGCGATCCTTCGGGCTCAACCGCAAAGTGTCTGCGTAGTCGCGCCGCGCCCCATCAAGCGCGCGGCCGGCCGCAGCGTCATCCGGATAGGAGCGCGACAACGAGAACGCCGCAAGCAACGCCCGGCCGTGCTGTCCTGACTTTCGGGCGTTCGCGATGGCCCGCTCAAGCCGCGCACGGTGCTCCTTGGCCTGCCGCGCCGTCTCGGCGCTCAGCTTGCGCGCGGCGGCGGCCGTCTGCGTGCTCGCCGCCACCGATTCGAGCCACACCGCGTCGCTCAGGGCCTCCGCGTCGAGGCCTCGCGCGAGGGCCTCGCGAATGTCTTCCGCTCCGGCAGCCATGATCTTAGCCGAGACCGCGTCAAGAGCGTCAGCGTCGAGCTTTTCGCTGATGCGCCGCGCCAAGTCGAGCAGGTACTCGTGGTCCGCGGTCTTATGGCGCAGGAGCTTAGAGAGCATGCGATAAGTCTCCGCCGTATCCCCGGCCGAGGCCTGCCGGTCGAGTTCTTTTCGCAGATTGCGAATCTCCTCGCGTTCGCGCACCTCGACCGAGCGACGGTACAGCTCACGCGCCTCTCGGTCCTCGGGCTTGAGCAACGCGGCCGAGGATAGGCTCTCCACGGCTTCCTCGTAGTGCTGGGCCTTGAACAGTTCCTGTCCCCGCGCGAAGGCCTCGGCGCCGAGTCCTTCGGAACGGCCCTTGGCGCGGGCATACTCCTCGTCTTGGACCTCCGCCGCCGGAGCGGCGGGCGCGGTCACGGGCTTGATGAAGCGGTAAGTGAGCGTGAAGCGGTGGTTCTTGGCGAGGGGCCGCTCCTCGAGCGCGTAGTCCACGCCGAAGCGGCCGTCGGCGGTCTTGAAGCCCACTCCCACGGCGAAACCTTCATCGAGGCCGAAGCGCAAGGTCAGTACGTCCTGGAGCGTGTAGGAAGCACCCAGGCCCAGGCGCAGCTCGGTCTCGCCAACCAGCTTGCTGAGGCCTACACCTAGCATCGCCCGATCCTTGCGGATCGAGCCGGCGGTGAGGGAAACCCGGGAGAAGCCATCAAAGGAGACGCTCACCCCGCCGCGCAGTTCGCGCGGCAGCACCTCAGGGTCCGAATCCAACTTGAGGCGCGGCGCCAGCAGGTTCTTGATGACGGCACCCGCCGACCACAGCGGCCTTCCCAGAAGCCAAAGGTCGTCGCTCGGAGACTCGTAGCGCGCCCCCGCGTCCGCGCCGAAGCCGCGGTCCTTGTAGCCCGCGAAGTCGGAGCTGATCATGTTGAACGTCCCGCCCGCCGCCCAATGTTCACCGAAGCCCCTGCCGAAGCCCGCCATGTAGTCGGCCTGCGAGGCCGAGACCTGAGAACCAGGATCGTCGATCGCGGCGCGAGCCGTGATGTCGCCTCGGTAGAGCTGAAGGGCTCCCATGCCGAAGGTACCCAAGCGCGAGGGCACGGTCAGGCCGATGAAGTCGTAGCGCGCTCCGTCATAAAGGAATTGGTGCTCGCCGGTGACGGCCCCGCCCGCGCCGGCCAGGCCCGCCGGGTTCCAGTGCAGCGCGGTCGGGTCCTGGACCACGGACACGGCGGCTCGGCCCAGCGCCGCCCCCTGCGCCCCGGGGCTTTGGCTCAGGATGGTGGGCGCGGCGTACAGCGGCCGCGCGCCGAGGTAAAGCATGAGGAAGTTGAAGAGGATGTTCGTCATCATTTCACCACCAGGAGGAAGAAGGTCGCCGTCTCGGAAGGTCCTTCGAAGCGCACGCGGCCGACGTAGCTGCCGTTCGGGAGGGCGAGGCCGTGCTGGTCGCGCCCGTCGAAGCGAATCTCGCTGATGCCGGGCGGTATGCGCCCGCAGTCGCGCTCGTAGAGTTTCGTGCCGAACTCGGAGTAGACCGTGAGCACCGCGCGGGTATAGCCGGAAGTCGGAGCGTTGAAGACGACGTTCGTCCCCCCTCGGCTCGGGCTGAACGGGTTGGGGTAGTTGTAGACGCGCGGGAAGTTGTCGGCCGCGGCCAGGCTGAAGGCCCGCAGCGGCGTCTGGCTCGCCGCCCCGTAAGGATTCTCGGCCGTGACCTTGAAGTAGTAGCTGCGGTAGTAGTCGAGGCCGGTGAGGCGCAGGCGCACCGTGTTCCCATCCTCCAGCGCCTCGGCCTGGGGCCTGACGCCCAGGGCCGAGGCGCGCAGGGCGCCCGCGCCGGCGGCCTGCTCGACGCGGGCGACGGCCGCGAGGTCCTGCGGCGAGCCGCCCAGATAGGCCGTGTAGGAGATCGGGTCGCCCTGCGGGTTCGTCACCCTCTCCCAGGAGACCTCGACGCCGTCGCGCATGGTCTTGACCGTCGGCGCGGCCATGAAAGGCGCGGTCAGGCGCAGGGGATCGGGCGGGTAGTTGAGGAAGGTCGCCGTGAAGGTCCGCGTCCCCGCGTCGGACACGCCGCCCACGCCGTCGACCGCGACGACGCGCCAGTAGACGGTCGCGCCATAGGCGAGGTCCAACGGATAGGAGGTCTGCGGGCCGTCCTGGACCAACGGCTGGGCCGCGGGATCAGTCGAGAGGTAGAGCCGGTAGCTGATCGGATCCTCGTCGGCGTCCTCCGACGCAAGCCAACGCAGCTCGTAGCGGCTTTCGCGCGTCGAGATCGCGCTCGTGGAGACATAGACCGGCACGGTGGGCGGCGTGTTGCGGAGCAGCGGCGCGTAGCTCTGAACGGAGCCGCCGTCCATGAGGCTTTCGGCTTGATAGTCGTCGAGGGCGCGGACCGACCAATAATAGGTCGAGCCGAAGGCGAGGCCGTCCATGGTCACGGCAGAGGCGGTCGTCGTGGCGATTGCGGGTTGGGCCTGGTCGTTGCGGCGCCAGGACACCTCGTAGACCGGCACATCGCCGTCCGGGTCCACGGCCCGGGACCATGAGAGGAGCACGAAAGGGTCCCGGGTCAGCACCGTGCCCGTGCCCTTGATGACGGAAAAGGGACCGGGCGCCACGTTCGTGCGTCCGAGCACGAAGTTCTCGACCGAGGAGGTACGGTTCTGAAGCGGCAGTCCCAAATAGGAGTCCCGCGCGGCCACGCGCCAGTAGTAGGTCGTGCCGAACGCGAGCGGCGCCGTCACGAAGTTCGCGGTCACGGAGGTCCCCGTGCTTCGAAGCACGAAGGGCGAGGTCCCGATCTCGAGCGTATAGAGGAGCGGGTCGCTGTCGCCGTCCGTCGAGGACTGCCAGCGCAGCCAAGCCGCCGAGGAGTGTTGGACGACCAACCCCAGCGGCGCGGACGCCGCGGGGACGGTGGGAGCTTCGTTGAGGATCAGGCGGCGCAGGGGCGACCGAGCCGCGGAACCGAGGTAGAGGATGCGGCCATCCCACGCCGAGCCGAACGCGGAATCGCTCATCGATGTCGCCACGGGATTTCCGTCGGAGGTGACCTTGACTATGCCCTGGGCGCAGCCGCCGGGGCCGCAGACCAACTGGCTCACGTACAACGAGGAGTCCGCGTCGAGCCACAGCCCTCTGGTGTTGACCAACCCGCCGAAGCGCGAGGCGGGCGTCTGGTTGTCGAGCGTTCCGATGCTCGAAAAACGCAGCACCTCCTGGCAACCCTCATCGGCAACGACGAGCTCCTGTTGGGAACCGATCGCTATCTTGGACGGCGTGTAGCAACTGGTCGCCGTAGCGCTGATGCCCGGCAGCTCGACTTGGCTGAGGAGATTGCCCGAGAAATCGTACGCGTTGACGTAACCCTTAAGGCCGCTCGGCGGACAAGGACAGCCCACGCATTGGACGCAGTAGTACGTCTTCTGATTCTGAAAGCTCAGAAGAAGGCGGGCGCCGACCTTGTCGATGACGGCCGAGAGCAGGCTAGTCGTGCTGATGTAGGGGCCCAGCGAGTAGGTGGACTGGCCGAGGAAGTAGCCGGTGTTGAGGAAGCGCTTGAGCGTGATGCCCTGCCCCCCCTCCAGCACGTCCACGACGCCCGAGGGCTCGACGGCGAAGGCTAGCGGGGACCGCGCGCCCGCGTCGAAGCTGAACAGCGGTTCGAGTCCCGGCGTTCGGTAGGCCGTCACCGAGTAGGTCGTCGCCCCCGGGGCCAGCATGAGGGCGTAAAGGTTGCCCACCGAGTCGCGGTCGAGGCCGGCGATGGTGGAGGCGGCGACGTTGAAGGTCGCCTGCTCCATGTAGGAGGCCGCTCGCACGGGCGATGCCGCTGCGATCAGCGCCAGGATCATCAAGGTCGGCTTCATTTCTTCTCCTCGCCCGTGACGGTCAGTTTCTTGGTGAAGTTCTTGACGGCGGAGCGCAGGTCGAGAGGCTCCTCGCCCACGACCGCCAACTCCGGCAGGGCGACATCCTTGATCACACCGTGGACGCGCGCCGTGCGGATCAGGCAGGTTTCCCGGCCCGGGGCCACCACCAAAGCCACGCCGGGCGGCAGGCTCTTGATCTTGTTGGGGTGGATCAGGAACTGCTCGACCTCGCGGCGCGACCGCTCGCCCGTGCGTTCGTCGCCCAACAGGCCGTTCTTAACCCGCTCCGTATCGCTGAGCGACGACTCGGTGCCCAAGGTCGCGGCCCAGAACTCCGCGTCCTCCGGGTCCGGCGCACGGAAGCAAACCTTGCACCCCGAGGTGTTGTTGAAGACGACAGAGTTGAAGGCGGCCGCGTCCATCCCCTGGATGCGCTTGAGCTGGCCCAGGTCCTGGTGCGAGAGGATCGTGCGGAGCTTGGCCGAGCCCACGGTCGCCACGAAGGAGGCGAAGACCGGAGTGGCGAACTCGGCGAACTCGTCTAAGATCACGGTCGCCGGCTTGGGCTTGATCGCGGCGCGCTGACGCGAGGCCGCGACCGACAAGAGCCCCGAGATCACCATGCGGCCGAGAGGGTTGGCGAGGACCTGGAGATGCCCCACCGGGACGGCGAAATAGACGGCCTGGCCGCGCGCGAAAGACTCCTCGAGACGGATCTGCGGCGCGTAGCTGTTGAGGAGCGCGCCCAAGGTCCCCGTCGTCCACGGACGCAGCGCCGAGGTGAGCGAGCTCGTGTCCTCGTTAGCCTTGAACTCCGAGTTCGCCAGGTCCGCGAGTTTGGTATCCCCGCACAGCTCGAATGCCTTCTTGCGCGCCTCCTCGAAGGCGAAATAGTCGTAGCAGTCGCGCAGAGTGAAGGCCCGGCCGGTCGCGCAAAACACCTCGGCCATGCTCTGGATCTTGGCGTAATCCACGCCGCGGTAGTAGTCCTGCCCCTCACCCGAGGAGGTGGGCTCGCGTCCGATAGCCCGCGCGACCTGGTTGGCGAGCGCCGTCGGGTCCTGCCCCGAGACCGGGCGGATGGGGTTGAAGGTCATGGAGCGCGGGTCCTGGGGGTTGAAGTAGCGCACGTCCCCCACCCGGCCGGCGCGGCCCGCCGTCTTGAGGAACTGGTCGAAGTCGCCGCGGTCGCCCTTGGCTTCCATAAAGAAGACCGGGAAGCCGTCGGCCATGTCCTGGGCCGCGAGGGCGAGCAGGAGCTGCGACTTGCCCGAGCGGGTGGGCCCCACGATCTGCATGTGCCCCTCGCGCTCGATCGGTAGGACGGACACGGCCCGGCCGGATCGCGTGACGCCGAGGAAGGTCCCGGCCTCGGGCGTGCGGTCCTTCAGAGCGCTCGCGAGCTTCTTGTCCACGGCTTTGCCGTCGTCCGGAATCTCCCGTTCCGCGGGGGATTTCCCGGGCCGCAGGCGCGCCGCGCCGAGCCCCGCGGCCGCGCCTAACAGCACGGAAGCGGCGTTCCAGGCCAGGATCACCCGCGTCCGGCGCGGGAAGAACCACGCCGCGAAGTCCCGGTTGCTCCGCGCCAACTGGCGAACCGCGGGCCCGGGCATGAGGATCAAGAACGCAGCGACCGCGAGCCCGGAGCAGATTCCGCCCGGAACCTTATAATCGGCCTTCAGCAGACCGAAACCGGCCAACAGCAGGAACAGGACGGCGAGGAAGGAGAGGACGCTCATCGCGCGGCCAAAGCCTCCCGCGCGGCGCTCGGCGCCAGGCTGATCGGGCCGTCCTCGACCGTCGCGCTCTCAAAGGGAGCGCGCCCCGCGCTGCCGCGGAAATCCACCAAGGAGCAGGCGTAGATGAAAGGCGCGCGGAAGGTCTGTGCGTGGCTCAGGATGCAGCGCACGCCCGAAGGCCAGGCCGTGAGATAGAGGACGGCACCACCGTCCGGCATCCTGCGCCGGTAGGCCTCGAAGATCTCCTCGTAGCGCTTCTCGGACTTCTGGTGCATCTCGATCTCGATCGCCTTCGGTTGGGCGTGGTCCACGATCCAGAGGTCCGAGACGCCCCGCTCCGGCGCGGGGCCGCGTCCCCCATGGTCGCTCCACAGGAAACGCTCGCGCTCGGTGCGCACCGTCAGGCCCAGCAGCTCGGTCATCACGAGCCCCGCCGCGCCGACCGTCAACTCATGCTCCACCAGCGACTCGTCGATGGAGTCCCGGTAGCCGGGCATCCGCGCCAAGCCACGCCTCTTAAGGAGCTCGTGGCCCTTCTCGGCCAGGGTGAACATTTTGGGGTGGTTGATGAAGAAGTGCGCCTTTATATAGGAGGATTGGACGAGGACCGTGAGACGTTTCGAGAACCAGCGCCAGTAGTCGCGGCGATCCGTCTCATCGAAGAAGAGCCGCGTCTTCTCCGCGGCCGACACTCCCTTTCCGGCCACGATCCCGTGAAGCTGTCCCAGGCCCAGCACGCCCCAAGTCTCCAGCGCCGTCAGGACTTTCAGGTCCCTCGGCGTCAATGGAATGTCCTTGGTTTTTCCGTCCGCGTTCTGACCGTTCATCTGTTCCTTTTCCATCTGTTTTCCGTTCTCTGTTGCCGTCGTTGTTGCTGTTTCCGTTCTCTGTTGCCGTTGTTGTTGCTGTTTTCCGTTTCTGTTTTTTCTTACTTCCACTCACTTCAGTTTTTGCTCTCTCTGCCTGCCACCCTCCCGACCACTCAATCTCAACCCTTATGGTTGGGAGTGAGTGGTCGGGAGGCGAAATCGGCGCCAGCCGATTGAGAGGCAGGCAGTTTCTCCAGCAAAAACCGTCCGATTTCGGCACACCACTTCGAGGCATCCCCCCGCCAACACGTTGGCGGGTCTGTTGGCGGCTATTCCCCCGCGCTGAGGCTCTTGGCGTAGTGCTGGATCGCCTCCGAGATCAGCCGGTCGCGCGTCACGTCCTCGCCGGTCTGGCGCATCCTTTTCATGCCCGCCTTGGCGAGGTTATCGTGGTCCGCCACCGGGAGATTCACCGTGATCGCCACCGTCTTCGGCGGTCTCCCGCCGCGCGCGGCGGCTCCGGTTTCCGTGGGTTCGTCCATGCTCATGTCTCCTTCCTCGCTTTCGATATCAGGGGTCAAACCTGCGGGGCAGGTGGGGAAGCTCGCTCCCCCGTTTGGTTCGGACTGGCGACCCGACTGCCCGCAAATCGACCCGGCACTTACCTATCCGGCGAGTCGATCAATTCCGCACATTTCCCACCAGCGGAGCGGCCCAATCCCGCCGCTTGACGTAGCGCCAGCGCGGGTCTTCTTTGGCCGCCGTCACGAGCCGCTGGCGGGCTTCTTCTTCCTCGCGGGCGATCAGGATTTCGAGCGGATCTCGGTCGTCGAGGCGCTGGGACATGGGTTCGAACGACGGGACTTCCCCTTCGTCGCCATCCTTGTCGGCGTTGCCGAAACTCGGGGCGAAGGCCTCGTCCTGCGGAACGAACTTGTCGCGCCGGTAGGCCTCCGCCTCCAGGTAGTTCCGGGCGTTGCAGACGAGCGCCGCGAAGAAACCGGGGATGGTCGCGCCGCCCTCGAGGAGCTCCCGGTACGTGTCGGAAGCGACGGTCTCGGCCGCCGCCGAGTCGCCGACGATGGCCCGCGCGAACCGCACGATCTCGCGGTGTCTGGCCTTATAGAAAGCCTCGGCTTCCTGGTAGCGGCGCCAGCGATCCTGTCGCGCCTGGCGGACGACCTGCGCCAGGAACCGCGGGGCGTGCTCGCTCCAATGGTTTAGGCCGCGGGACTCGCGCGCCAGCTTCTCCAAGCGCTGCTGGGAGAGCAGTTCATGGACGACCTTCTCGGGGTCGAGGCAGGGTTTGAGGCGGATCAGGAGCGCGGCGGCGCGGTGGGAGAACTCAACGTCTTGCTTGGAATCGACGGCAACGACAGGGGCGACGGCGACGGCATTGTGCGTGTGGGCCACGAAGGCACCATCCCTTCACTTGGCGTCCGGTTCTCGGTGGGCTCAGCGGTTATTTGAGGCGTCCGGCGTTGCCGGATGGCCGCCAGGCTGTTGGGGGCAAACGCCGTTGAGTTCGTCTCGTGATCTATTCTCAATGATAATCACTCGCGCCGGTGCGAGTGATTATCTATCGCCGTAGATCAGTTCGCCAACTCCGATTACTCGGACGAACTCCTAGGTCACGAACCCGCATCCAGCCCCAAGACAGTTGATAGCTGGTGAGCCCACTTTGCGAACCGACTTTTGGGATGCTTCCGTACGAACTCCCGGAATAGGCCTGCACTCTCACTTCTCAGGATGCCAGGCACAATAGCGGGAGTCTTGTAATACGGCAATTGCTCGCTCTTTTTCTCCCACTGAAGGACAAGTGGCAACACTCCATCCCCGGGCGATTCAAGTGCATAACAGACTTTCCCAATATTGTGATTCATGATTGCGCCAAAGCACATCATGCAGGGTTCAAGTGTGGAGTATAGCGCTAACCGGCTGCGGTCGATAATTTTCATTGCCTTCAACTTCGGTGAAGCAGCCCGAAGTACAAGCAGTTCCGAATGGGCCAATCGATCATTATCTCCAGCGACGAGATTGTGGGCACCAGCCAGGACATCCTCATCCAACACAAGAATGGCTGCAATCGGGAGTTCCCCGACCTCAAGTGCTCGGCGCGCAATATCCAGTGCCATTCGCATGAATTGAGCGTCAATTGCAATCTGGTCCCCGTAGTTCTTGCTGTCCATATTCTAAGGCTCCCGCGCGATCAGCCCGGATTACTGCAGAGCAGCAGGATTTCCTTTGCGTGCTCGTTGTCCTCAGCGAGAGCGATTTCCCATTGCCCCGCCCGGACAAATCGGGACCACTCAACGTTCAAGCCGACATCTGTGCAATGACGCTCAATCTGTTGCTTGGTGTAGCGCCGATCGCGTACTATCAATTCTGCCGGAAGAGATCGGCCAGCAGCAAATTGTTCCTTGCGGTAGACCACATGCGTATCCTTGTCGATCATGTAGTACTCAGGATTGAAAATGTCCCCCGTACCCTCCATCGTTCGACTTGGCGCAAGATTAAGCAGTCGATCCGGGTTATCTCGAAGCGAGAAAAAGTGTTTTGCTTTGCGTTCGGTCAGAGTAAAGTTGATAACGGAAATGAGCGCTCGGCCTCCTGGACGCAGCATGCGACTAACCGTTTTTAGAATTTTCAGATTTTCCGCATCATCGGCGTATGTCCCAACAACGTCATACAAGCAGATGACCGAGTCGAAGGGATGTTCAAGTTTGACGTCCCGACAGTCGGCCTCCATAAATCGGACCTTATCCGCACCAGCCTCAATCGCTTTTTTCTGAGCGCTGCTGATGAACTCATTTAGGTAATCGATGCCTGTAACGTCGAAGCCTGACAAAGAAAGCGCGATAGAATGGCGCCCGGTGCCACAACCAAGATCCAGCACACTCTGGCCCGGAGCAATGCAGCAATGCTCGATAACAAATCGGGCTTCTTTATCTGTGTGTTGGGCCCAGCGATGAGACGCATCCAGCAACATCCTTGAATAAGCCTGTTTTGTAATCTGGTCGCTTGCC
Organism: Elusimicrobiota bacterium; assembly: GCA_016191335.1. Taxonomy (GTDB): domain Bacteria; phylum Elusimicrobiota; class Elusimicrobia; order UBA1565; family UBA9628; genus GWA2-66-18. The sequence goes on along the minus strand of JACPOW010000011.1, from coordinate 65,697 downwards.
CTGAGCATTCCTTCTATCTCCTCCGCCGTGAGGCTGAATATCCCCTGGTCACGGAAAGTAAATGCTAGCCATTCCCAACCTTCATCTAGGCTTCCAAGCATCCATGGGGCTTCCAGACTAGTTGCTTGGGCCAGCATTTGACTTATATCGGAGTGGTCCAGGTGAAACTTCGTATTGATTCGCGAGACGGCAGTCCCAATCTCGACTTCCGCGGCAGTCTTCACGTATGGAACGGTATCTCCGCCTAACTTTAGAAGACGCCGCTTGTTCTTAGCAATTCGCTGGGGGAGACATCGGCGCCGAGTTGCTTTCTCCAAGGCGCGAATAGCATATGGATTCGCGGTGATGAGACCCCAGGCTGCGTTGTCCGTGAAACTCCAGATTGAGAAAAGCAGTTCCTTCCCCACGCCACGGTGCCGATGCTCCTCATGAACGACAAGCTGTGTAACCCACGAAACCACTCCGAAGTCCTCAACTTTAGTTTGGACAGCAATGGCATAGCCCACCAACTCGCCGTTCAGCTTCGCCAACGCAATGCTGACGTTCGGAGGAGACAGCCATTCGCGGATACGAGCAGCCGAAAGTTTGATGAATTGACCCGGATTGACTGGACTCTGAGCGCTCCACTTCCCGTAGTGAGCGGAATAGAAGTCAGAGAGTTCTTCTATCAGCTCTTGTGATTCCCAGAGGGAACCAGGCAGCCACTCATATTTATACGTTGTCATCGTGACGCCCTCCCTGTTTCAGAAAATTCGTAACTCGTTCGGTCAGGAATTTGAAATATGCAGCAGATTCCCGTTTATTTCGGACGCGTCCGCGGGATTAACTTTCTACTGTTTCACTTAGACTAAAACATCCGGCCATCTCCAGGCTGTTTTCGCTCGGGTGCGCCAATCCCATCCAAAATGATTTCAGTAGCCAATGAAAGTTTGGGAAGGCGAATCCGATGCTCGTCATTGTCGAGTTCCCACCTGATCCGCATTGGTTCCAGATCGCCGGAGATTAAGAGTATTGTCCGTGAGTTGTCTGATCTCAAAGGTCAACCGCTCTCCATTGCCAAATGCGCTGTACAACACAATCGTTAACTCATTGCCCTCTATGCTCCATTGGCCGCTCCAATTTGTCGCATATACCCACCCGTTCGGCTCATATGTCGAAGCTGTGCCGTCGCCCCATAACCATCTTCCAATTATCATGGCCCGAGGTGCAGGCTGTCTCGCGACCGTGGGTATTGATGACGAGTTCGAATTCCGAGCACCCTCTGGGCGTCCGACCGAGCGCCTTGGTCGGTGTGTCGGGGTCGCGGCGCGCTTTGATCCGGGTCGAGTTCCGAACGATGGACCGGATGGCGATACCGGACGGCTAAAAAGCCAGAAACAGAGGATGATGAGTGCACCGCCACCCGCGATGGCTTTGAGGCTAGGGAATCGGAACTTGCCAGGATGTGGAATGGCGGTGTACTGCTTCCCTGAGAAACGGTGCAAAGATGCTTCCTGCTGCTCGGAGGATTTCGTCGCATCGTATAAGACTCTGACCCTAAAGTTGCGCGTTCCGTCCAAGTGAGCACGCAGCATCTCCATGGTGCCACCATCGCAATCATATCCCATCAGCCCTGTCAGCACCTTTTTAGACTCATCCCAATCCTGCAACTCAAAGTTCTCGTCCATTCTTGCCTTGACGATAGTCTCGGTACCTGGGGGATAACCGCCGTCATCATCGTCATCGCACCCGATTAGGGAGAAGTCGTGTAACGGGACATGCTCCGCGACAATGAGATAGAACTGGGACGGCTTATAGCCGGCAGCAAGATGATCAGGAGCTACGGTATCCCAAGATATGATCCCCACTGGATTCACTGGCCCGTGGTAGGGCTCCCCAGCATTCGTGAACAACGATGTCGCTTCCAGAGCCGCAACTTTCGCCTTCTCAAACTTGGATGCAATCGTGCTTACCATGCTATTCAGTAATGTTGACGGACTATTTCTTCCACACTTCTCCAACAACTTTCCTGCTCTTGGAACCACAATCAGGGCATCGATCTGAGCCGCATTTCCAACAGTAGCATGTCTCACAATCTTTGCATTCAAAGATTTCAAAATGGCTACCGCTAAGAATACCGCCTGAGACGGTGTGGTCGCAATTTGGGCATTGATTGAATTCTGTTCCCATTTACCCTCCTGAGCCGCTAGCACTTCGCCTGCCGCAATCGGATCGAATTGTACTGAAACTGTCTCCGTACATGGGCACGGAGTTCTCGGTCGACAGCTGAGTCCCGTTTAGAGTGCCCATGGGCGATAGCGGCGCCCCGGCGTTCTGTGCAAACAAGCCCGCAATGGTCACAACAATAGAGACTAAAATCGTCCCGGCCATCGGCTAGGCGTTTAAACGAGCGTCTGACGCGATTGCGGAGGTTGCCGTCTATTTTACCGCGGCGACCGCGGAGCAAAGAAAATCCAGCTCGCGGCGTTGCGGGCGCGACTTCTTAAGGTCAAGGTGGGCGACACGGTTGAGCAAGGCGAGCTGAATCGAGACCCCGACGAGACGATCGTCTCCAAGCCTCGATATGTAGCGACCGTCCGTCGTCGCGGGATCGGTCACAATCCGGAGGACGAAGAAATCCTGGGCTTTACTCAACTTCGCGCAAGAAGTTGTGAGGAGTTCCAACGCCCGCCATTGATCCTCGCTGAAGGAGGGGCGGCGCTTACCCCCGGTAATTTCTCGGCGCAGAGCGACCATTTCGATTGGCATATTCATCTGCAGTTCGTACTTCAACTCGGAGGGTAGGCGGTTTCGAGGGTCGTCCAAAACATTCTCAGTGCGCGACTTGGCTTTCGGAGATGAATGCTGATCGCGCGTGCCGACATTCGCCCGAACGAACCGTTCCAGCGGCGTCATGCGGGCCGCGTAGTCGGCCAGCCGTCCCCGGAGTTCGTCTGCGCCGGGCGGCGACGGATCGCGAGACGCTCTCTGAATGGAATCGACCAAACGCCGAGGCCGGTAAAGGTAGAGGGTAATGGTCGCCGACTCGCTTGTCTCAAGACGTTCCAACCGGCGAACCCCGGTCCGTTTTAACTCGTGCGATTGAGAAAGCCTATCCTCCACGGACCCAGCCGCGACGCGGCGGCAATAACCCGCCTCTTCCGGATCGAGCAGGAATAAGACAAGCCCGGGTGATGACAGAATCCCGTCGATCGCGTTCAAACCCCCGGAGTCGCGGATCTCTTCGAGCAGTCGAGCAAAAGACGCTGCCGCTTGACGCGGGTAGTCCTCGCTCTCGGGCAGTTCGGTCGTATGCGAAGCGTCCTGGCGCGCAATCCTCCGGGCATAGTCACCGGCGGATTTTATCCGGTCGGTCCTATAATCGTCGCTGGTTGTAGCGGGGTCGAGTTCATCGCAGGTCTTGCGACCGAATGCGGCGTCTCGCAGCGGCTTGTCGAAAAACCCGGAGTTCAATAGGACGTTCGCCCCCTCGAAGGTCAGAGCCGGGTCCTCCAGGCCTGCCAAAATCAGGCGGTCGAGGAGGACCCCCTTGTCTTGGGCGACCGCCGGCAAGGGTTCGTCCGCGTTCGCCATGAGGCCGACACCAAGCATTCCCCACACAGCGAGGCTGATAGTGAACGGCAGCCTTAGACGCATCTGCATAGACTACCCCCTCGTCATCTTCCGCCGCTTGCGAAGACCGCCAATGCCCAACTCGACTCGATACTGCGCGATGGATCTGCTGGAGAGTTCGACACCGTACAGGCGGTCGATCTTTCGGCATAGGTTCTCGTCCGTCGCGTCCGGATACGCGTGGACAAGATCGTATAGGCGGTCCCGGATCAAGGACTTCCGGCTGGGCAAGAGGGTCTTCATCGGGGCCTCCAGCCCCCAAGGAAGCTGGACCGACTTGTTGGAGATCAGCCGGTTGAGGACGCTCGGCGTGATGTCGAGCTTGTCCGAGAGCTCACGCTGGGTCATGGCGCGGCGTTTGCCTGGCTCGCTGCTTACAAAGAACGGGGCCTGGGCCTCGATCAGAGCTTCGAGGACGCGGTAGAGCGTGCTCTTGCGGCGGTCAAGAAGCCCAATATCCCGAAGGAACCCCTCCAGCCGACGCGCTTCCGCCGCTGGGAGCGATTCGAGCATCCGTCGGCTCTTGTCCTCATCGACTTGGTAGCGTCCTTTCCAAATCTGACGATTGAAGAAGGCAAGGCCCGGTTTCCCCTTCTCCACCGTGATCCCCGCAACCGCGCTGTAAGTCTTCGTGGGCGCGGCGGACGACGCGGCTCCGTCGAACTCGGCTTGGACGTAGAGGCTGTTGACCAACTCGCGCAGCCGCCCGGCCTCGTCTTTAGAGATCCGGCACAGGCGCGCCCGTTCCTCGTCCGAATAACCCTCGTCGCTCAGGAAGCACTCCTGGAACAGTTTCTCGCCGACCTTCTGGAGGAGTTGGGCCAGGTCTCCTTGCCCATCGAGCGCGGCCGGGATGCCGTCGCTGGCGGTCCGAAGCCCCCACCCCCCGAACCGTTGCGCCATGAAACCCGCGCCGGCGTAGGGTTGGACCGAGATCACCTTGGCATGAATGAGCCGCCGGAAGAGGACGTCGCCTTCCAGCTCGCGGACGCGGCCGGCGAATTCCTCTTCGGGAAGCTCAAGAAGGCGGGCAAGCTTGATGCCGACCTGGACGCTGGTTCGGCTGGACGTCCCGGTCCGGAACGTCATTTTCGGCGGCCGCCGCGCATCGCCGCGGCGTAGGTCGCGACGCGATCCGCGAGAACGCGCGCCTGCTCCTCCATGAGCCGCGCCAGCTCAAACTCCCTTTCGGTGGACTCTCCGCGTAGCTGTGCCGCGGCCGTTTTGAGGTTCCCGCACTTGGCGTTGACGTCGTGGCGCAAGTCCGCTAGTTCGATCGACGGATCAATCGTCATCGTTCTTGCCTCCGTGCTTGCCGGTTCTCTTAAGAGACTTATAAAGCAATCCCGTGTCGATCTTCAGGTCGGTCATGACCTTGTTCTTGCGGCCGCCGTTGTCCGCGAGGCTGCGCTGGATCGCCTCGTCCTCGAACCGCCTGACCGCGGCGTAGAGGCCGCCCTCGAGGACTGCGCGGTATTGCTGCTCGGTCAGGAAGTCGTCGGATGCCGCGCCCGCCCGGGCCATCGCCAGGAACCGCTCTGCCATGTCCGCGGTGACGCGCCCGGGGTCCCCTGAAACCGCCAAGTCCACGAACTTCTTGAGTTCGCGCACGTTTCCAGGCCAGCCGTGGCTCAAGAGGAGCAGCTTGGCGTCCTGCGAGAAGGCGAGCCGCCGCCCTCCGCGCGTGAAGAAGGCGATGAGCGGGAGGATGTCGTCCTTGCGCCGGGCCAAGGGCTTCAACTCGACGGTCAGGCCTTGGATGCGCTGGAGGAAGTCGAAGCGCAGTCGTCCCTTCTTGACGAGGTTCTGGAGGTTTTCCAAAGTCGCGCTGACGATGCGGAAGCGAGACTTCACGGCGCTGTCCGAGCCGACCGGATGGAAGGACTTCTCTTCGATGGCCTTGAGGAGCCGGCCCTGCATGTTGAGACTCATGGAACCGATCTCATCGAGGAACAGCGTCCCGCCGTCCGCCAGGAGGAGCTTCCCCTTGCGTCCATCCCCGGCGCCGGTGAAGGCGCCCTTGCGGTAGCCGAACAACTCGACTTCAAGGAGGTCCTCCGTCGCGTAATCCGCGCAGTTCATGGCGACGAACTGTCCCCGCTTCCCGGAGCGGCCGTGGATGACCTCGGCCAGGCTCGTCTTGCCGGTTCCGGAGGGGCCCAGGATGATGACCGGCAGGTCCGAGGCCGCGTACTTGAGCGCCTCGATGACGCTGACGCGGGTGCCCGCGTCCTCGGTGATGAACAGGTCCTGAAACAAACGGTCCTCGCCGTCCTCGGGGCACTTGCGCAAGAAGCGCGCGACGACCGCGCTCACATTCTCCTCCTCGTTGCCCTTGGCGTAGAAGTCGTCGCAGCCCAGCTCATAGGCGCGCTCTACGACCGCCTCGGAGTCATGGCCGGACATGACCACGCAGTAAGCCCCCGCATTGGCCGCCAGGGGGACCAATTCCAGACCGGACTTGTCGTCCGCCTTGTTATTGAGCTTGAGATCGATGAAGCAGATGTCGTGGCGGCGAGCGCCGATCTTCTTCCGGCCGGACGGCAGGTCCGCGGCGAAGTCCACCTCGTGGTCGCGCAGCTGCTCCTCGACGAGCTTGCGCGCGAGAGGATCGTCCTCGACGACCAATATCTTGAGTTTTCGCATGAGATTGTAATTCTACAGGAAATTCGTCCCGTTTGGCGGTCGAGGCCGGCGGAGACGGATTTCCCCGAGGGAATCGCCCCGCCGGTGCAACAGCATGAAAATTGATCACGTGAGGGTTGACGCCAGACGCAGCGCGAGGAAAAGATGATCGAGACCAAGCCCGAAGCGAAAGTCCTGTTGGTCAGCATGCCGTTCGGCCCCCTCAACATGCCCTCGATCGGCCTTTCCCTCCTTCAGGCCTGCTTGAAGGACAAGGACGTCGCGTCGCAATGCCTTTACCTGACCCTCCCCTTCGCCAAGGCCATCGGCACCGACCTCTACAACGACATCACCTCTGGCAAGCCGGACTCGGCCGACATGCTCGGCGAGTGGATCTTCGCCGAGACTTTGAGCCCCGGCCTCACCGACCCGGATTACTATTTAAAGAACGTCCTTCATGCCGGCGGCAAGAAGGCCGCCGACACCGATGCGATCTTCGCCAAGGCGCTTGGAGCCCGAGAGCAGGCCGCGGCCTTCATCGAGCGCTGCGCCCGGGAGATCCCCTGGGGACAGTACCGCGTCATCGGCTTCACGAGCATCTTCCAGCAGAACGTCGCCTCCCTGGCGCTCGCCAAGCGCATCAAGGCCGCGCACCCCGAAGTCACCATCGTCTTCGGCGGAGCGAACAGCGAGGGAGTGATGGGACTCGAGATGCTCCGCAACTTCTCGTTCGTCGACGCGGTGGTCTCCGGCGAGGGCGAGATCGCCTTTCCGCAGCTCGTCCTACGCCTCCTGGAAGGCGAATCCATGGAAGGGGTCCAGGGCGTCTTCACGCAGGCGAACTGCCGCCAGGTGTTCCCCCCGAACGCCCGCCTCACCGCGCCGTCGCCCAAGACGATGGACGACCTGCCCATCGTGGACTACGACGACTACTTCGGTCAGCTCCACGCCAGCGGTCTCGACATCACGCACGACCTGCGGCTTCTCTTCGAGACCTCGCGCGGCTGCTGGTGGGGCCAGAAATCCCACTGCACCTTCTGCGGCCTCAACAGCTCCAACATGGCGTTCCGCGCCAAGTCTCAGGAGCGCGCCCTGTCCGAACTCGAAGGCATGCTCGCCCGCTATCCCGGGATCGAGGTCTCGGTCGTGGACAACATCCTCGACATGACCTATTTCCAGCGCTTCCTCCCCGCCCTGCGCGACAAGGGCGGGAAGACCGACCTGTTCTACGAGGTCAAGGCGAACCTGCGCAAGGAGCAACTCCAGCTCATGCGCGAGGCCGGCATCACCAAGATCCAGCCGGGAATCGAGAGCCTCAGCAGCGGCGTCCTCAAGCTGATGCGCAAGGGCACGACCGGGCTCCAGAACGTCCAGCTCATCAAGTGGTGCAAGGAGTTGAACATCACCCCCTACTGGAACATCCTCTGGGGCTTCCCCGGCGAGGACGCGGCGGAGTACGAGAAGATGGCGCGCTGGATCCCCCTGCTGACGCACCTGCCGCCGCCCGGCAGCACGGCGCAGCTCCGTCTGGACCGCTTCAGCCCCAATTTCGACCAGTCCGCGGCGCTGGGCTTCACGAACGTCCGCGCCCGGTCCTCCTACGGCCATCTCTACCCGACCTTCAGCGAGGATTCGCTGCATAAGATCGCCTACTATTTCTCCTTCGATTACCAGGACGGCCGCGACCCGCGAGGCTACGTCCGCTCGCTTCAGGACGCCGTCCGCGCCTGGATCGGCGATTACCGTGAGAACGAGATGCTGTCCCTGGAGACCGACGATGGGCTGCTTATCTGGGACCAGCGCGGCCCCGGCGAGCCCCGCCAGTGGCTGCTGAAGGGCCGGGCGCGCGAGGTGTACGAGTCCTGCGACCAGATCCAGAGCGTACGCGGCGTCGCCGCGCGGCTCGAAGCCTCCGGGAACGCCGAGTACGAGGCCGACATCGCCCGGCTGGCCCAGGTCATGACGCGCGAAGGCCTGCTCCTCGAGGACAACGGCTTCCACCTCGCCCTCTCGGTCCGCTTCGGCAACTACGCGCTGCCCGCGAGCGTCCTGAGCCGCATCGCGACCTCGTTCGACCGCATGGGCAGCGGCGAGCTCGAACTCTCTGAAGAAGCTCCGGACATGTACCGCGTCCGGACGGCCTCCGCCGAGCCGCAATCGGCACGGATCTGCGCTACGGCGTAGGAAGCAACACCATGACGCACAGGAGATACCCCATGAACCCGACCCTGACCGAGAACAAGACGAAGCTGCGCCTCAACAAGGAGGAGCTGCTCGCCAAGCTCGCCGCCGGTCCCGCCTCCGTCAACGGCGGAGACAAGCCCAACCGCAACACGATCTTCGTCGCGGTCGGCTGCTAAAGGCTCCGTCAGGGGAGGCCGGTCCCTCGCGGGCCGGCCTCCCCGCCCTCTCCCTCTTAAGATATCCTATGCGCTTGATCCATCGTCGCGAGTTCCGCCGTCTCGTCGCGGGCTACGCCCTGTCCACCGTTGGGGACGCGGGCGTGCGGATGCTCCTCGCCTGGATCACTTTGGAGCAGCGCGGCACCGTGGCGATGAGCGGCGTCTTCATCGGCTCCGCCGCGGCCTGCGTCTTCGGCCCTCTGATTGGACGCTGCCTCGACCGCTACCCCGTGCGCGACATCCTGAGCGCGACCTGCTTGGCGCGCTTCGCCCTCATGCTGGCGCTCGTTTTCCTGGACGCGCAGACGGTCGCACGGCACGCCGCGATCTTCGCCTTTCTCAGTTCGCTCTTCTCCCTCGCCTACGCGCCAGCCGTCTCCAAAACGATTCCCGCCATGTTCACCCCCGAGAAGATGCACGAGGCCAACGCGTCGAGCGGCGTCTCGTTCCTCATCGCTTCAGCAGCGGGCCCGGCGTTGGGCGGGGCAGTCCTGGCGCACTACGGACTGAACTGGACCTGTGCCGTCTTCGCGGCGATCTTCCTCGTCAACACGCCCGTCTCGCATTTCGTCACCTTCCCGCTTCCGCAGGCAAGCAGCGGCGAGAACCGGCGCATGGACGGTTACACGGAAGGGTTCCGCTCACTGGCGGCGATGCCGGTCGTCCTTGCGCTCGTAGCCCTTGGCATCATCTTGAACTTCGCTTTGGCGCCGATCAACGTGGCGCTTGCCCCGCTGATGCTCTCTCTCGGAGCGGGGCCTCAGGGCTTCGGTTTCGCCATGGCCCTTTTCGTGGCCGGCGCGGTGGGCGGGAACGTTTTGGCGGGAAGACTCCTCAGGACGGCACGCTGGGAGCAGTCGGTCCTCGCCAGCCTCGGCGCCATAGCGTTCGGCCTCGTCGCCGTCGGCGCGAGCCAATCCTACATCCAGGCCGCGGTCGCCATCCTTCTGATCGGGGCCGCCCTTCCGTTCTTCCAGATTCCCGTCGCCACCCAGCTTCAGCGCTCCGTTCCGCCCGCGAACGCGGGCCAGGTGTTCGCCACGATCAGCTCGGTGACTCTCTTCGCCGCTCCGCTGGCGGCGGCCGGCGCGGGAGCGCTGCTCAAGTGGTTTGCGCCGCCTACCCTATTCATCGGCGCCGCGGCCGCATGCGCCGCGTTGTGCCTGAGTTGGGGGCTGTTCGGGCGTCAGCCGGAAAGAGTCGCGCCTATGCTCGACTCCGACTTCAGCTAGACGCCGGCGCGCTTACGGCTTCTTCAGGTTGGCGCGGTAGTACCGCATCCAGAAATCAAGCTGTTCCCGGTAGCCGGCCTCGGCTTCCGCCAGGGGGACCGATTCCGCGAGGTATGCCCCACCCTCTTTTCGCGTCACTGCAGCTCCGAGGAGTTTCCCGTCAGTTGAGATCAAATATGAGCGGAGCTGTTTCTTGCCGTCGACCTTAACGACGGTCTCCAGGAGGATGTCGGTCTTGCCCCGCGCGGTGGTGACCGAAAAAAGGTTGATCGTCGCCGGATCCGTTCCTTTGACGTTTTTGGCGAGGAAGAATTCGCCATCGAAAGCAACGCCCAGTTTCCTCAAGGTATCGCCAACGGACTTACTTTCCACCCCGGACATTTGAACGACGTCGATCAAGGCCGCGATGGCTTGCGTAGTCTCATCGGCCGGGGCGGACAGCGGCGCGGCCGGCACGGCGCTCGGAGCCTGCGGCATCGGAACGTCTTGCATCCCCGCGAACCCGGCCTGACCCAAAGCCTCGATTCGTCCGCGCAACAGCGCCCCCGCGTCCCGGACCTGGGCCGCCGCCGTCAACGGCAGACACACCAGAAGGGCAATGAGAGGGGATCGATTCGTGAGCATGCCTCAGTGTACTCGTGATGGTCTTATTCCACCTGGGCCGCAAGGGCAAGGACCGGGCGATTATGGACCCGCGCGAAAAGAGGGCCTTTTGGACGCCCGTTTCATTGCGAATTACCGTGGCCGGGGCTATACTTCCACGGATGATCAGAGCGCCCTCCCTCCTGATCGCGACCCTCGCCCTCTTCGCGGCTTCTTCCGCGCATTGCCAGAACGATGACACGGCGGGCGCATTATCTTCGAATAAACCTGTTGCTGAAGGTCTTCTTGAGGAAGACGACCCGCCGCAAGCGCCTGAGTCCGCGCCGCTCCGGTCATCGGATCGCGCGACCGAGCCCGATACGACGCAGGCCAAGGTCCAGATCAAGGGACAGGCGGCGGGGCTCGGAGTGGTCTCGGCCGTCGCGGCGGTACAGGCCGTGCCGCCCGCTTCTCGCCCATCGGCCGTCAAGCCTCAAGCCGTCGCCGCCAAGCTCGCCATCCGCGACGCTCTGACCCGCGGCGATACGCCCGCCGCCGAACGCCTGTTCATGGAGGCGCTGGACCGCTTTCCGAACGACCCCGATCTGCGCGAGATCCGCAATCAGCAGACGCTGCGGCTGCACGACGAGAAAATACGGGCTATTTTCGACCGGACCTTGACGGAGAGCCGGAAGCTGTTCGGGCGGCAATGGCTGCCGGGACAAACCATGGACGAAGGTGAATGGAACATCGAGCTTCAAAAGGAGCGCCCCGGCGGAGCTCGTCCGCTTAAGCCTGGTTCCGGCGCGCGAACGGCGCTCGTCAACGGCTATGCCTTGATGGACCGGGGCGACCCCGTCCGGGCCGAGCAGGTCCTGAGCGGAGCTATCAGGAAGAACGCCGATTCAGCCCCCCTCTATTACGCGCGGGTGATGGCGCGTGGACTGTCCGGTGACCTCAAGGGGGCGGACGAGGACTCCCTCAAGGCCGTCTCGCTCAGCCGGGAGCTGCCGGCGACCATGTCTCAAAGATCGATGCTCATGATGCAGGCGCGCCGCCGCGAGGAGGCCTTCGCCTGGGCCGACCGCGCCCTGAAGGGCGACCCCGGCGACGCGGACGCCCTTGCCATCCGGGGCAGGTTCCTGTGGAGCGATCGCGGCCGCTACGACCTCGCTCTCGAGGACCTCAAGCAGGCCGCTCGGGTCTCCCCCGAACGCTACGGAAACCTCTACCAGGTGGCCCAAAAACGATTCTACGGCCAGCGCGCGCGCAGCCGCCTGGGCAAGGGCGAGGACAAGCAGGCTCTGGAGGACGCCGCCCGCGCTCTCGAGAGCGACCCCAATGACGCGACCGCTCACATGGTCCGAGGGGCGGTATTCTCACGGATGGGAAAACCGGAGGAGACGATCAAGGAGACGACTTTGGCCTTGAAGGCCGACCGCCGATCTGCCGACGCCCTGCTCTATCGCGGCATCGCTCTGGAAACGTTGGGGCAGAGAGGACGCGCGCTCGCCGATTTCAAACGCGCGGCCGAGATCGATCCGGGCAGATTCCGGCGATTCTACGAAAAGCTCGCGCAGGCGCAACTAGACGGCTCTCCCCCGCTGTGGTCGCGGGGAGGCGGCGCGGTAGCCGCCTCGAACTGACCGGCCAGGGAGCAGGGCCTATTCACGGATAGGCCAATAGGCCCTCGTCCGAAACGACCTCCCCGGCTAAACTGTTTTATCGCCGTGATGGCGACTCTGTAATCCGGGGGATTGGCCCCGGGGTATCCACGATCCGACCGAAATCGGATGAAACCAGAGGCTTGGCATGCATTAAGCCAGGCCTCTGGCTTTTTATTTTCCGTACCGCTAATTTTGGTAGACTCATAACTTCACGGAGGTTCATACGAACATGAACAAAAAGGTCCCGTTCCTCATCGTCGGCTATATCCTGGGCGCGTTCTCCCTCGTGGCGTCCCTTTCCGCCCTGGTTTACACCAAGGCCTCGGTCGGCGTCTCCGTTGCCGGCACCGATTCCAACTGCAGGGACCTCTAAGACCGCCTCCTGCCGCCCGCCCCAAGCTCCCGCCCGGCAAAGGCTGACAAGCCATTGCCGGGCGGTTTGCTAGGTGGATTATTCCGGCCTCATACCATGAACGCACAGAAACATCGAACCGCCCTTTTCGCGTTCGCGGCCTTGGGGGCGATTTTGGTTTACTCCTGGTTCATCATGACACGTCCAAAGACGCTCCGAGTCGGTTTCCCGCTGTATGTCTTGCGGCAGGACCAAAGGATCCTCGACCCCAACAACACGGAACTCGTCTACCACTACTATCTTCTCGAGAATCTGGCGGTCGGCCTCGTCCGGGACTCCAGCCAATCGCCCTCGGGCTACGCGCCCGGCCTCGCGCAGTCATGGGAGCATCCGTCGCCGACGCGCTGGATTTTCCACTTACGGCCGGGAGCGGCGTGGAGCGACGGCAACCCGATAGAGCCAGGCATGATTGCGGCGCACCTCGAGTCGTTGGCGCGAGACAAGCACCGTCATATCGTCTACCTCAAGAATCTCCGAAGCGCGACGATCCAGGCAAACGACGTCATCCTCGACTTCTCCGCGCCGACGAACGACGGGCTTATCCACGAGTTGGGGCTTGCCGACGCGGCCTTGCTCCATCCCGACAACCTCACGAAAGGGTGGAGCGTCACCTCCGGACCGTATTCAGTCGAAGCCTACGAACCCGGCAAGCGGCTCGTCTTGCGGAAAAACGAACACCACTCTGAGCCGACCGACTATCCGGAGCAAGTGGAACTCGTTCCCTTCACGCTGGACACGATCGGGGACTTCTTCGATACCGTGGATATCGACCTCCTAAAGGTGCCCATTCCCACTTTCCGAGGCGCCAACCCGAAGATCCTAAGCAAGGCGCCCCAGGTTCTAAAGGGCTACCCGACGTGGATCTACTATTTTCACTTCAACCCGGCGAAGCCGTTCTGGCGCGACGCTCAGGCACGGCGCGATTTCCTTCTCGCCGTCGAGGATTCGCTGGAGGGATTCGCATACTCCGACCTCAAGCGCGAGCGCCAGTTGATTCCCGAGGGCTACTCGGGACGCCTGAACGGCCGGGACATCGCGAAGGGCAACCCCTCCGGCCGGCTCAAGGGGAAAAGACTCAAGGTGAACCTCCTTCCGTCGTTCTCCGACGGCGCGCCGATCCGAGAAGCCCTCGCGTCCGGCTTCTCCCGTGCCGGTGCCACCCTCGACTTCCACTTCGCCTCCGAGCGCAGACCCTCGGGAGATGACTCGGACGTGCAGATGTCCCAATTCACAGGCAACCAGAGCGACGCGATGGGGAGTTGGCAGTTCATGTTCTCCCCCGGCCACGGCGACCTCACGCATTACCGCCCGGAAGTCGAGCATCTCTTCGGCAAGATCATGGCCGCCGACAGCAAAGCGAACCGCGAGGTCGGCCTTCGGGAGCTGCACGAACACATCCTGACGGAAGCCTACGCCGTGCCCCTGTTCATCGAGCCTGGACTCATCGCGGCCAGCAAGCGGGTCGACCTCTCCCGTATCAATACCTTCGATATGCGGCTCCGGTTCTATGAAGTCCAGTGGAAATAGCCGCTGGTCCCTCGACCTGAACCTCATCCGCAAGGGCGCCGCGCAAATAAGGTCCCCGCTGACCGGCCTTGCGGAGAAGCTGAGCTGGTCGATCCGCACCGTTCCCGCGAAGCTCCTTCCGATCTCCGTCGTCGAGTGCCGCCTCGTCGGGATGGGCCGGGAGGCCTTCGGCTACGGCGACAGGCTGCTATACACGGAATCCCTCACCCAGGCCTTCGCCGAGGCCTGGGAGCGTCTGTGGCTCGACCTGCTGCGCGATGAGCCGACCAGCGACGGGAAGCCCCGGCGAAGCAGCAACGGCTTCGCCTGCGGCGCGACGCCGCAGGAGGCGGAAGCGTCCGCGCGCGCCGAGTTGATCGAGCGCGCGATCTACCTGACGGCGTGGAACGCCCGCAAGGGTTGGGTGCCGATCCGATCAACCGGGCTCATGAACCGCGTTCTCCTCGCGTCCCTCGACGCCTTCGGGTGGGAAATCGCGATGTTTCGCCTGTCAGAAAAACAATTGGGAGACGTGATCTGCGGGCTGGGAACCCGCAAATCCGGCGGAGTGCTGTTCGACTGCGTCTATCAGCGCGCGGGCGTCGCTATGGGTCAGGCCCAGACCAAGGTCCTTCGCTCGCTCCTTAGGTCCGCCCTCGTCCTGAACCAATCGCCCGCCACATACGCGGCGCTCCCCGAGCGCGGTTCTCCTCGCTCGCATAGAGAATTCTACATGGAGCCGGCAAACCTCGCCGCCTTCGATTTCTTGAACGAGGCGGGCGCGCCGGCCGAGCGCATCGAGCTCGGCGGCTATGATGGCACGGAGACCGCCGTCCTGGTCGACATCGAAGGGTTCCCCTGCGTCGCGTCGGCCGAGAATCCGCGCTGGCCGGTCCTCAGCTGGGGCCGAGAATCTCTTCAGGAGGGCGGCAATCCTTGGCCCCATCCTCTCGCCTGACGCTCATCTCGCCGCTGCGCGTCTGGCTCATTTTCAACGCGCTGTTCGTCTCTCTGGCGGCCAGCAGCTGGTATACGCTCTATCGGCAGGCCCAGGCCGACAACCAGCGCCTCGTCGCGAGCCAAGCCGTCATCCTGACCAAGTCGCGCTTCGAGGACATCAAGAACCGCCGATTCCGGGATTTCGTCGAAGGCGTCGGCCGGGAGTTCTCCGATCTCCACGTCCGCTTGAATATCGCCGATGAAGCCTACCAGTTCGGCACGCTCTCCTCCTCCGGCCACTGCAGCGACGCGACCTACACGCTCGGTGGCGCCGGAGCGGCAAGCGAGGCACGGGTCACGATATGCCGCCCGTTCCGTTTCTCGACCACTCCCCTCTTGGCGGTGCTTTTCGTCTATATCCTGATCTCAGGCCTCTCCCTTATTTTCGTTCGGCGTCTCGAGCGCCGCACGACCGCGGCGCTCGTCGAATTCCTGAGGAAATCCGGGGTGGAGATCGACTCCGGACGCGACCTCATCGGCATCATGGCGGATATGCGGGACATCCGATTGCGCCTCGATCAGGCTCAAGCGCAGGAGCGCCAACTGATCGACACCCGCGCCCGGGCGGAACTCGCCGAGCAGGTGGCGCACGACATCCGGTCGCCGCTTACCGCGCTAGAGGCCACGACAGGCGACATGGCCGCGTTGCCCGAGAAGAAGCGCCTTCAGATTCGAAGCGCCCTTGGCCGCATCCGGGACATCGCCAACGGCCTTCTCGATCGGCGCCGAAGAGAAAACGACCCCGTCGTGAATAGCCCGAATTCCTCCGCGCAATTGCTGTCGAGCTTGATCGAGCCCATCATCTCCGAGAAGCGCTTGGCGTTGGGACCCGACTCAGTCATCGGCATCAAATCGTCCGATGACGCCGCCTCCTACGGGCTCTTCGTCCGGGTCGAACCCGTGGAGTTCAAGCGCGTTCTCTCCAACCTCATCAACAACGCCGTGGAAGCGCTGGGCGCGAGTCCGGGCACGGTTCGCGTGACCGCTTCCGCGTTGGACGGCCAGATCCTCGTCGCGGTGAATGACGACGGCAAGGGCATTCCGCCGGATGTGCTCGCGAAACTCGGTCAGCGCGGCGTCAGCTTCGGCAAATCCGGCGGCTCGGGCTTGGGGCTTCACCACGCCCGAGCCAGCGCCGAGTCCTGGGGCGGCCGATTGAAGATCGCCTCGGAATTCGGCGAAGGAACGACCGTGACTTTAGCTCTGCCGGCGGCGTCCGCGCCGGGCTGGTTCGTTCCGGAGGTCGCTCCTGCTCGGGGCGGCGTTGTCGTGATTCTCGACGACGAGGAAGGCATCCACCAAGTCTGGCGAAGCCGTTTGCAAGCTCTGGGCTCCGACGGGCAAGCCGTCGAAGTCCTCGGCTTTTTTACGCCACAGGATCTTCGAGACTGGACCAAGAAGCACCCCGCCGACGCTTCACGCGCGCTGTTTCTTCTGGACCACGATTTATCCGGCGTCCCGGAGACGGGCCTAAGCCTTGCCACGGAACTCGGTCTTGAAAGGCGCGCGATATTGGTCACGGGACGGCATGGCGACGTCAAAGTCCTGGAAGAATGCCAGCGGCTCGGAATCCGCATGCTCCCGAAAGAATCCGCGCTGCTGGTCCCTCTCAGGGTGGTCGCCTCCGCTCCGGCCGACGGCTCCGCGACTCCGCGGCTTGACGCCGTCCTGATCGACGACGATCCCCTGACCAGAATGACATGGGAGAATGCGGCTTCCGATTTTGGGAAGACGCTGCGCACCTTCCCCTCCCCGGCGGCTTTCATGCGCGAGTCCGGCGAGATCGACAGGCGGACGCCGATTTACATGGACGTGAACCTGTCGGGCGGTCTGGATGGAGCCGCGGTGTCGCTGTGGATTCACTCTCTGGGTTTCAGCGAGATATATCTCGCCTCGGGGCACCCCCCGGAGAAATTCACAAGCCTCAAACATCTCCGAGCCGTGGTCGGCAAGGAGCCGCCCTGGAGCGCATGAAACGCCCCTTTCATGGTGGGACGGGAATTCGCCCGCGGATCGCGTACTAAGCGGCGGTTGAACCTGGACCGGCCTCACGCTCCTTCACCAACCGCTTGAAGCGTCGGCCTCCTTCGCTCGTTTTCGCGCTTATCGGCCTTCCGCGATTGAACCGCAACTCAGCTAATCGCCCGTTGCGGACACGGAAGCACAGGGTTCGCAGGGCGTCCCAATATTCATCGAAGGTCGGCGCCGCCTCCCCGCCTGCCGATGCGGGGCCGAACGTCAGGCTGCGCTGGATGTTCTCGCAAGAGACGATGTTTCCATCTACGATGTTGACGCCGTACATCGTGCAGTAGGCGTACTCTGAGCAGACCAGCGCCAATAGATAACTCCATTGGCTGCGGCCAACACCGGCCACGCTCGGAGCCTCCGCGCGCTGGAGCACCTGATTGAACTGGTGCGCCTCAGACCTATCAACAGGCCTCCTATGCCATTCTGCGGCGTGACCGGACGGGGACGATTCAGAACTAACCAACTCCGACATGCTACTGCGAACCATAGGAACCTCCCACCTGTCCCCGTTCCTTAAGGCCCGGCACGGCACCGGACAATAAAAAACGGGAAACGATTGTAGTCGTTTCCCGTGGTCTCATCCCGTTTCGGCGGGATCGTGGATACCCCGAGGCCGATTCCCCAGGCTACACAGGTCCTGCGTGCGTCTGTTTCAGTGTAGGTCGGGCGCTACGGACTTTACAGGGGCATTGGTCCTCCTTCATCCGGGGGCCAAAAGTCCTATCCAACAGCATAAAAATTGATCACCGGAGTGAAACGTCGCGAGCCGACGACGAATGAGAGGCCATCCATGTCGAACGAATTCTCCCTCCGGGAGGGTCCGGCACACCGCCGAGTCCTGATCGTCGAAGACGACAAGCTGATGTGGGTCTTCTATGAGCGCCTATTTAAAAGCCACGCGCGCGATCTGGATTATCACTTGGAGGAGAACGCCGAGGGTGCGCTGGATTATCTGCGCGAGAACCGTGTGGACGCGATCATCACGGACTGGGACCTGCCTGGGGTCAACGGAATCAACCTGTTGAAGGCTCTCCGCTCTCATCCAACCACGAAGGCGCTGCCGATCATGATGGTCAGCGGGCGCACCGGGCCCGGCTATATGGACATCGCCCTCAAGAACGGAGCCAGCGACTACTTCTCGAAGCCGTTCGATGTCGCGGCCTTTCTGGATCGTATCCGGAGCCTTCTCCGGGGCGCAGGCGGTCTCTGACTCCTATCGCGCCAACTCCCACTCCCCCCACTTCGCGCGCCTGAACAGCCCCTTGTTCGCGTTGAGGATCGAGCTGACGGACGATGGCTTGTAGCCCTTCGCCCGCGCGGCGGCGAGCATGTCCTGGCGCGTGGCCCGGCCGTCTTTCTCTCGCAGGAACTCAACGAGAAAGTCCTTGAGGCTCGTCACCGCCCGCTCCTCCCACTCCGGCAGACCGAAGATGCCGCCATGCCGCGCATGGACGAATTCCTCCTTGTGGATGGCGAGCATCGTATGGACGCTGACCGGATTTATGGGCGCGCGGTGAGGGTAGAGTTCGGCCACTTTCGCGGCGATCTTGTCGTGATGCGCCGGCCTGCCGATCGCGACCAACGCCGCGTGCGCCATGGCGTGAAGGCTGTCCGCGTCGAAGTAGGACCAGCTCCGCAGCCCGACCGAGCCGCTTTTCTCGAGGCCGAGCTCGCGCGAGAGCTCAAAGCACCGGCGCAGAAAATCGGGCGTCGTCTCGATGCGATTCTTCTTCCGGAGCAACGTCCCGAGTTCGTCGAGAGGCACCGGCCGGCCAAGGTTCAACAGCGCGGCCTTGGTGACGTCTATGATCTGATCGTGGCGGAACTTGATCGTGGCGCTCTCGTAGCACACATCGTCAAGGCCGATAGTGACCAGGAACTCGGGCTTGACCTCCGAGATGCGACAGAGGAAAGCGAAGGCCAAACCGGCCGACTCCTGCCCTCTGCAGAGGACGGAGGTCGTGGCCTTCCACTCGTGGATTCCGGCCATGCCCTGACGTGCGGCGAGAAGTCTGAGATAGATCGAACGGAGCGCGCGCTTGAACTCCTCGGACTCGGGTTTGAGCAGTCGTCTCAGATCGGCCGTCCCCCGCTCGATGTCGCTCTGGACGGTGCGATTGGCGAGCCCCAGAGTCCTTGATATTCGCGTGCGCTCCATAGGATGCCCATCCCAAAGACCGTGAGCCTTTTCGATGACGGCGCGCCGACGGTCCTCGAGCCGTCCCAATAACTCGCAGACGCGCTCGGGCAGCCGCGCGAGGGCTGTCTCCGCCAGGCGCGCCGGGGTATCGTCATCGGCGATGGCCAGGAGGAGAGCCTGTCTCACGCGGCGGATCTGGAAGGGTCCCAGCACGAGGCTCTCCAACGGCGCGGCGGCCAAGTCGCCGACGGTCCGCAGTCCCTTCGCGGCCAGCGCCTTGAGGAGAAGCCGCTGAAGCGGCAGGTCGTCCAGAGGCTTCGCCGCCGCGATAGCGGCCTCGGCATCAGATAATGAACGCCTGAGGATTGTCACTTCCGATTCCATGGGCCTGATATTTCCGGGTCATGCGAGGATAAGGCGATTTCAGCCGGCAGTCAAGCCCGATGGTCGAATTTAGGATCGGTTGCGCTGACCCTTTGCCCCCAAAGCAGCATAAAAATTGATCACGGGAGGGTGAAGTGCCGATAACCGCCGCGGCGGATAGCACGGAGTTCAAAGATGCCCAGTCCTTCACCTAGAGACGGCACGCGTCCCCACCGTATCTTGGTCGTCCAAGACGACGACTTGATCCGAAATTTCTACAAAGCTCTGTTCCGAAGGCACAAGGAGGAGTTCGCCTGTCGTTTCGAGAAGAGCGCGTCCGCCGCGCGTGAGCGCCTGCGGGACGGAAGCATAGAAGCGGCGATATTGGACTGGGATCTTCCCGCGATCAATGGGACTGAGCTCTTGAAGGCTCTACGCGCCCATCCGAAGACGCGGGATATCCGCGTCATGGTGGTCAGCGGCAGATCAAGGGGCGAGGATCAGGCTCGCGCACTGGAAAGCGGCGCCGACGACTATTTGACCAAGCCGTTCCAAGTCGAGGTATTCATGGCGAGGCTTAAGGCCCTTTTACGACGCTGATGTGTCGGTACCACCGGCGTTCTATTTAGTGGACGTCATTGGCCGCACGTGGCAAAGCGATGACGGGCAACTCTGATCTTCATCGAAGAGAAGGTTGCGGTATCGAAAAGCGGTTCAGCAGCCCGTCAAACAGCGGGTCCGCCGGGTGAGGACGAGAGGCCTCGTTCTCGTCCAGGACGCGGTAAACGGCGACCCATCGTTCAGGATAAACCTTCACTTCAAATTCCCGCACGGCGTAACGCCTCCAGAAGGCCGCCAACTTCAAGAATGTGGAGGGCGGCACATTCGCCCACAAGCGCCTTCGCTCCATCTCACTGAGGTTGATCAGGACGTAGTCCAGCCTCTCGGCCCTCAGCCGCCTCCGCAAATCCTCCGGGGTGGCGCTGCGGTCGGCCCAAAGCTCGAGTAGGGACGGGTTGTCGTCGGACGCCGTTCTGTATCGGCGGCGCAGATAAAAGCCTCGCGGATCGCCGTAGAGGATGACGCCGCTGTCCTTGGGCGTGTGCTCGTTGATGTACTCGATACCGGAGTAGGGCGGGCTGACGTAGGAGACGACGTAGTGGGTGAGATATTCGCTGAAGCCCTTTTTCCCCATGTAGACGCCGAGCTTGGCTTGATCCACGGCGAGACCCACCCATAACAGACCATAGACCGCGCAGCATGCGCCTGCGACCCACAAGAGGGCGGTCCTGAAAGCGGGCGGCCGCATCTGTGTGATGACGCAGGAGACGAGTATCGTCGCCAGGGCGAGATGCGGGATGAAGTAGCGCGTGATCTCCGTCAGCAGGCTCAGGGACAACCACGAAAGCAGCGCTGTCCACGCCAGCAAGCGCTCGCTGTCCCGGAGCTTCGCCAAGAACACGAGCGGCGTCAGGCAGGCGACGAAGAGCCCGGTGGACTGGAACATGTCCTTCAAGAAAAGGAAGCGCGCGGGAAATGCAGCGTAGCTCATCCAGCCCGAAAGGCTGAGCAATGAATAGTTCTTGCTCATGCCGCCCGCGGCCATTCCGCGCCAGTTTGGGATGAAGTCCGCCTTGCCGACGAAGAATTCGTGGAAAAAGGGATAGAGTGGGTTCTTGTAGAACCAGACGTTCTTCAGGACCCACGGGGCTAGGACCGCCGCGGCGACCCCCAGGACCCAAAGGAGTTCATTGACGCTCGCGCCGTGCAAGCGGCCGGGCTCGGACGGGGTATCGGTCGGCGGCGGCGAGAAGCGCAGGAAGAGCAGCGGGGCCATCGCGACGGGAAGCAGCCAGGCTTGGTATTTCGTCGCCATGGCAAAGCCCAGGAAGGCCCCGGAGACGATCAGCCAAGCCCTCCTGCCCGCGCCTCCCGGGGGCTCGGCGAGCGCGTAGACCAGCGAGGCGAACCAGCACAGTTCGAGCAGCGCCCACTCCATGCCGACCGAGACGCTGAAGCTCTCCGTCAAAACGACCGGCACGATGAAAAATGCCGCCGCCGCCAGGGGGCCGGCCGCAGCGCGTCCGACTCGTCGCGAATAGCCGATCATTCCTATCCCGACCCACAGGGCCATGCTGTGATGGAGCAGGTAGGCCGTGATTCCCCAAGAGTCCAAGGCCAGCGCCCATCCGTACAGCATCTGCGGAAGTCCTGGGATGCCTGAATAGGAGATCTCGGGCGTCGGGAAGATTCTCCCTTGTTGGAGGAACATCGAGGGAAGGCCGAGGTGATACTGGAGGGCGTCGTAAAAGGTCTCGGGCATCAGCGCGTAGCGCGCCGTGCAGAGCCAGACGAAGATAACGCCGGTGATCGCGTACAGGCTGGGAATGTCGAATCGTTCGGCTTTACCATCCGCGGGAGCCGACTCGCCGCGTCGATAGCGGCTCCAACCGTCGAGCGCGGCCAGGATGAGCGCTGCCGCCAGCAGGCCCAGCAGCACGCCGCGCGACCAGAGCCCGGCCAATCCCATCAGGAGCAGGACCGTGCCGGCCGCGCCATAGCCCAGCCCGAAGCTCAGCGCGAGCTCTTCCCAAGCGTTATGGAGCCTGACGCCCGCCAGGCCCAGGAGACGGCGACCGATCGCCAGAAGCGCGATCGTCACTCCTGCCAGCGCCGCAAAATGCTTCGCGTGCCGCAGCGAGGCATCCAAAGTCGGAAGCACTGCCCACGGTGAGTTCAGCCACTGATTGAGGATCAGCGCAACGGGAATCTTGGCCTGCTTGAAAAACCAAACCGCGACGAGTCCTGTCCAGGCAAAGACGACGATCATTCCCCATAGAGGGAAATCGGGGACAGTCGTGGTTATCTCCGCGAGTCTTTGCTTTTTGGAACGCTTCACGTTGTGAGTTTATAACATTGAGGCCTATCGGGCCGAAGGCGTTAGCGGCGAGGACTCCAACGAGAGCGTTTGCAGGAGTGCTAAAATAAAGTCGATTCGAACGCTAGCACACCGCCAATTTGTGAGGAGAATGCATACATGGCTTTCAATTTCATCATTGATCTCTGGCCGGGAACGGATTTGGCGAAAGCTTTGGAACGAGTGAAGCAAGAGGCCGCGAGGTCCAAGCATAAGGTTGTGATTGCCGGGAGCACCGCTTCGGGGTCCGTCAGTGGCGACATCGAGGGGTCCTACAATGTGAATGGGCAACAAATATACTTCACAATCACAAAGGCGCCTGCGTTTGCGACCGAGGATATGATCAAGGACGCTGTAAAACGATTCTTCTGAGGCCTGTGTGCAAAAATTTGACTGAAGATTTTCCTGCTCCTCTGCGCGCGTTTAAAACCGCGCCGAGAGCGTGAAACGGTGCGTGCTGCCGAGTTCACCCGCGGCCTGGGCGGCGTAGTCGAGGCCGAAGCCGTCCTTCCTGAGCCCCAGGCCCACAGTCAGGCCGCGCGCCGCGTCGAAGCCTGAGCCCTCGACGGCCGAACTCTTGCTCGTGTACCCCAGGCGCAAGAACACGCCGTCGTACGCCTTAAGTTCGCCGCCGGCGCTGCCTTCCCAGCCCGCGCCACGCGGGCCGTCCTGTAGCTCGACGGCGAGCGCGTGGCCCGCGGCGAAGCGGTAGGCCCCGCCGAAGGCGGCGCGCAGAGGCAAGTCGTTGCGCTGCTCTCCGTACTCGAGGCCGGGCCCGATGTTGCGCAGGGCCGCTCCCAGGACGAACTTGCCCGGACCGGACGGAAGCTCGCGCTTGAGGCCCGCGTCCACGGCCAAGCCCTGGGCCTCTGTCGAGGCGATGTGGCTGCGCAAGTACTTGACGCTCAAGCCGAGGTCGACGAGATCGGTCTTGCGCCCCGCGGCGAAGGCGACCGCCGCGTCGGAGGCGTCGTAGCTCCCCGTCTGTCGCCCCGCCGCGTCCCGCCCCGCGATGGAGCCTTGGTTCAGGTAGGTGAAGGCTCCCGCCAGCACAGCTTGGCTCGTCGGGTGCGCATAGGCCAGGAAGTCGTGGCGCGTCGAGTTGCCGAGCTCTGTATGACTCGCCGTGACCTCGCGCTTCTCGAGCCGCGCCAAGCCTGCCGGGTTCCAATAAACGGAGTTCGCATCGTCGGCCAGAGCCGTGTAAGCGCCGCCCATGCCCAGACCGCGCGCCCCGACGCCGATGTCGAGGTAGGACGCGGTTTCCGCGCCTCGCGCCGCGACCGCGAGCAGGACGGCGGCGGCCGAAAGCAGGAGCCTCACTTGATTACCCCCACTTTGCCGGATTTGATGATTGGAGAATGTCCCGCGCGGCTGGCCTTGATCACATAGGTGTAGACCCCGCTGCCCACGCCGCCGACGCCCCAAACATGATCGTAGGTGTTCTGCGCGCCCTTGCCATTGCCATCGTCGATCGCGCCGCGGTAGGTGAAGTCAGACGAGGCGTGGATCTTTCGACCCGACAGGTCGTAGACTCGCAGCTCGACCGTGTCGGCCAGGCCGGTCTGGATGCGGAAGGTGACCGCCGAGCCGTCGCGTGACGGATTTGGGAAGGCGTAGAAGTCACGCAAGGCGAATTCGTCCTGCGAGGCGACGGTCGGCGCCAGATCCATGGGCTGATAGATCGAGAAATGAGTGGTCTGAGCCTTGACGACGCGGCGCGCGCGGTCCACGACGCTCGGCAGGGCCTCCCAGGCGCGCCGCAGTGGATTGAAATAGTGGACGGCCAGCGCGCGCTCGTCGGCGACAAGCGCAGGGTCATAGGGGAGCTCGATAGTCACCGGCGTGTTGAATTGAGTGCCCTCGGGGCCGAATTCGATGGCCTCGCCCGCCGCGCTCTTCTTGCCGTCCTCGGCTGAGGCCGAGCGCAGGCCGTCTTTGGGCAGGCGCTTGAGCGTGATCTCCGTGTCCTCCTCCAGCGCGTTCGGAGGCACGTCCACCGCGGCCTTGGACGCCGTTTCGACGCGGCCGCCCTCGTCGACCGGCAGGTTCAAGCCGCCCTCGAAGTTGACGTCAGGCTGCGCCGCCAGGGAGAGCGTCGAAGCGAAGCCGAACGAGGCGCCGCTGTAGCCCGTTCCCACCGTGAAGGTCGCCGAGTCGCTGTCCACGGTCCCCCCCACGGGCGTGCGCCGCACCACCAAGGCGTAGTCGCCGTCGGGGTATGCCGCTGTTACGGTCCAGCGGATGGTCGTGTCGTTCCACACCGACACCGCCACCGTGCTGCCGCCCACCAGGAGCTTGGTCGCCGTGCCCGCATACGGGCCGAAGCCGTGGCCGGTCAAGGTCACGACCGTTCCCGCTGGGCCGAAGCCGGGCGTGACCGTGCTGATGACGGGGAGCAGGACCTCGAAGGCCTGCGTAGCGCTCTGCGACACGCCCGCCCCCGCCGCCCGCTCGACGACGAGCACGGCGGGCCCGGTCGAGACGGCCCCGGGCACCGTGCCCGAGATCGCGTGGTCGTTCCACACCGAGATCGGGGCGGACACGCCGTTGAACGTGACCCGTGTATTGGTTCCGGCATACGGGCCGAAGTTGTTCCCGGTAATCGAGAAAGGCGCGCCGATGGGCGCCGACGAAGGAACCAACGTCGCCACCTCAGGCGTCGTCACCAGGAAGTAGGCGGTGGCGCTCGACTGCACGCCCGTACCCGACTTGCGCTCGAGCCACAGAGGCTGGCTGCCGGCCTCGAGGTTGGGCACGGAGCCGGTGATCGTCGTGTCGTTCCACACCGCGACGGCCACGGTCGTCCCGCCAAGGAGCAGGCGCGTGTTGGTCCCCGCGTAGGGCCCGAAATGCTCTCCCGTGATTGTGAAGGCCACGCCGATGGGCCCGGACGAGGGCGTCAACGTTCCGACGGCCAGCTCCGTGACCGTGAAAGAGGAGTAATCGCTCAGCGTTACGTCCGTTCCCTGTTGGCGCTCGACGACGACCGCGTGCGTGCCCGTGGCCAGGGCCGGCAAAGTGCCCGAGATCGTCGTGTCGTTCCACACCGACACCGCCGCCGTGCTCACGCCGAAGCGTACGCGCGAGTTGGCCCCAAGGTAGACGCCGAACTGGCTGCCCTTGATCGTGAAGGGAACCCCGATGGG
Organism: Elusimicrobiota bacterium; assembly: GCA_016191335.1. Taxonomy (GTDB): domain Bacteria; phylum Elusimicrobiota; class Elusimicrobia; order UBA1565; family UBA9628; genus GWA2-66-18. The sequence goes on along the minus strand of JACPOW010000011.1, from coordinate 40,063 downwards.
CCCGGTGGACGGCGACACCGAAGCGATGCTCATGCCCGTCACCTCGAGGTAGGCCGTGTTCGAGATCGACAGGCCGCCGTCCGTGTTGCGGCGCGCGGCCACGAGTTCCTTCACGCCCGGCGTCAGACCTCCGGGGATCGTAGCCGTGATGGTCGTATCGTTCCACACGGAGATGGGCGTGGTCGCCCCCCCGAGCAAGAGGAAGGTGTTGACCCCGGCGTACGGCCCGAAACCCTCGCCCGACAAGGTGAAGACCGTGCCGATGGGGCCGGACGAGGGCGCCACCGAGGCGATCGAAAGCTCTATCACGGTGAAGGTGGAGGCGTTGCTGACCGACACGTCGGCTCCTTGCTGGCGCTCGACGGTCACCGCGTAGGCGCCCGTCGCCAAGGTCGGCACTGTGCCCGTAATCGTCGTATTGTTCCAGACCGAGATCGCCGCCGTGCTGACTCCGAAGCGCACGCGCGAGTTCGCCCCCAGGTAGGTGCCGAACTCGCTGCCGGTGATCGTGAACGGAATGCCGATCGCTCCGGTGGAAGGAGAGATCGCGGCGATGCTCAGGCCCGTCACCTCGAAATAGGCCGTGTTCGAGGCCGACAAGCCTCCGTCCGTGTTGCGGCGCACCGCTACGAGTTCTTTGACGCCTTGAGTCAGGAGACCGGGCACCGTGGCCGTGATGGTGGTGTCGTTCCACACGGTGATGGGCGTGGTCGCTCCGCCGAGCAGGAGGAAGGTGTTGACCCCGGCGTAAGGCCCGAAGCCCGCGCCCGACAACGTGAAGACCGTGCCGATGGGACCCGACGAGGGCGCGACCGACGCGATCGAAAGCTCGATCACGGTGAAGGTCGAGGCGTTGCTGACCGATACATCGGCCCCTTGCTGGCGCTCGACGGTGACCGTGTAGGCGCCCGTCGCCAAGGTCGGCACCGTGCCCGAGATCGTCGTGTCGTTCCACACCGACACCGCCGCCGTGCTCACTCCGAACTTCACCCGGCTGTTGGCTCCCAAGTAGGCGCCGAAGCCCGTGCCCGTCAAAGTGAACGGTATGCCGATGGCGCCGATGGAGGGAGCAATCGTCGCGAGTGCTAAGCCCTGCACGATGAAAACGTCGCCGCCGGAGCGCGAGACTCCTCCGTCGGACGTGCGGCGCTCGACGATCAATTCATGCGCACCGGGGGCCAGGCCGCCGGGCACGGTGCCGGTGATCGTATTGTCGTTCCACACCGCGATCGGCGAGGTCGCCCCGTCGAACAGCACGTTCGTGTTCGTCCCGGCGTAATTGCCGAACGAGAAACCCGTCAGCGTGAACGCGGCTCCGATCGGCGCCGACGACGGACTGAGCGCCGTAATGCTCGGTACGGTCACCGTGAAGGGCAGCGGCTCGCTGGCCGACACGAACCCGTCCGTCGTCTGCCGCTCGACGACCACCGTCGTCGTCCCGGCCGCAACCCCGGGGATTGTTCCCTGGATGGTCGAGTCGTTCCAGACCGAGATCGGCGCGGTGGCCCCCGCGAACAGCACGCGCGAGTTGGCGCCCGAGTAGGTCCCGAATCCGGTTCCCGTCAGCGTGAACGGCAGGCCGATAGGGCCGGAAGTGATCGACAGCGACGGGATCACCGGCGTGACCGTATACGTTCCCGCGGACGAGATCGTCAAGGTGGAGCCCGACAGCCGCTCGACCGTGACCGCATAGGTCCCCGTGGACAGACCCGGCACCGTGCCGATGATCGACGCGTCGTTCCACACCGACACCGGAGTCGTGCTGACGCCGAACTTGACCCGCGTGGCGGTTCCCCCATACGTCCCGAAGCCGAAGCCTCCCAACGAATAGCCGATCCCGATCGGACCGCTCGAAGGCGAGAAGGCGCCTACGAACGGGCTCTCGGACGCCGTCAGCGCCGTCGAGGAGACGGCGGACGCGTTGCCCGCAACGTCGGTCGCCGAGAAGTAGACCGTATGAGAGCCCGCCGCCAAGGTGAACGGAGCGGCGTAAACCAGGCTCGGCGTCGTCGAGTCTACCGCGTAGAGGATCTGCGCTACTCCCGAGACGGGCGTATCCGACGAAGGGTCCACCGCGTACAGCGAGACCAAGGCCTGCGTTCCGATGGTCACTAGGCCGCCGGAAGCCGTGAAGCTCGGCGTCGAGAAGGCGAGCGAGACGACCGGCGCGATAGAGTCGGCGGGTTCCGTAGGGGCTGTCACCGTGAAGGCCGCTTGGCCGTTGATGGAGCCCGATGAGGCGGTGATTTGAGCGGTTCCGGTCGCAAGCGCGGTGACGAGACCTGAGGCCGTGACGGTCGCCACTGTGGGCGCGTCGCTCGACCAGACGGCGATGACGGCCTGAGTAGAACCGTCGGTGAATGACCCGATAGCCGCAAACTGCTCCGTGGTCCCCGTGAGAACGGATGCCGAGGACGGCGTCACGGCGATCGAGGTCAGTTGAGACGGGATGGTCTCGAACTGCCTGACGTTGGAGAGCCCGCTGAGGCCGCCTTCGTGGTTGAAGGTCTTAAGCGCGAGGAAGTAGCGCTTGCCGGGAAGCAGTCCGGTGAGGGTGAAGGACGAGTTTTGGTACGCCGGAGGCGGCTCCGGCAGGCCGACGGCGGCGGTGTATGAGCTGAACTCAGTCGAGAAGTTGTAGTTCGCCGCGGTGGTGTAGCGCAGGTCGTAGGCGAGCGCCTGGCCGATGTTCTGGTGCTCGCCCGGGGCGGTCCAGCTGAGCGAAGCGGAAGTGAAGCTGACGTTGAATACGGAGAGGTCGCCGACGGCGTCGGGCGGCCCGAAGGCGCCGTTGGCGCCGCGCCAGACGAAGGAGCTGACCGCGGGGATAAACTGCTCATTGCCCGCGATATCGATCTGCTTCTCGTGGAGCGCGAAGGAGTGCCCATAGGGCAGGAAGTCGCTGAAGCCGCCGAAGCCGTAGTCGGCGCTCAGAGGCGAGCCGGCGCGGGCGTCGACGGTCCAACGGCGATAATCGAGCGGGCCGGGCAGGCTTCCGGCGCCGATGAGCTTGTAGATCGGGCCGGTGCTGACGACCCAGTCCTGTTTGGATGCGTCCCACCAGAGGCCGTTGTCCAGGTCCTGGGCGGCCAGGCGCATGGGGCCGATGAGGGCGGTGTCGTCGGCGGCGGTGCCTTGGATGGTGGCAAGCGCCGTGAGCGTTGAGCCGGCGACGAAGCTGAACGCTGAGACGGGCGGAGTGGTGTCGATGTAGAAAGCGAAGTCGACGCCGGTCGTGGGAGCGGCGGTGGTAAGCGCGACCTCGGCGTAATGGGCGTAGACGCCGACGGGGGTGCCGGGGGCGAGGTTTTCGGGATCCACGCCGACAAAGGCGAGGATCTGATAAGTGGCGGGCGCCAATAGGCTGACGGAGTACGGAAGGCTGGGTCCGCCGGGAGCAACGAGCGGGAAGAAGGCGGGATCGCTGTCGAAGCCGTCACGAGAGACGACCAATGAGACCGTGGAGCCGGCGGCGAAGCCGGCGGGATAAGAGAGGGTCCCAGACAGATTCGAGAATCCGGCGGTGGCGAAGTAACCGGGGCCGGAGGCGCCGGCGATGGTTGAGGTGGAGCCGAAGACCTGGGGGCGAGCCTGATTGACTATCCAGGGCGTGGCGGCGCCGTCGACGGCGAGCGAACGGTCGTCGCCGTTGGCGATGGCCTTGGGGTAGCCGGCTGCGAGGGTTCCCGAGGCGGAGTACTTCCACAACGCATTCAGCGAGTTGTTCGACCCAGGGCGCAGCGAGCCGATGACGAAGGGATTTCCGGCGGGGTCAAGCGCGACGCCCCGGCCCTGGACGACGGACTGGTCTGCGGAGTGCCACAGACTCGAGGACACGAGCACGCCTGAGAGGTCGTAGCGCAGCAGCGCCATGTCGGCGGCCTGGAAGGGCGGGTAGGCTTGCGAGGCGGCGACCCAGACGGTGCCAGCGGGGCTGATGGTCATGCCGAGTTCCGCACCCCCCTCGCCTTGGATGTCGAGGAAAGCGGCGGGGCGGTAGACGGGGAAGCCGGAGAGAATTGCGCCGGAGGGATCGTGCTTCCATAACGCCAGGTCGAGGCGTCCGGTGACGGGGTTCGAGCTGACGCCCGCCGACCAGATATCGCCCGCGGGGTCGATGGCGGTCGCAAGACCGCCGTCGAGGACGCCGTTGAGAGCGCCTTCGGTACGCTGGAAGTAAGCGGGATAACCCGCGACGAGGGCCGCGTTCGCGTCGAACTTCCAGAGGCCGTGGCGGAAGGTGAGATTGGGGCCGGTGGCCTCGGCCCCCGAGACCCAGGCGTTGCCGGAGGCGTCGACGGCGATGCCTCCGTTGAAGAGAGGCCCGTTGGGATTGAGGATGGACGTTGAGGCGAGCAGGACGTTGCCGGTGGCGTCCACTTTCCAGAGGGCAAGCGCGGCGCCGTTGGGTCCGGAGGCGCTTCCCCCCACCCAGGCGTTTCCGGCGGAGTCGAAGGCGACGCCGAAGCTGCCTTCCGCGGTGGCGCCGGGTAAGGTCGTCGAGGAGACGGCAAATCCCGTCGCGTCGTACTTGCGCAAGGTGAACTCGACCGGGCGCTCTTCGAGGAAGTCCTGGGTGACGACCCAGAAGTTGCCGGCCGCGTCGCGGCTCATCGCGAGCGAGGCGGCGCGCGTGGAGATGGACGGAATCTCTGTGCTGATGACGACCAGCGACGCGGAGGCCGAGACGGAGTGTCCGGAGACGTCTGAAACCTGGGCGTGGACGCGATAGGACTTGCCGGGGACGACGGCTTGCCGCAGCGTGAGCATGTCGACGGACCAGGCGAACGCGTCGGCGCGGCCGTAGCGCACGACTTGGATGCCGTAGAGGGGCTCTCCACCGGCGGTGAACGTGCTCATTTGCGGGTTCCACCAGGAGCCGTCGGCGAGGTTCTCCAGGGCGACCTTGAGCTCACCGACGAGATGCTCGTCGGCGGCTGTGCCGGAGATGGTGAACAAGGACGCGGTCATCGTCGATCCCGACACCGGCGAGAGCAGGGCCAAGGTCGGATCGGTGGTATCGGGCGTCATCGCAATCGAGGCGACGGACGCGGCGCCGCCAAACGGCAGGAAGGCGGGCGTCAACGCCGCGCCGAGCGGGTCGCCGGGGGCGGGGTTCTCGCCGCCGGCCGTCACTGTTCCCGACAGATCGTAGACTGCGGCGAGGTAGTAGGTGGCGGGCGCGGGCAGGCCTTCGAGGGTGTAGTCGAACGAGGTCCCGGCGGCAGGCGCGTCGAGTAGCGTGAAGAGTGAGACCTCGCTGTCGAAGTTGGCGGTGGGGCTCGTGAAGAAAGCGACCTTCCCGCCAGTGAAGCCGGGCGCGTAGGTCACGCTGCCGGTGAGCTGGCCGAAGCCCAAGGTGCGCGAGCGCGTGCCGAAGGGCGAGGGTCCGGCTATTCCCCAAGCCTGGCCGCGCGCGAGCGAGAGCGCGTTGCCGACCCCGAAGTCGAGCCGTGTCGGCACGCTAGCGTCGAGCCCCGCGAGTGCGAGTTCGCTGCCGCCGCCGCCCGAAGCATACGTCCAGAAGGCGTGACTGATCGCGCCCGCGCCGTCGACCTGGGCGCGCCCGGAGAGCCAGAAGCGGCCCGACGCGTCGAGGTCGAGGCCCAAGGCCTCGTCGGAGTAGACGCCGGTCGAGGTCGCCACGAGCTCGATGACGCCGTTTTCCCAGCGCCACAGCGCCGCCTTCCTGCCCGCGGCGGTGTTGGCCCAGCCGCCGATCCACACGGAACCGGAGACCGTCTCGACGAGGGCGCGCCCGCCGCTGCCAGCAGCACCCAAGGTGTTGGTCCAATGGTAGCGCGTCATGTCCCCGCTCGCCGGGTCGTGGCGCCAGAACACGAGCTCGCCGTCGGTGCCCGTCATCCACACCGGCCCGCCGCCGAGTGCGAGCACCGCGTGAGCCGTGGCTCCGGAGGAGAGGCCCGCCAGGTTCAGGCCGGACGCGTCGACCTTCCACAGGCCCACGTTCTGGCCTGAGCCGCCCGCGTCGCCGGCGACCCAGACGATGCCGTCGACGTCGACGGAGGCCGCGAGATTGACGCCGGGCGCCTGGTTGAGGGCCGACTGCTGGCCGCCGATGGCGAAGAAGGGCCGGCTAGAGAGGAAGACGCCGTCGGAATCGGCGGTATAGAGGACGGCGCGGGGCTTGTCCTGCTGCTGCGCGCCGCCGATGGTGAGGAAGACGTAGGCGCCGCCGTCCGCGTCGAAGCCCAGGGCGCGGCTCGTCGAGCCCCAAGGGAGGAAGTCGTTGATGCTGCTGGACTGGTCGTTGGTTCCCAGGTAGCGGGTGAGATTGAGGCTGTTCTGGTTGGCGTCGAGCTGCCACAGGCGGCCGTCGGGATCGAGCGCGGCGAAGAAATCGCCGGAGTACGATTGGGCGACATTGGAGAGCGGGCTCACCTGCCCGGAGTGGTTGATGGTTTTGAGCGCGAAGTAATAGAAGCGGCCGGGCTCGGCCGCATTGAACGCCGCGGCCTCGGAGAAGCCGAAGGACTGCGGCGGAGCGGCCGTCACGGGGGTCGCGGAGACGAAATTCAAGTCGTTGATCGGGAACGTCGCGACGCGAAGGTCGTACGCCAAGGCTTGTCCGAACTCGCCGATATCGCCGGGAGCCGTCCAGAGAACCCGCATGCTGTAGTATCCCGTCGAGAAGGCAGCGAGGTTCAGCACGCGGGAAGGCGCGGTTGTAGTGTCCTGAGCCACCGCCATGAAAGAGGCGGACCGCAGGCCCTCGAAGTTGGCTACACGGTCCTGTGCGCGGTAATACAGCGTGTGCGTTCCCGCCGACAGCATGAACGGCGCGCCATACGCCGCTTCAGTGCCGGCGTCCACGGCGTAGAAGATCGTCCCGCTTCCCGAAGCGATGCCGGCGGAAACGGGATCGCTCGCGATCAAGGCCAAGAGGGTGTCCGTCGAGACGATCACGCGGCCTTGTGCGTCCGTCACGCTGGAGCCGATGACTTCCACGCGCGTCACCGGCGCCGTGAGGTCGATGCCGACCGCCGCGCTCTGCGCGGTCTCCGAGTTGCCGTCCGCATCCTCGCTATAAAAGGAAATCGAATGTGAGCCCTCCCCGACAACGGGGAAGGTGCCGGCGTAGAGGGCGAACGCCTCCGCGTCAATGGACAGGAAGCTGCGCGCCGCGCCCTTGCCCGTCCCGTCGCCGACCGTGAGCGCGTCGTCGGCTGTTGCCAGGGAGAAAGGCGTGCCGTTTGCGCCGTAGAGCGTCGTCGAGGAATAGCTTGGGAAGCCCGCGGCCAAAGTAGTGCGCGGCGGCCGGACGTCGAAGGGGCGCTCCTGGACGGCGACCGTCGCCGTGCGCACGGTCTCGGCGTTTGCCACCCGGTCCACGGCATGGAAGCGAACGACGTGCGTCCCGACAGAGAGCGAGAACGGCGCCGCGTAGGACAGAGGGTCGCCGCCGTCCAGAGAGTAGAGGATGTCCCCCACCCCTGAGGCGACGCCGCCGGACACGGGATCCGCGGCCGACAGGCTCAGGACGGAGTCGGTCGAAAGGACGACGCGCCCAGAATCCTCGAGGCTCGATCCAATCACCTCAAACGCCGAGACGGGCGCCGTCGCGTCGACCGTCATTGTGCTCGGCTGGACGGCTTCGACGTTGCCGAAAAAGTCCGTGCTGAAGTACTGGACGAGGTGTTCCCCTTCCGCGCTCAGCGTGAAAGTCCCGCTGAAGACCGTGAATGAGCCGGAGTCCACCGCGTAAGACGTCTGAGCCTCGTCGGAGACCGTGAAGCCGATCGGGGTGACGGCCGCGATGAATACGGTGTTCGAGCTGAACTGCGGCGCGCCGATCACAAGGCTCGTCAGGGGCGGCACACTGTCGATATTAAATGTTGCCGTTGCCGATGACAGGTTGCCTGCGAAATCGGCCACCGAGGCCGCGACCGTATGGGCGCCCTGCGCCAACGCGGCGCTCGGGACGAACGTCGCCGACGTGAGACTCACGAGGCTCTGGGTGGTCACGTCGATCCCGTCGATGCTCAGCTGGAATGAAGCTGTATTCAGCCCGCGCCCCGAGTCCGCGTAAAGAGCCAAGAGTAGCGGCGTGGGAGTATTGATGGTGCTGCCGTCGATGGGCGACAGAGCTAGACTCGGCGGCGTCGTGTCGATCTCGAGCACGGTGAGGAAGGCGTCGGCGGAGGACTCGAGGTTCCCCGCCTTGTCCGCGCTGTGGTAGGCCAAAGTGTGCGTACCGGCGCTGAGGCTGAAGGTCGAGGTGAATACCGCCGGGCTCGCCCCATCGAGGGCGTAGAGCGTCTCGAAGACGCCGCTGCCCGCGTCCGCGGCCGCGAATCCGATCGTATCCGTCGAAATCACGGTGAGGCTCGTCGCGGAGGCGGCAAGTCCGTTGACCTGGAGCGCCGTAGCGGGAGCGATCGTGTCGATGAGGAATCTCGAGGCCGCGTTGACCGTTACGCCCAAAACATCGGAAACCGAGGACGTGAGCGTGTGCGTGCCTTGCGCGAGCGCCGCTTGCGGGACGTGCGTCGCGGACGAAAGCGTTATGATCGCCTGCGTCGTCACATCCACGCCGTCCAGGGCGAGGCGGACGGATGCCGTGCTGAGGGCGTAGTCGCCGGCGGCGTATGAGGCGGCGAGCATCGGCATCGTCGTCGACACGGTGCTGCCGTCGACGGGCGTCAGGGTCAAGGTGGGTGGAGCGGGCGCGACGGCGGTCACGGCCAACGCGTTCAAGCTTTCGTCGTTGTCGGCCGCGTCGTATGAGAAGAAGGAGACCGTGTGGGTTCCGGGCGCCAGCGTGAAGGGGCCGTCATAGAACGGGTTGGCGCAGCTGCCGGGTGCCGCGTCGGGATCATAGGAGCTGAGATCGCACGAGGCGGCATCGACATCGAGGAATAATTCGGTTTCGGCGACCCCGGAGCCCGCATCCGCGGCTGAAAGCGAGAACACCGCCGTGGTGAATACGCTCGTCGAGATGGCGGCCGCCGGTTGACCGCCGATAGAAAGCGTCGTTGCGGGCGGAATCGTATCGACGAGGAACGTGGCGGTCGACGCCGCGGCGTTGGCCTCCGAATCCAAGACGCCGGCCGTCACCGTGTGCGTGCCCTCAGCCAGCGCTTCCGTGGGAACGAAAGTCGCGGAGAGGGACGTCACGACCGCCAGGCTCGTCACGTCCACGCCGTCCAGGGCGAGACGAACCGTCGCCGTGTCCACGCCGACCGCTGAGGCGTAAGCCGCAACGATCGTCGGCGTCGAGGCGTTCACGGTGCCGCCGTCGCGCGGAGCCAGCGCCAGGACCGGCCCGCTCGAGACGGCGGGGACGATGACCGTAAAGGTCCCGGCCGAAAGCGTCGTGAGCGTGGTGCTGCTCTGGCGCTCGACGAACACCGCATAGGCGCCGGTCGAGATGTCCGGAACCGAGGCCTCAATCCTGGTGTTGCTCCAGAGCGACACTGCCGCCGTGGAGCCCGCGACGCCGAAACGGACGCGCGTGCTGCTTCCGGCGAAGGGGCCGAAGCCGCTGCCGTTGATCGTAAACGGCGCGCCCGCGACGCCCGAAGTCGGCGTCAGCGTCGACTGCGGACTGCCGAAAATCGCGTAGATGCCGGGCGTGCTGACGTTGACCGTGATACTCTGGGCCGTCTGGTCGAGGACCTGAGGCGAAAGCAGGACGAAGGCGCCGAGGGTCGCGTCGAGTTGGTAGACCTTCAAGGAGGCGGGAATCACCGACTGCATCGCCGGCGAGGCGGAGTTATAACGGAAGACGACGGCGCCGGCCGGCTGGAAGGCGGCGGCGCTCGTCTGGGTCTGGTAGACGTTGCTGATGAGGCTGCGTCCGGCGGTCGCGGCGGCGGGGATGGCGGCCGAAACTCGCGGGTCGCTTTGTGGGACGCTCGCGACGGCGAGGTCCCCCGGAGAGGCCAGGATTTGGAACTCGGGACCGTCGCCGACCCAGTTGAGGCTCGCGACGAGCGCGGGCGGCGCGATCTTCGGGTACTGGACCTGGAAGGCGCCGAAATCGCCCGGGCCGTTGAAGACGAACGTGCCGGAGACGGTGTGATCCGGCGTGCTGACCACGACGGCGTCTATCGCCGCGGACAAGCCCGTGACGGGGTCGGTACGGATGATCGTAAGCCCGGCGGCTTCCTCTATGGTCAGCGCGACGCTCTCGCCGTAGTCAATCTTGATTTTGACCGGACCCGTCACGTCCGCTTCGTTGCGGATCGAGACGCTTTGATCCAGAGGCAGCGTGCTCTTGTCGGAGGGCCCGGGCACGATGTAATGACCGGCGACGAGGCCTCCGAGGCGGTTGATGGTAGGGATCGTCAGCGTGACGTTCGAAGCGCCCGGCGCGGTCAGAGTGACGTTTGTGCCGGGTGTGAGCCTGGACGCTTTCTGAAGCGCCACGGAATACCCGGCGGCTTCGACGCGGTCCAGCTTCGGCGTATACGTGGGATTGGCGTAGGAGTGGCACTGGGTGTTCTCTGGAGGGCAGGCCGACGAGCAGTTCGTGTCCAGGCACAGCGGTACGCCGAAATTCTGCATCGTGACTCGAACCTGATGGTATTTCTTGAGGGTCAGCGGGAACGCGGCGGCCGGCGTCTGATCGATCGTCTGGTAGCAAGGGGAGCCGAAGGTCCAAATGCAGTCGTTGTCGACGGCCTGCCAGGCCGTAAGCGCGATCGTCTGGAACGCGCCGGTCTCCAAATCCGCAGCCGCGTCCGCGGTGCGGATCTCGACTCTCGATTGGGCGGCGATAGCCGTGCTGCTGCGCGGGCCCATGGAGACCGTCGTGATTTGACCTGGGAAGGTCAGGGAGCCCCCTCCTCCCGACGATGCCCCGGTCATGACGGCGCCGAGGAGCAGCTCTTCGATTCCGGAGAAGACGTACTTGGGGCGGTACGTCGGAATGACTTCCGACAGATAAGTCCCCTGGGCGGAGCCGCTTTGCAGCTCCAACAGCGACGGCTGATCCGGGACGGGCACGCTTTGCAGGCCGGTCATCGCCGACGTCGCCGGCCCCTCGGAGTTGAACGAGAACAGGGACACGTAGTTGCGGCCGCTGACGTCAAATTCGACGTTCACGGGAGTGTTCCCGGCCGGGTCAGTCGCGCTGAGAGTGTAAGTCTCCGGGACGGTGATGACCGGGTTGACCCTGGCGGTGGCGCCCTGAACGTTGCTGTCGACCGGGAGGTTCGTGACGATGTCCGCGGGAGAGGCCGTCTGGGTCAAAGTCGCGGTCGCGATGCCAGCCGGATCGAAGAGGTCGACCAGGAGGCTTGCCGTGAACGTCTGCGCGATTGGGTCGATCACGGTGGAGGCGTTCTTGACGTTGAGATCTCCGACCGGCGGGAAGGGGCTGATAGTGAATTTCTGCGAGGTCTGATTGCCGAGGCCGTCGAGCGCCGTGACGATATAGGTTCCGTGGTCGAAGGTGTGAGGCGTAACCGTGTGTATGTCCGGTCCCAGCACTCCGTCCGGCGCGCCGCCGAATGTCTGCGTGGACGAATAATGTCCTCCGACCTGCGTGATGACAGCCTTATAGATTCCTGACGGCATGGGCTGGGCGACGGACACAGGATCGGTGAGGGTGATGTAAGGACGGGGTTCATTCGTGGAGTTGTTGGCGGCGATGACGTTCAGCAGCCCATCTTGGATCTTTATCTCCGGCGGGAGCGGATCGACGAATTCGGCGAACCGCTTCATGAGGCCGGCGGAAGCCTCCTGGGACTGCGCCATCAGGCCCTTGGCCGTTTCCGGGGCGCGTCCCCTCGGTCCCAACGCCCAGAGTTCGGCCAGGCTTTCCCCGCTGGTTGCCACGCCGTTATATTGCCGGGGGAAGGCGGTCTTGGGATTCTCTAAGTAGTAGTATTCGCCGGGGTCGTTGGCGGAGAAGTTTTCCGCCTTCCACCAATGATCCGTGAGCGAATCTCCCTGCTCTCCTGCGGACTCGTGCATGCTTCCAACGCCCGCGATCGTCCAGACGTGCATAGGAATATTAGCGTCGAACAAGGCGCCCCATTTTCCTGAGTCAACCTCGTAGGTCATGCCGTTGGGATTAGCTGCCGGATCGAAGGCCGGGAACATTTTGCCGAGCGGCCCGTTCGCCGGATTGCTCGCGTTTTTGTTTAAGGTCCCCGCGATGCGAATAGACTTGTAGGTGGTTTGCGCGTTGTGGTCGAGTAGGGCCCCGACATCCGCAACGGTCGGCACCAAGTTCCCTGCCGAGGGATCAACAACTGCACCTGTGGCCCGAGGGTCCGCGGTGTTGCGGGCGAAGTTGTCCGCCGTCCATCCTTCGAAACTGTTCTGCGCAAAATTTAGCGGACAAATCGGATCAAAGCCAAAACTTCCAAAATAGCACCTATCGTTTATATCGAGATGGGCGTCATTGTGGGTGTGCGGCGGCGAGAACATGTCCTGGGTCGCCAAGTGCAGGGCGTGGCCAAGCAACAGGTAGGCAGCGCTCTTTTGGCCGGCTTTATACTGATTCACCGCATCGCTGAAGAACGGACTCGCATTTTCACCTCGCATTAAAGGGCTTTGCCCGAGCAGGCGATTGCGGGCACTTGTATCAAACGGTTTTGGCACACGCGCGTCGCTCCATAGCCCAACTCCATCGGTTGGACGGTAGAAGTGCTCGAGTGCGTTCTGAATAGCTGCAGAATCTTCCGCGTCAGTCCCCGTCATTAGAGTCAATTTCCAGTCAAGCAACTCCTGATGGTTCTGGCCATGCTGTTTATGGAGCAGGATCGCCGCACGCTCTGTCAGGAAGGTCTTGTGGGTGGGAATGTCATAGGCATGGCTGGATTTTGAAAAACCAGCAAACAAGCTGGCCGTCAAGATCCAACATTTCAAAACAGACGATGCCTTTTTATGTTTTCTTGCTGTCAGGTAGAATCCGATGAGGCCGGATACAAACATACCAAGGAATATGAACGCATGGTCCAAGCTGGCACCCTTTCGCCCTTCAGGCAAAATGTCAAGACTTAAAAGTGTAAACGTAGCTTTAAATAACTTGAAACTACCGGCGGGCCCGAAGGCACCGATGAGAATCAGTCCCGGAAGTGCAGTGAATGGCGCTATGCAATCGGCCAAGATATAGGAAGCGATGCTTGAGGTACCGATAATACGGCGAGAAATCGGCCAGCAGACCACCCAACCCCAGACCAATGCCCAGAAAATGCCCGGAACCGATGTCCCCAGGCCCATGTCCTGACCATTTCCTCCGCCGCCACCATAGAGAAGGAATTGGAATATGGCGTGTATCCAAAGCCAACCATACGCTTGAACAAAGGCCAGCAAAACCGCCTGCCCTAGCGGCGCTTTCAGGAACCAATTCCTTAGCCGTTCAATCATGGTTTCCACTCACAGCACTAACTGCCGCTACTCGTCGTTTGGCAGTCAAATAGAAGCCAATGAGACTCGCAAACAAAATTTCCAGAAAACTCTGAGCATGTATCGAGGCGAAGCCCAGTCTGCCCTCGGGAAGAACACCCAGTCCCAAAACAGTGAATGTGGCTTTAAAGACATTGCCGATGCCGGCAGGCCCGAGTGCCCCAATTAGAATCATCAACGGGAGGAGAGCAGGTGGGGCTAAGCAGTCTGCAAAGATATAGGAACTGAGACTTGGAGTGCCGATAATGCGACGAGATAGTGGCCAGCAGACCACCCACCCCCAAATCAATGCCCAGAACCAACCCATAACGATTGTGCCTAGGCCCCCGTCAGCACTTGCGTTTGGTCCGTACGTTCCCATATTGACGAAGAGAACGTGAATCCAGAACCATCCATAGGCCTGTATGAATGCCAATAATACCGCCTGCCCTAGCGGTGCTGTCAGGAACCAGTCCTTTATCTGTTCAATAATGGTTTTCAATTGTTCAACCATTGCGCGATGTCATTCTGCGACCAGTAGCCGTCTCCGATGCCGGCCGATAGCCAGCGCGACGCTTCCTCACGTCCGGGTGCGGAACTATTCACGACAGCAGCGAGCGCCTGTCCGGCTCCACTGTTCCCAAACGTCTCAAGACGCATCGCCGCCCAAGCGTGAACGTCAGAAAAACCGCTTTCCTGCAAAGCTTGCTGCAAAATAGGGAGCTGCTCGGTCTGAGTCTTGCCGACCAAGTTGATTCTCAAAATGGCGAGCCGGCATTTATTCCTGATGTGATTATTCGCGCTCGACTGCATGATGGACTGCAGGGATGACAGCGTGTCTGTGGCGTTGAGTGATGCGAGCGCCACCATCCCGAATTCTGACCAGGGCTCCGCGGTTGTCACCGCTTGAAGTGCACGGGGCTTGCCCGTGGCATCGCCCATCATAGCCAAGCCGGCCGCCGCCGATACCTGCACCATCCCGTCTTCCTGAGAGTTGTTCAGCGAGGCCAGCAGGACCGGCTGGAAGGAAACGTGGCCGATCTGCCCCATTTTCATGGCGACGGGAGACCTGAAGAACGGATCTGAGTCCTGGAAGCCGTTGATCAGTTCGGTCGCCCCGTCGGCGGGCGGCAGGATGTTCACGACGGCTTCGAGCGCGATGAATCGCTTTCGTCCATCTTTCGCGGAATCGGCGACATAAGCCCTCAAGGCGGTCAGCGAATCGGAGTTGAGGCCCAGCAGCGCCTGGCGCGCGTTGACCCATTCCTGGAACCGTTTGGCCTGATCGAGGTTCGCGAGCGCCTGCGGCGCGCCGAACGAAGAGACGTGGACGGTGATGAATTGCACTTGCTCCCGGTTCCCCAGGTTGTCGACGGAAGCGAAGTAAATGGAGTGCGAGCCGACGGAAACGGTGAATTCTCCTGAGTAGACCGCGTTATCGCACGTTCCCGCGGGAGACGCGCCGTTGGGCACACCGAATATACCCTGAGGGCAGGAGTCGGGCGCCGCGTCCAGCAGGAATCGGATCCCCCCCACGCCCGAGGCGAGGCCCGCACCGGCAGGATAGTCGAGCGCGGCCAAAGTGAAGCTCGCGCCGACGGTCGCGAACGCCGTCGCGGTGGAGGAGTAGGGGGTTCCGCCGATGGAGATCTGGGTCACTGGGGCCGACGAATCCACGGTTGCACCTGCCGTCCGGGCCGATTCCTGATGGCCGAACGAATCGAGGCTGAAGAATTGGAGCGTATGAACGCCGTCCGAGGTGAGCGCGAACGTCCCAGTGTAGACCGCGAAAGTCCCCCCGTCAACCGCGTAGAAAGTCTCCCCGGGCTTGGTCGCGGTGAAGCCGAACGGCGTCGCCGTCGTAACGAAGGTTGCCGACGAGACGAACTGCGGCGTGCCGATTTCAAGCGTCGTCACGGGCGGCAAGCTGTCGACGGTGAAGGTGGAAGATGCGAAGGCGGGGTTGCCCGCCAAGTCGGCCACCTCGACCGTCACCGTGTGCGTACCCTGCGACAGATTCGGCGTAATCGCCGCCGAGGACAGGGTCACGGCGGCCGAGGTCGTCACGTCGATGCCGTCGAGGATCAGCCGCACCGACGCCGGGTTCACGCCGCGGCCGGAATCCGAGTAAACCGCTACGATCAGCGGCGAGGCGGTCGTTACCGTGCTGAGGTCGGCGGGCGTCAGCGTAATCGTCGGCGAGGCGGTATCGACGGCAAGGACTGCCAGGAAAACGGACGTGGGCACTTCGGTGTTGCCAAGGTAATCGACGCTTTGATACGCGAGCGTGTAAGTCCCGACGGCCAAGCTGAAAGTCGAGGCGTAGACGTTCGGCCCGCCGCCGTCGAGCGCGTATCTCGTTTCCCCGACCCCGGCGTCGGCATCCATGGCCGACATGCCGATTGAGTCCGTCGAGATCAGCACGAGGCTCGTCGCCGAGGCTGTCAGGCCCCCCACTTGGAGGGTCGTGACGGGCGGCGCGATGTCGACGGTGAGCGTCGAGACATGCACGGCTTCCGTATTGCCGGCGGCGTCCATGCTGTAGAACTGGATCGTGTGCGTTCCCTGCTCGACCACGGTGAACGTGCCGGCGTAGGCCGAGAAGGACGCGGAGTCGATGGCGATAAAGGTCTGCGAGACGGAGCCGAGGCCGTCGTCCGCAGCCACATGGTCATCCGAGGCCGTTAGGCTCAGCGGTGTGACGCTTGAGATATACACGGTTGAAGTGCTGAGCTGGGGCGCGCCGACGATTAAGGTCGTGCGCGGCGGCAGGGCGTCGGGTGGCGCGGAGACCGTGAAGGAGCTGGAGTGCAACTCGCCAAGGTTGGCGACATTGTCCTCGGCTCGGAAGTAGACCGTGTGCGTCCCCGCCGAGAGGGTGAACGCCCCGGCGTACAGCTTATTGGCGCACGTGCCGTTCGGGGCGCTCGTGCTGAGCGGGACGCTCTCGCACGGCGGTGAGAACGGATCGGCGTCGATCACGTATAAAATCGAGCGCACGCCCGAGGCGACGCCTGCGCTCGGGGCGTCGTCGGCCGAGAGGGTGATCGTCGCGGTGGAGGTGATGATCCAGGCGCCTTGAGCGTCCGTCGTGGAGCCGGCTACCGCGAGCGAAGCGATCGGCGCCGTCAAGTCGACGGCGACCGTCGCCGTTCTCGTGGACTCGACGTTGCCTCGCGTGTCGGAGCTGAAGAAGGCGACCAAGTGTTCGCCCTCGTCAACGAGGCTGAAGGTCCCGGTATAGATCGAGAAGGTTCCGCCGTCCACGGCGAAGTAGGTCTCCGCTACGCCCTCGCCGACCCCGTCGCCGACGCTTACGAGATCGTCGACTGCGACGAGGCCGAGCGTGCTCGCGTTAGTGACGAAAAGCGTGCTGGTCGAGTAGCTCGGCGGTCCCGCGACAAGGTCCGTGCGCGGCGGCAAGAAGGACGCAAGCGTATCGAATTGCCTGACGTTGGAAAGGGCGCTGACGCCCCCCTCATGGTTGACGGTCTTGAGCGCGAGGCGGTAGCGCTTGCCGGGCTGAAGTCCGGTGAGGGTGAAGGACGAGTTTTGATACGCCGGAGGCGGCTCCGGCAGGCCGACGGCGGCGGCATAAGAACTGAACGCGGTGTAGAAGTCAACGTTCGCCGCGGTGGTGTAGCGCACATCGTAGGCCAACGCCTGGCCGATGTTCTGGTGCTCGCCTGGCGCGGTCCAGTTGAGCGAGACGGAGGTGAAGCTGACGTTGAAGACGGAGAGGTCTCCGACGGCGTTGGGCGGTCCGAAGGCACCGTTGGCACCGCGCCAGACGAAGGAGCTGATCGCGGGGACGAGTTGCTCGTTGCCCGCGATGTCGATCTGCTTCTCATGGAACGCGAAGGAGTGCCCGTAGGGCAGGAAGTCGCTGAAGCCGCCGAAGGAATTATCGTTGACGAGAGAAGAGCCGGCCCGAGCCTGGACGAACCACTGGTGATTGTTAAGGGGGCCGGGCAGGCCGTCGGAGCTGATGAGTTTGTAGATGGGGCCGGTACTGACGACCCAGTCCTGACCGGAGGCGTTCCACCAGAGGCCGGTGTCGAGGTCTTGGGCGGCCATGAGCAGGGGGCCGATGGTGGCGGTGTCGTCGGAGGCGGTGCCCTGGATGGTGGCGAGCGCGGTCAACGTCGAGCCGGAGACGAAGCTGAACGCCGAGACGGGCGGAGTGGTGTCGATGTAGAAGGCGAAGTCGACGCCGGAGACGGGAGCGTAAGTCGTGACCGTCACCTCGGCATAATGGTTGTAGACGCCGACGGGGGTACCGGGAGCGAGGTTGTCGGGATCCTCGCCGACGAAGGCAAGGAATTGATAGGTGGCGGGTGCCAGCAGTCTGACTGAGTACGCCAGGCTGGGTCCTCCGGGAGCAATGAACTGGAAGAAGGAGGGGTCGCTGTCAAAGCCGTCGCGGGAGGCGACGAAGGTGATCGTGGAGCCAGAGACGAATCCGGCGGGGTAAGAAAGGGTTCCGGACAGATTCGAGAAACCGGCCGTGGCGAAGAAGCCGGGACCGGCGGCGCCGGCGAGGGTGGCGGTGCCGCTGAAGACCTGAGGGCGGCCCTCGCTCGCGACCCAGGTCGTGCCGGCGCCGTCGACGGCGAGCGAGCGGGCGCCGGAGTTCGCGCTGGACTTGGGGCGCCAGGTCGGCGGCCTGGAAGGGCGGGTAGGCCTGGGAGGCGGCGATCCAGACGGCGCCGGCGGGGCTGATGGTCATGTCGACCTCGGCGCCGCCCTCGCTCTCGATGTCGAGGAAGGCGGCGGGCCGATAGACGGGGAAGCCCGAGAGGAGTGAGCCGGACGCGTTGTATTTCCAGAGCGCCAGATCGAGCCGGCCGGTGACGGGGTTCGAACTGACGCCCGCCGACCAGATATCGCCCGCGGAGTCGATGGCGGTCGCCAAGCCGGCGTCGAGCGTGCCGTTGAGCGCGCCTTCGGCGCGCTGGAAGTAGGTGACCGCGACGAGGGCCGCGCTCGCGTCGAACTTCCACAGGCCGTGGCGGAAGGTCATGCCGGGGCCGGTGGCTTCACCGCCCGCGACCCAAGCGTTGCCCGCGGCATCGACGGCGATGCCGCCGTTGAAGACGTCTCCGTTGATGTTGGCGATCGACGTCGAGGAAAGCAGGACCGCGCCGGCGGCGTCCACTTTCCAGACCGCGAGCGAGGCGCCGCTCGGGCCCACACCGCTTCCCCCCACCCAGGCGTTGCCCGAAGGATCGAAGGCCACGCCGAAGCTGCCTTCCTCGGTGGCGCCAGGCAGGGTCGTCGAGGAGAGCGCGAAGCCGGTCGCGTCGTACTTGCGCAAGGTGAACTCGATCGGGCCGTTCTCGGGGAAGTCCTGGGTGACGATCCAGAAGTTGCCGGCGGCGTCGCGGCTCATGACCTGCGAGTTCGTCCGCGTGGAGATGACGGGGATCTCCGTGCTGATGATGACCGCCGACGCCGACGCGGAGACGATGTGCCCGGCCAGGTCCGAGACCTGGGCGTGGATCCGGTAGGACTTCCCGGCGACGATGGCTTGCCGCAGCGAGAGCATGTCGACACTCCACGCGAAGTCGTTCGCGGGGCCCGCGCGCGCCGCCCGAGTAGTCAACAGCGGTTGGCCGCTCGCCACGAACGTGAACGTCTGAGGATCCCACCAGAGGCCGTCGGGCAGGCTCTGGAGGCCGATCTGGAGGTCGGTGACGAGGTGCTCGTCGGCGGCCGTGCCGGAGATGGCGAACAGCGACGCCGTTGTCGTCGAGCCCTCGACGGGCGAGAGCAGCGCCAAGGTCGGCGCCGTGACGTCCGGCGTCATCTCGATCGGAGCGACGGCGGCGGTCCCGCCGAACGGCAGGAAGGCCGCGGTCAACGCCGTGCCGAGAGGGTCGCCGGGGCCCGGCTCCTCGCCGCCGGCGGTCAGGACGCCCGACAGGTCGTAGATGGCGGCGACGTAGTAGGTCGCGGGAGCGGGCAGGTCCAGGAGCGTGTAATCGAAGGAGGTCCCGCTCGCCGGAGCGTCGATCAGCGCGAACAGGGAGACCTCGCTGTCGAAGTCGACGGTGGGGCTCGTGAAGAACGCGACCTTCCCGCCCGTGAAGCCGGGAGCGTAGCTGACGGCGCCGGTGAGCTCGCCGAAGCCCAAAGTCCGGCTGCGGGTCCCGAAGGGAGCGGGTCCGGCCAAACCCCAGGCCTGGCCGCGCGCGAGCGACAGCGCGTTGCCGACCCCGAAGTCGAGCCGCGCCGGCGCGCCGGCGTCGAGTCCCGCGAGCGCGAGTTCGGAACCGCCGCCGTCCGAGGCATAGGTCCAGAAGGCGTGGCCGACCGACCCCGCGCCGTCGACCTGGGCGCGTCCGGAGAGCCAGAAGCGGCCCGACGCGTCGAGGTCGAGGCCCAAAGCCTCATCGGAATAGGCGCCGGTCGAGGTCGCGACGAGCTCGATGACGCCGTTCGTCCAGCGCCACAGGGCCGCCTTCCTGCCTCCGGCGCCATTGGCCCAGCCGCCGATCCAGACGGACCCGGAGACCGTCTCGACCATGGCGCGCCCACCGCTGCCCGCTCCTCCCAAGGTGTTGGTCCAATTGTAGCGCGTCATGGCGCCGCTCGCCGGATCGTGGCGCCAGAACACGAGCTCGCCGTCGGTGCCGGCCATCCACACCGGCCCGCCGCCGAGCGCCAGAACCGCCTGGGCCGTGGCCGCGGGCGAGAGCCCCGCCACACTCAGTCCGGTTTCGTCGATCTTCCACAGCCCCGCGGTCTGGCCCGGCGCGCCCGCGTCGCCTGCGATCCAAATCTTGCCGTCGACGTCGACGGAGGCCGTCAGGTTCAGGCCGGGCGCCTGATTGAGGGCGGACTGCTGGCCGCCGATGTAGAAGAAGGGACGGCTCGAGAGGAAGACGCCGGAGGGGCTGGCCTCATAGAGGACGGCGCGGGGCTTGTCCTGCTGCTGCGCGCCGCCGATGGTGAGGAATGCGTAGGCGCCGCCGTCGGCGTCGAAGCCGAGAGCGCGGCTCGTCGATTCCCACGGGAGGTAGTCGTTGATGTGCCCGGACTGATCGGTGGCGCTGAGGCGGCGGGTGAGATTGAAATTGTTCTGGTTCGTCTCGAGTTGCCACAGGCGGCCGTCCGGGTCGAGAGCCGTGAAGAAGTTTCCGGAATAGGTCAGCGCGACGTTGGAGAGCGGGCTCACCTGCCCGGAGTGGTTGATGGTCTTGAGGGCGAAGTAATAGAAGCGGCCGGGCTCGGCCGCGTTGAATGCCGCGGTCTCGGGAGCGCCGAAGGCCTGTGGCGGGTCCGTCGCCAATTGCGTCGCGGAGGCGAAGTTCGCCGTGTTGATCGGGAAGGTCGCCACGCGCAGTTCATACGCCAACGCCTGGCCGAAATCTCCGATCTCGCCGGGCGCGGTCCACGTCACGCGCATGGCGTAGTAGCCCGTCGAGGACGCGGAGAGGGAGAGCACGCGCGAGGGCGCGGTCGTCGAGTCCTGAGCCACCGCCAGGAAGGAGGCGGACCGAAGATTCTCGAAATTGGCCACGCGATCCTGCGCGCGGTAATACAGCGTGTGGGTTCCCGCGGCCAACGTGAAGGGCGCGCCGTACGCCGCCTCCGTGCCGTCGTCCACGGCGTAGAACATGTCCGCGGCGCCGGAAGCCGCGCCGCCCGAGGGCGCATCGGAGGCCGCGAGCGCGATCGGCGTTTCGGTCGAGATCAGGATGCGGCCTTGAGTGTCCGTCACGCTCGAACCGAGCACCTCTAGTCGCGAGACCGGCGCCGTCAGGTCCAGGCCAACCGTGCGCGCACTCGGCGCTTCAGCGTGCCCGAGGATGTCTTCGCTATAGAAGGAAAGCTCATGCAGGCCCTCCCCCGAGACGCTGAACGTGCCGGCGTAAAGCGCGTAGGGCGCGGCGTCCACGGACGCGAAGGTCCGGGCCACTCCCTTGCCCGCGCCGTCGCCCGCGACCAGGCCGTCGTCCGCGGCGTTGAAGGCCAGTTCGGTGGCGGCCGCAGTGAATAAGGTCGCCGACGAGAAGCTCGGGAAGCCCGCCGCCAAGGTCGTACGCGGCGGCAGGACGTCGAAGGGCTCTTCTTGAACGGTGAAGGTTGCGACGCGGACCGTCTCGGCGTTGGCGACGTTGTCGACGGCTCCGTAGTAAAGCGTGTGCGTGCCGGGCGAGAGCGTGAACGGCGCGCCGTAGGCGGCCGGCGTGGCGGCGTCGACCGCGTAGAGGATCTCGCCGATCCCGGACGCGACGCCGCCCGATATTGGATCCTCCGCCGTCAATGTCAAAGTCGCCGCCGTTGAGACGATGAGTCGTCCCTGCGCGTCGGTGACGCTTGAGCCCGCGAGCTCCAGGAAGGATGCCGGAGCGGTCCGGTCGATCGCCACCGTCGTCGAGGCGACCTCTCCGATGCGGCCGAGCAAGTCCTCGGCATAGTAGGAGAGTGCGTGCTCCCCCTCCCCGGGGAGGCTGAAGGTTCCGGCGTAGACCGTGAAGGCCGACGTGCCCACCGCGACGAAACTGCGCGCGACGCCGCGGCCGGCCTCGTCCCCGACGGAGACCGCGTCGTCCACGGCTTCGAGCGCCAGAGGCGTGGCCTCGGTCACGTACACCGTCGTCGAGGTGAAGCTCGGAACGCCGGCGATCAGTTGCATGCGCGGCGGGAGGACGTCGAAGGGCTGCTCCTGGACCGTGAAGGTCGCGATGCGCACGGCCTCGGCGTTGGCCACGCGATCCTCCGCACGGTAGGCGATCGTGTGCGTCCCGGCGGAGAGCGTGAACGGCGTCGCGTAGACGGACTCAGAGGCGCCGTCGACGGCGTACAGGATCGCGCCGATGCCCGAGGCCACGCCGTTGGATTCCGTGTCCGAGGCGCTCAACGAGAGAACCGTGTCCGTGGAGTAGAAGAGGCGGCCCGTGGCGTCGGCGACGCTGGAGCCCGCGACTTCGAGCAGGGAAACCGGAAGCGTCAGGTCGACGGCCACGGTGGACGAACTGACGGCCTCGACGCGGCCCAACAGGTCTTCGCTATAGAAGGAGAGGGTGTGCGTGCCCTCCACGACGAGGCTGAAGGTGGCGGAGAACAATGTGAAGGGCGCGGTGTCCACGGAGACGTAGGTCCGGGCAGCGCCCTGACCCGCCCCGTCGCCCACGATGAGGCCGTCGTCGGCCGTCGCGAAGCCCAAGGAGGAGAGATTCGTGACGTAGAACGTCGTCGTGGCGTGGCTCGGCGGCCCCGCGACAAGGCTCGTGCGCGGAGGCAGGATGTCGAAGGGCTCGTTCTGGATCGTAAAGGTCGCCGTGTGCACGGCCTCCTGATGCGCCACGCGGTCCAGGGCGCTGAAGCGGATCGTATGCGTGCCCGGCGTCAGTTGGAACGGCGCTTCATAGGCCTGGTCCGGGCCGTCGTCGATGGTAAACAGGATCGCGTCAATGCCCGACGCGACGCCCTGGGACACGGGGTCTTGCGCGCTCATGCTGAAGGCCGCGGCGGTGGAGAAGATCAGGTTGGCCTGGGCGTCGGTGATGCTGGACCCCTGGACTTCGAGCGCGCTGACGGGGAAGGTCAGATCGACGCCGATCGTACGCGTACTGACCGACTCCACGTTGGTCGCGATGTCCACGCTGTAGTAGTAAGCGACATGCAGGCCTTCCGTCGACAGCATGAAGGCGCCGCCGGCGTACGCGGAGAACGTGGTCGTATCGAGTGCGAGGTAGGTCGCCGACACGCCTTCTCCGATTGCATCGCCTACGTCCAAGAGATCGTCGACCGCGACGAGGCCGATCGTGCTGGCGTCCGTGACGTAGAGCGTCGCCGTGGAGAAGCTGGGCGATCCGGCAACGAGATTCGTGCGCGGAGGCACGTGAGGCGTGAGGGTCGAGAAGTTCC
Source organism: Elusimicrobiota bacterium (assembly GCA_016191335.1). Classification (GTDB taxonomy): domain Bacteria; phylum Elusimicrobiota; class Elusimicrobia; order UBA1565; family UBA9628; genus GWA2-66-18. The sequence goes on along the minus strand of JACPOW010000011.1, from coordinate 16,822 downwards.
GGACGTTGGAGAGTCCGCTGACCCCTCCCTCGTGGTTGACGGTCTTGAGCGCGAGGTGGTAGGGCTTGCCCGGCAGCAGGCCGGTGAGGGTGAAGGACGAATTTTGATAGGCCGGGGGCGGTTCGGGCAGGCCGACGGCCGCGGAATAGGAGCTGAATTCAGTCGAGAAATTAAAGTTCGCCGCGGTGGTGTAGCGCACGTCGTAGGCCAACGCTTGGCCGATGTTCTGATGCTCGCCGGGCGCGGTCCAGTTGAGCGATGCGGAGGTGAAGTGGATGTTGAAGACGGAGAGATCTCCGACGGCGTCGGGCGGCCCGAAGGCGCCGTTGGCGCCGCGCCAGACGAAGGAACTGATCGCGGGGACGAGTTGCTCGTTGCCCGCGATGTCGATCTGCTTCTCGTGGAGCGCGAAGGAATGCCCGAAGGGCAGGAAGTCGCTGAAGCCGCCGAAGCTGTAGTCGGCGCTCAGGGGCGACCCGGCGCGGGTGTCGACGGTCCAGCGACGCGCGTCGAGAGGTCCGGTACCGTCGGCGCTGATGAGCTTGTAGATTGGGCCGGTGCTGACGACCCAGTCTTGTTTCGAGGCGTCCCACCAGAGGCCGTTATCGAGGTCCTGAGCGGCCAGGCGCATGGGGCCGATGAGCGCGGTGTCGTCGGTCGCGGTGCCTTGGATGGTGGCAAGTGCCGTGAGCGTCGAGCCGGCGACGAAGCTGAACGCCGAGACGGGCGGGGTGGTGTCGATGTAGAAAGCGAAGTCGACGCCGGAGACGGGAGCGGAGGTGGTGACGGCCACCTGGGCGTAATGGGCGTAGACGCCGACGGGGGTGCCGGGAGCGAGGTTGTCGGGATCCTCGCCGACGAAGGCGAGGATCTGGTAGGTGGCGGGCGCCAGCAGGCTGACGGAGTACGGAAGGCTGGGTCCGCCGGGAGCGACGAGTTGGAAGAAGGCGGGGTCGCTGTCGAAGCCGTCGCGGGAGGCGACCAGCGAGACCGTGGAGCCGGCGACGAAGCCGGCGGGATAAGTGAGCGTGCCCGAGAGGTTGGAGAAGCCGGCCGTGGCGAAGAAGCCGGGACCGGCGGCGCCGGCGAGGGTGGCGGTGCCGCTGAAGACCTGAGGGCGGCCCTCGCTCGCGACCCAGGGCGTGCCGGCGCCGTCGACGGCGAGCGAGCGGGCGCCGGAGTTCGCACTGGACTTGGGGTAGCCGGCGGCGAGCACACCCGAGGCGGAGTACTTCCACAGGGCGTGCAGGGACGAGTTGGGCGAGGGATGCAGCGCGCCCATGACGAAGGGATTTCCGGCGGAGTCGAGGTCGATGTCGCGGCCCTGGGCGATCGGGTAGTTCGCGTCGGCGGCCTGGAAGGGCGGGTAGGCCTGGGAGGCGGCGATCCAGACGGCGCCGGCGGGGCTGATGGTCATGTCGACCTCGGCGCCGCCCTCGCTCTCGATGTCGAGGAAGGCGGCGGGTCGATAGACGGGGAAGCCAGGGACTAGCGAGCCGGAGGCGTTGTGCTTCCAGAGCGCCAGATCGAGCCGGCCGGTGACGGGGTTCGAGCTGACGCCCGCCGACCAGATATCGCCCGCGGGGTCGATCGCGGTCGCCAGGCCGGCGTCGAGTGTGCCGTTGAGCGCGCCTTCGGCGCGCTGGAAGTACGCGACCGAGACCAAGGCCGCGTTCGTGTCGAACTTCCACAAGCCGTGGCGGAAGGTCATGTTGGGGCCGGTGGCTTCTCCGCCCGCGACCCAGGCGTTGCCCGAGGCGTCGACGGCGATGCCGCCGTTGAAGACGTCGCCGGCGGCGCTGACGATGGATGCCGAGGAAAGCAGCACCTCGCCGGCGGCGTCCACTTTCCAGATCGCGAGCGAGGTGCCGCTCGGGCCCACGCCGCTTCCCCCCACCCAGGCGTTGCCGGAAGGGTCGAAGGCCACGCCGAAGCTGCCTTCCTCGGTGGCGCCAGGCAAGGTCGTCGAGGAAAGCGCGAAGCCCGTCGCGTCGTACTTGCGTAAGGTGAACTCGATCGGGCCGTTCTCTGGGAAGTCCTGGGTGACGACCCAGAAGTTGCCGGCGGCGTCGCGGCTCATGACCTGCGAGTTCGTCCGCGTGGAGATGACGGGGATCTCCGTGCTGATGATGACCACCGACGCGGACGCGGAGACGGCGTGCCCGGCCAGGTCCGAGACTTGGGCGTGGATCCGGTAGGAGCCCCCGGGGACGATGGCGGCGCGGAGACCGAGCATGTCGACGGACCAGGATACGGCGTCCGCCCGCCCCGTGCGCAAAGTGCCGATGTCCATGCGAGGCTCGGCGCTCGCCATAAACGCCAGCGTTTGACTGTCCCACCAAGAGCCGTCGGAGAGCCTTTCCACGCCTACTTGAAGGTCATTGGCGATGTGGTCGTCCGAAGCGATGCCGGAGATGGTCAGCAAAGACGCGGTCGTCGTCGAGCCCTCGACCGGCGAGAGCATGGTCAAGACCGGAGCCTGCTCATCTGGCGTCAGCGTGACGGCGGGAACGACGGCGACGCCGCCGGAAGGCGTAAAGGACGGACTATAGGAGAAGCCCGCCGGGTCCTCGGGGCCCGGCCCGTCGCCGCCGGCGGCGACGGTTCCCGAGAGGTCGTACACGACGGCCAGGTAATAGGTTGCCGGCGCTGCCAGACCGGTCAGCGAGTAGGAGGCGGTCGTCCCGTACGGCGGCGCGGGCTGCAGCGCGAAAAGCGACACATTCCGGTCGAAGCCGGCGTCCTCGCTGACGAAGAAGGCCAGATTGCCGCCGGTGAAGCCGTCTGCGAAATAGGCTGTTCCAGTCAGTTCGCCGAGTTGGAGGCTCCGCGAGCGGACGCCGTAGGGCGAGGGGCCGGCCAGCGCCCACGTCTTGCCCTGGGCCACGGCGAGGGCGTTGCCCGCGTTGAAGTCGACCGCCGGCGGGACATCGAGGCGCCGGTCAACCTCCGCCAAGGTCGTGCCGCCGTTCGGCGTCTGGTAGGTCCAAAGCGCCAGGCTCGGCGTTCCGGACCCGTCGATCAGAGAGCGGCCGGAGAGCCAGAAGCGTCCCGCGTCGTCGAGGTCGAGGCCCTCGGCCTCCTCGCCGAACGCGCCCGTGGACGTCGCGACCAGTTCGATGGCCCCCGCGCTCCAGCGCCACAGCGCCGCGACCTTGGCGGAAGGCCCGTTGGCCCAACCGGCGATCCAGACGTCGCCCGCCGCGGTTTCGAGCATGGCCTTTCCCGCGCTGCCGGTCCCGCCGAGCGTGTTGGTCCAGTTGTAGCGCGTCATTCCGCCGCTCTGCACGTCGTGGCGCCAGAACACGAGCTCGCCGTCGGTCCCCGCCATCCATACCCGTCCCTCGGCGTGAGACAGGACGGCGGACGCCGTGGCCCCGGGCGAGAGGCCGGCCAACGCGAGGCCGGACTCGTCGATCCTCCAAAGCCCCGCGTTCTGGCCCGGCGCGGCCGCATCGCCCGCGACCCAGATCTTGCCGTCGGCGTCGACGGAGGCCGCGAGATTCAGGCCGGGAGCCTGGTTGAGCGCCGATTGCTGGCCGCCGATATAGAAGAACGGGCGGCTCGAGACGAAGACGCCGTCGGGGCCGGCATTATAAAGGACGGCGCGGGGCTTGTTCTGCTGCTGCGCGCCGCCGATGGTGAAGAAGGCGTAGGCGCCGCCGTCCGCGTCGAAGCCCAGGGCGCGGCTCGTCGAGCCCCACGGGAGGGAGTCGTTGAGGGACTGCCGCTGCTGGAAATTATCCTCGTGCTTGGTGAGATTGAAGCCGAACCCTTGGGCGTGCAGCTGCCAAAGCTTTCCCCGGAAAGTGGCGACGCGCAGGTCGTAGGCGGCCGCCTGCCCGGTGTAGCCGCTCTCCCCGGGGGCCGTCCAGTTAGCTTGGATGGTGTGGTAGCCCGTCGCGGACGCGACGAGGTCCAGGACTCCCCCGGACGCCATGAAGGTGTTCGTCGCCCCGCGCCAGACGAAGGACGCCTCGGAGGGCGGGTCCGACACGCGGCCGGCGTAGTCGGAGGCCCGCGCGTAGACCCGGTAGCTGTGGCTTGAGATCAGGAAGCCCGAGAACGCGCCGAAGCCTTCCCCCACCGCGTCGGGGCCGACGTTCACGCTCCACGTCGCGACGTCCTGCAGGTCTGGGATAGAGCTCGCGCCGTAGACGGGACCCGTGCTCGCCGTCCAGTTCGAGGTCGCGCCGTTCCACCAATCTCCCGTCTCGAGGTCCTGGGCCGCGAGTTGGATCTCCTTGAGGACGAGGTTGTCCGCGGCGGTGCCGGTGATGGAAGAAAGGGTGGTGAGAGTTGATCCTTCCACGAGAGAGACGATGGCCGCGGTCGGCGGGTTGGGGTCCGCGGAGGCGGAGACGTCGTTGGAGATCACCGCCACCGCGTGGACCGTCTCCAGATTGCCGATTCGGTCTCGCGCGCGGTAATACAGCGTGTGGGGCCCCGCTGCCAGCGTGAACGGCCCGGCATATGCCGCCTCGGTGCCGGCATCCACCGCGTATAGGATCGCGTCCAGCCCGGTCGCCGCGCCGTTCGAGTCGGCGTCCTGGGCCGTCAGCGTCAGCGGCGTGATATTCTCCAGAACGTTCAGGGCGTTCTGCTCGTCGGTAGCGCTCGGGATCGCGGCCAGGGTCGTCACCGGCGGCGTGAAGTCCACCGCGACCGTGGTGGAGCGCATCGCCTCGAACCGGCCGGTCGCGTCCACGCTGCGGTAGCGCACGACGTGCAGGCCTTCGGAGGCGATCGTGAACGGCCCGCCGTACGCCGCGAGCGTCGTCGTGTCCACCCCGTACAGCGTCTGGGCGACTCCCTTGCCCGCCAGGTCGCCGTAGCCGAGGCCGTCGTCCACGCCGGTCAATGAGATGTTCGACGCCTTCGTAGCGTAGAGCCGTCCGGGGATTCCGAAGAGCGGCGCGCCGACCGAGGCGCTCGTGCGGGGCGGCAGGACGTCGAAGGGGCGCTCCTGCACCGTGAAGAACGAAGAGCCGATCTCCTCGACGTTCCCGACGCGGTCGGTGGAGCGGTACTGCACCGTGTGCGTTCCCGGCGCCAGGGCGAACGGTCCTGCGTAGAGTTGGGGCTCGCCGTCGTCGATGACGAATAAAGTCTCGGCGACGCCCGAGGCGGCATCCGCAGTGCTGAGGGAAACGAGCGCCTCGGTCGAGACGATGAGGCCGCCCTGGACAGTCTGCGTGCTGAAGCCGAGGATTCCTAGGGAAGTGACCGGCGAGGTTCGGTCGATGACGGCGGTCGTGGATAGAATCGTCTCCGCCCGGCCGGTCCAGTCTACGCTATAGAAGGAAATCGAATGCGGACCCTCGCTTGGGAGCGTGAAGGTGCCGGCGTAAAGAGAGTATGAGGTGGAGTCGACCGCGAGGTAAGTCGCCTGTATTTCCCCCGCTCCATCGCCAAGCACCGAGAGATCGTCCGCCGCCGACAGCCCGAACACGGCGGTGTTGTTCGCGAATAGGCCGCCGACCGTCGAGCTTGATTCGCCGACCAGCAGGGTCGTTCGCGGCGGCAATGCGTCGTCACGAACGCTCACCGACGCGACGTGGACTCCTTCGGCGTTGTCGACGTTGTCCCGGGCGTAATAGAAAATCGAGTGCGTGCCGAGCGCCAGCGTGAAGGGCGCGGTGTAGGCCGCGGCCGTCGCTTCGTCCACGGCATACAGGATCGAGTTCACGCCGGCGGCGACGCCGTGCGAGAGCGTGTCTTGCGCCGAGAGATTGAAGCGCGTCGTCGTCGATACGATCAATTCGCCTTGATTGTCGCTTCGCGTCGGTCCCGATGTGGTCAACACGGACACCGGCGACGTCAGGTCGACCGCAATGCTCGTTGACAAGGCGCCCTCGACGTGGCCCGCGGCGTCGATGCTATAGAAGGTAAGGGTGTGCGTGCCTTCGCTCGGGATCGTGAACTCACCCTCGTAAGGCGAGTACACCAAGGAGTCCACGGCGACGAAGGTCCCCGTTACGCCCTTGCCCGCCGCGTCCCCGGCCAAGAGGCCGTCGTCGGCGGCCGTGAGGGTGAACGTCGCGCCGCCCGCCGCGTAAAGGGTTCCCGCATCGAAAGTCGGGCCGATTGCCGCGATGTGAGTGCGGGGTGGAAGGATATCGTAAGGTCGCTCCTGGACGGTTATGGACGATGTCCGGGCGGTTTCTTCGTTTCCGAGAAGGTCGAATGAGGCGAAAGAGACCGTGTGCGTGCCTTCAGCCAACGCGAAGGCCGCAGCATAGACCTGCTGTGTTCCCCCATCGACGGAGTAGAAGGTTTGGGCGATCCCCGAACCTGCGTCCGCCGCCGTCAGGGATACGAGAGAGTCGGTCGAGATGATGAGTCCCGCCTCGGCCACCGCCGCGCTGGAGCCGACGATGTCCACCGTCGTCAATGGAGCCGACGTGTCCACCACAGCCGTAGTGGTCTGTAAAACCTCTTCCTGCCCGTTCCAGTCGACGCTGTAATACGAGATCGTGTGCACCCCTTCTCCCGTGAGGGTGAAAGTCCCGGGATAGAGAGCGTAGTTCGTTGTGTCGACCGCCAGGTAGGTCGCGGCGATTCTGCCTGCGTTGTCGTCCGCCGTGGACAGGTCATCCTGCGCGGCCACGCCGAATACCGCGGTGCTCGACACGAAAAGCCCTCCGATCGCAGAGCTCGATGCGCCCACGAGCAAGGACGTTCGCGGCGCCAGGGCGTCGGCGCTCATGGTCACTAAAGTAAACGCGAGGTCCTCCGCGTTGCCGACGGCATCCTCCGAAAGATAATAGATCGTATGCGTGCCCGGCGAGAGAGCGAAGGGACCGGCGTACGACTCGTTTGCGCACGTCCCGCTGGGAGCGGAGGTGTCCACGGGCACGCCCGCGCAATCCGGAGCAAAGGGGTCTCGATCAATGACGAAGAATGTCGAGTCGAGTCCGGAAGCCGCTCCTCCGGTGATGGGATCGCCGGCCGAGAGCGAGAATAGCGTGCTAGTCGAGACGATCAGATTTTCGGATTGGGTCGTAAACCCCGCGCCCTCATACTGCAAGGTCGTGATCGGCGCGGTCAGGTCCACAGCGATAGTCGCCGTGGAGACGGGCTCGGCGTTCCCGACCGAGTCCACGCTGCGAAAAGTAACCGAGTGAACCCCTTCCTCGGGCAGGACGAAGGTGCCCTGGTATGCGGTCAGAGGCGCCCCGTCGACTGAAATAAACGACTCAAACGCGCCTCCCGTCGCGTCTCCGACAGTCGCGCCGTCGTCAACGGTCGTGAGGCCGAGCGCCGTCGCATCGCTGACGTAGCGCATCGTCCCGGATGAAGCGCTCGGTTCGCCGGTGGTCAGCGTGGTTCTCGGCGGCAGGCCGTCGTCCGTCACGGAAACGGCGACCGTATGCTCGATTTCGTCGTTGTCGGCCGCGTCGTACGCGAAATAGATGATCGTGTGGGTGCCCGCAGAAAGAGTGAAAGGCCCCTCGTAGAAAGGGTTCGCGCAGGCTCCCGCGGGGGCATCGGGGTCGTAGAGTTCCGCGTCGCACGACTCGGGCAGGACGTCCAAGAACAGCATGACGTCCGAGACTCCCGCACCTCGGTCCACGGCAGCGAGCGAGAACGACTGCGTATTCAGGGACGAGGTCGACGTTCCGATGACGGCGCTTCCGTTGATGTAGAGCGTGGACGCCGGCGCCAAGGTGTCCACGATGAACGAGGCGACCGCCGTTCCCGTGCTCCCTCCTACATCGACCGCGAGGGCGGTCACTATGTGGTCTCCGTCCGCCAATCCACTCGGGTGATAAGTCGCAGACGAGGCGCTTACGACGGCCAGGCTCGTCACGTCCACGCCGTCCAAAGAGAGGCGGATGGTTCCGACGTCCGCGCCAAGAGCCGACGTCAGGCTCGCAGTGATCACCGGGGCCGACGACGCGACTGCCTGACCGTCGAAGGGCGTCAAAGTGATGACGGGGCCGGTGGAACTGGCCGGCGAGAGGACCGTGAACGTCGCCATCGCGATCGTCGCCGTAACAGCGCCCGTCTGCCTTTCTACCCGGACGTCGTAAGCGCCGGGTGCGACATCCGGGGCCACGGCGGAAATCGCGAGGCTGGACCAGGAAGCCACCGGAGCGAGAGGTCCCCCCGCCCCGAAACGCACGCGAGTGCTCGTGCCGGAAAACACGCCGAAGCCGTTTCCGGAGATCGCGAACGCCGAGCCGGCGACGCCGGATGCGGGCGCTAAAGTCGCCGCCGGCGTCCCCAAGATCACGTAGATGCCGGGAGTGCTGACGGCGACCGAGATGCTCTGGCCCGCCGGATCGTGCGTCTGCTGCGCGAACGGGACGAACGAACCCTGTGCGTTCAGGGAGTGGACGCGCAGCGAACCCGGCGCGATGCTCTTGGCCGAGACGGCCGAGGCGTCGTAGCGGAAAACCGCCTTCCCAGCCTCTCCCAGGCTTATGGAGTTCGTCTGCGCCTGGAAGATGTTACTAGCCAACAGCTTGCCGGCATCATTCGATGCCGTCAGTGCCTGAGCCACGCGGGCGTCCGTCTCAGGCACGTGGACCACCAAGGCGTCGCTGGCGGCGGCACTGAGCGAGAACTCCGCGAGTCCCCGGACCAGCAAAGTGCTGTCGACCGTATAATAGATGACCCTCGGGTAAACGAGTTGGAATGTCCCGAAGGTCCCGGGCCCGTTGAACTCGAAGGCGCCGGAGATGCTGCCCGACTCGGAACTCACGACCACGCTGTCGATCGCGCCGACCGCGCCCGACGTCGGGTCGGCCCGGAGGATCGTCATTCCGGCCCATTGGCTGTCCGTTAGAGGTTGCGCAGGGTAAGTAATTCGAATATCGACAGGGCCCGTCACGTCCGCCTCGTTGCGGATGACCAGGGCCGTGTTCTCCGGAATCGAAGCGAACCCTTCCGGAGACGGCGAGGCGATGTAGCCGGCGACCGCGTTCCCGAAGTGATTTACCTGAGGGAACGTCAGCCGGACGTTCGGCGCGGACGGCCCCATGTATTCAACGACGTTCGAGCCGATGTCGATATTGCGATCTTTCAGCACCGTTACGAACCGGCTGTTGCTATTGATCGCACTCGGGCCAATGCCGTGAATGGTCAGGTCATATGTTCCGTCCTCGTAAATATGGCAATCGGGGCTCGAAGGAGGAGGAGGGCACGTTGCGGCGCAATCGTCCCCCTGGCAATAAGACGCATGTGCGTTGATGATAGATATCCGTACCTGAAAAAACTTTTTTAACAGAAACGGAGCCGTCGTTACCTCTGATCTTGGAAGGAATCTATTGGGATCCTTGTAATAGACTTCCTTTGAGACCATCTCGAATGCCGCCGCTGACGCTTCGGAGGGAGTATCTCCGCCGCGCATATCGACTTGCGCTTCACCGAGATAAACCGGCGATGTTTGAGGACCTCCCCAAAAGTTCCCTTGCGATGCGGTCGGGCCGGCCGACAGCATGTCGTCTTTGATTTCCCCGCGAATGATAATCGTCTCACTGCCGAAAGAGTCGAGAGGTCTTTGCGTCGGCAAGAGTTCGGATACATAGGAGCCCGGAGCGAAAGTTGTCTGTCCGAATAGGCGCTGCAGGTCGAAGAGCGAGCCTGCCGACGAGTTCATGCTGATTATCGTCGAATTCGATGCCGGCGGGTTCCCGGCTCCGTCTACGACGTTTATAGTGAAATCGTGCGAACTCCCCGCCCCGGACAGCGAGAAGGTCGGATTAATTCTCGCCGTCGCCCCGGGTACGTCGCGGTTGACCGACAAAGCGACGGGCACCTCCGATCCTCCGACGGTCATCGCGGCTGAACTGATCCCTGAGGGATCGAACAGGTCGATCGCAAGGGTTGCGCTCGCCGATCCGTCCGCATTAATGGTGACGACTGATGCGTCGACATTCAACTCGCCGTTTGGATCTGCGCGGCTGATGACGAACCGCACCGTTCTCGTATACGCGGAGAGGTCGACATCCTGGGCGGCGAGGGCGAGCGCTACGTCGAAGGCCCCGTCGGGAGCATCCGCGGCAATCTCGTACGCGGCGGAGAAGTTAAGCGTGGTGTTCGCGGGAACTTCCGCAGGACCGAGGATCGATCCGCCGGCAATCGCGAAGTGGGCGGGCGCGCCGGAAACGACAAGGCGCGTGTTAGTGATGGCGCTGGTTTCGGACAGGTTTTGCAACGGGAAAGTTATGTTCCCATTGTCCCCGGGCCTGACAAAGACCGTCGCCGCCCTGCCGGACGCAACCGCGGCAAGGCATGCGACGACTGTCAGGCAGATCACGCTAATTGCTCGGCGCTTCACCGCGTGTCTTCCTGAGTACCATACATAACACGCGCCCATGCCCCCTGTCAATCATTTTCAAAATTATCGTCATTTAACCGTCATCGCTTCGATTGAAAGTCCTTGCAAGATAATTGGACATGGGTATATAATCGCGACATCCCTCTTATGACCGGCCCCTCAGCGAGCGCTCGCGTCGATGTCCTTTATGTCGAAGACGATGAAGCTTGGGCGGGTCTGGTCCAATTGTGGCTCAAAGCGCGCGGGATGAACGTCCGGTGCATGCGGTCCGGCGCGGAGATGCTCAGGTATCTAGATGGGTGCGCGGTACTGCCTCGCTGTCTTCTGCTCGATCTATCCTTGGGCGACACCCATGGGCTGACGTTGTGCGATCACGTCAAGCGCTCTCCCAGGCTGCAAAGCCTGCCCGTGATCGTCCTGACGGCACGCGACATCAAGGCGACTGAAGTCCTCGCGCACTACGCTCTTTATCGCGTGCAGAAAGACGCGAAGACCGAGGCTGAATTGATTTCAGTCATCAAGTCGGTCCTGAACCAACAGGGACGGGCGCAAGGGGTAATCGACGCGGGCGATTTGCACCTTGAACCCGTCGAACGAATTGTTTTCCGTGCGGGGAAACGGATCGCACGGTTATCCCCCGGCCACTACTCCGCGCTGTCGCTTCTCATGCGGTCTTCGCCTATCCCTGTTCCCGATGACGCGCTGTATGCGTCTTTTCTATCGCGGCACTCTTACGATATAGAAGATCACGAGAATGCGGCGCGTCAGGTGCTGCGCAATTATGTGTCAGCGCTTCGGAAGAATTTGGGCAGGGCGATCGGCGATCGGATCGTCCGGGCCGAGGCGGGCTACTTCTATATCCTGTACGGATAATTTTCAAAATGATTGACAGGGTTTGGTTCAGGGGGCTATATAGGCTTCCGGGGCCGCCCGTAGTTGGGCTCGTAGGAGCATACATGTCCTTCTTGCGCCGAGTTTTTGTGTCCCTCCTCGCGCTGAGCATTGCCGTCGGCCCTGGGGGCCTGGATGTCTACGCCGCCACCATTCCCCCCATTGTTCTGCCGCCCGCGCAGGTGATGATCACCGACGAAGCCAAGTGCGTGCCCTGCGTCATCACCGACGGGGTCAATTCGATCATCAGCGCGGTGACGCTTTTCCTCTGGGAGGGCTCCCCCGGCATCGCGGGCATGCCCGTTTACAACAGCGCCAATTTGACGCCCAGCGTCTGGGGCCGAGGCTGGATCTCGGACATGGACCATTACGCGACGATCAACTCGAGCGGGTCGGTGACCGTGGTGGGCGGCTCGGGGGCTCAGTTTACTTTCACCAAGACGGGTACTACCGGCGGCGTGCCGACCTATCGAGGGCCGCTGGGCACTTTCCTCACTCTGACGGCCACGGTGGGCGCCGGCGGCGCGGTCACCTCGCTGACCGAGCGCGACGGCGAAGGGACCTCGCTGCTCTTCGCCACGCCCACGCCGGCCACGGTGGGCGGCGAGCCGCTGGCCCCGGGGGCCGTCACCGCCCTTCGCCTCACGCGCCTGACCGACCGCAACGGCAACACGGTGGACTACAAGCGTGACTCGCAGGGACGGCTGACCAAGGTGCTGGATATTCACGGCCGCTACTTCGCGCTGACCTATGACGCCCAGGGCAAGGTCGCGACTTTGGCCGACTCGGGCGGGCGTGCGGTCGCCTTCAGCTACGACACCCAGGGACGGAAGACCACGGAAACGGGCCCCGAAGGGACTACCGGCTACGCCTACGACGCCAACCACCGGCTCACCCGGATCACCTACCCCAACGGGGGCGTGCGGAACTTCACCTACGACGCCCAGGGCCGGGTCGTGAGCCAGGATGACGGCGACGGCGTCAACGCCATCACCTACACACGTAATTCCGCCTCGACCGTGGTCACCGACGCCTTGGGCAAGCAGACGACCTACGAGTACACGAAGAATCGGGGCTTCAGCGTCATCACCAAGATCATCGACCCCGCGGGCAAGACCGTCACGCTCAGCTATGACGCCAGCCAGAACCTCACCAGCGCCACGGATGAGCTCGGGCGCACTGTCAACTACAGCTACGATTCCCGCGGCAATGTCATATCGTTCAAGGACCCTGCCGGCAACATCAGTCGGGCCAGCTACGAGCCGACCTTCAACCGGCCCACCTCGCTCACCAATCCCCTGAATCGTTCGGTCGCCCTCAGCTACAACGCCAAGGGTGACCTCACCGACCTCAAGGACCCCTTGAGCAATCTCACCCAGTTCACCTATGACGCCCAAGGGCATGTCACGACCATCCAAGACGCCCTGGGCCATGTCGTGCAGTTCACCTATAAGGCTTCGAACGGGGCCTTGGAATCCGTCACCGACCCGCTCAACCGCACGGCCCAGTTCCAGACCGACGCGCTCTCAAGGCTTACTCGGGTCACCGACCCCAAGGGAAGGCAGGCCAGCTACGTCTACAACACGGCCGGCGATCTGACCAGCATGACCGATGCCCTGGGCGGCGTCACCGCGCTGGGATATCAGTTCGGCCGCAATGGGAACGTCCCCGTCCAGATTACCGACGCCAAACAACACAGCATGACATTCGAGTACGACACGGTTGGACGGCCCAAGAAGGTTGTGAACGCCTTGGGGCAAGAAGCCACGGTCGTCTACGATAGCAAGAGTCGCCCCCAGAACGTCACATCCCGCAGGAACCAACAGATGTCGTTTACCTACGATGACTTGGATCGCCTGACTCAACTAACGACCCCTGAAGGCAACCTCACAATCGGTTATGACGCTGCGGGCAACTACACCTCGGTCACCAAGTATAACGGCAGCCAGGTGGCACTCGCCTACGACAGCTTAGACCGCATCATCCAAGAGGTGCAGACCCTTCCCGGCGGTCCCACGGTCACGTTGAGCTACACCTACGATGCCAACGGCAACCGCACCAGGATGACGACTCCGTGGGGCAGCTTCAGGTACACCTACGACAAGCTTGACCGGCCATCCAGCGTCACCGACCCGCAAGGGCTGGTCTACAGCTTCGCCTACGATGCGGTGGGCCGAAGGACGACCAAGACCTATCCCAATGGAACGCAGACGACCTACGTCTACGACGCGGCGTCGCAGGTCACCGGGATACGCCACCGCAGGATATCGGACGACGCTACGCTGGCCTTTGCGGACTACACCTACGACGACGCGGGCAATCGTCTCACGATGACGGACACGGCAGGTCAGCACAGCTACTCCTACGACAATGGCCATAGGCTCATCAGCGCCACCCACCCGCAGAACAGTCTGCTGCCCCAGAAGAACGAGACATTCACCTACGACGCGGCGCACAACTGCACCGCGGACGCCGACATCGCGGGATATGTCTACGACGAGGCGGACCGGCTACAGTCGAACTCGAGCTACACCTACACCAACGACGCGGACGGCAACCGCACTTCAAAGACCGGGGCCGAAGGCCAGACGCAATACGTCTGGGATTCGAGCAACCAACTCATCCAGGTCCAGCGGCCCGACGGCGTCACGGTGGACTATACCTACGACGGGATGGGACGGGCGGTGCAGATGACCGTCACGACGGACACAATGACGACGACGAAGTTCGTCCGTGATGGTTCGGCCATTATCGCGACGCTCGATGGCAGCAACAATCTCACGGGGCTTTACACCCACAGCGGGACAGGACGGGAGCCGCTGAGCCTAAGGCGCGGAGCAAGCAGTTACTACCTACACGACGACATCCTGTCGAGCATAGTCGCAGCCACCGGCCAATCGGGCCAGATTGTCGAAAGAGCGGAGTATGCGTCCTATGGGCAACCAGTATTCGTGGATCAGGCTGCGAGCACGGCCACGGCCAGCTTCATCGGAAACGTCTATGCCTATACGGGGGCGGAGCGGTCGGCAGAGATTGGACTATCAAGGCATGGCATACGCTATCTTGACATACAAATCGGGCGGTGGATATCGGAAGAACCGTTCGGGCTAGATGGCACCAATCGCTACTGGTATGCCAATTCGAATCCTTATCGATTCGTAGACAACTCGGGAGCACAGGCTGCCGAGGCAACGCAGGTTGCACCTTCGATAGTTAACTCGGGGCCGACTGCCCAACAAGTCATCAATGGGCTCAGGGTCGTTGCACCGGTTGGCCCAGGGCTAGCATTAATTCCTCTTCCGCCCATCCTACTGTATGGCGGGGGCCTGCTTGTTATTGGCTATGCAATACTTCTGGTCGATAAGCGCGCGAAAGAAAGAGTTCTTGCCCCCTCTTCGACGGGTTGGGGCACCGTAAGAGGCCCGGGAGGTCCCGGGCGGGTGCGTAGATTCGCATCATGCTTGCCCGGTTCTCGGCGGCTCGTTATAGGCCGCGGTGACGATTTGAAACAAGCGGGCGCGCTGGGCGCGAACGAATATAAACTCCAATGGCCGGACACCGGATCACGGAAATCCGAGTGGGCGATGAATAAAAAATTGCTTGAGAATGAAATGCGCAACATGAATCCGATCCGGGATGCATCTCCGGATGATAGAAGACGTCCGCAAGATCATACTGGTGGCGGTCTCTACTTATATCTTGAACGATGGACTCTTAAGCATGCCGGCTGGGCATTCGATAAGGATACGAACCTTTGGATGCCGCCAGGGAAATGAATATGGACTCTCAGAAACAGGATCATCGTTCGCATCTGCGATTCTCCGAAGAAGCTGTTAAAAATTTCTCCTTTCTCGAGGATTTAGGATTCAAAATCATCGAAACTAGTCCGACTTTAGTTCGATTTGAATCTCCATCGATAAGCATTAGCGTCTTCCATGGGCGAAGATCGTATGAAGTTAGCCTCGATATCGCATCGAAAGAAAACCCGACCCGCGCTTTTCCTTTTTATTACCTTCTCTGGGCAGTCGACCCGAATTATAAAACTCGAGTTTACGCGGCAGAGTCGGCAGAAGATGTGGCCAAGCGGGTTCGTCAACTGGCGGAGATCATTAAACCGTGCATCGACGCGGGAATATTAAATGATAAAGACCTCTTTGCTAAATTCGACCGCCAGAGCAAGATTTGGTCGCACGAATTCGCGCTGGACACTAATTTGTATGTAGCGCGCCGCGCATGGAAGAATAAGAATTATCGGGAAGTTGTAAGGGTCCTCACCAAATATATAAATATAAATGAACTGTCACCCGCTGACCTCGACATGCTTAAGGATGCCGAAAAGCATCTGGCTAATCCCGATGTGCAGTCTGGAGATTCTGACACCTGAATTTTGGCGTACTGGGAAAAATTGTTTCGCCCTTCCCGACCTCCCCCCTTAGAGCCTATCCCAGAAACCCGCAGACTTGATATAGTGTGCACCGCCACGCGCCGAGTATCCCACGCCGAGGGATACGTGGCCGAGAGAGGCCCTCTGCCATGCCGAAGAAAAACCGCAAGCCGAAGACTCAGCACCGTTTCCGACTCTCAGACGCGCTTTGGGAGCGGATCGAGCCGCTGTTGCCTGAGCGCGTGAACCGCCATCCGTTTGGAGGCGGACGTCCCCCCGTGCCGAACCGCGATGCCATGAGCGCGATCTTCTTCGTGCTGAGGACCGGCTGCCAGTGGAACGCGCTCAATGAGACCGGGATCTGCACCAGTTCGTCGGCGCATCGTCGATTCCAAGAATGGACGAATGCCGGGGTCTTCCAGAAGCTGTGGGCGCGCGGGCTTGAAGAGTACGATGAGATCAAAGGACTCCAGTGGCGCTGGCAGTCGATGGACGGAGCGATGACGAAAGCACCGTTGGGCGGGGAAAAAAACCGGGCCCAACCCGACGGATCGAGCCAAGGACGGCGTCAAACGCAGTCTGCTGTGTGAGGGACGCGGCGTTCCCATCGGGCTTGCCGTCGATGGGGCCAATCGCAACGACTTCAAGCTGGTCGAAGCGACGCTGCTGAGCATCCCGATCGAGCGTCCAGACGTACGATCTTATTGGCGGCAGAACATGTGCCTGGACAAAGGGTACGACTACAATGAGGTGCGTGGCTTGCTTGAGAGGTTCAGCTACACGGCGCACATTCGGGCCCGCGGAGAGGAGGCTCAGGCGATCAAGCGCATGGCGGGATTCAAAGCCAGGCGATGGGTCGTAGAACGCACGCACAGTTGGATGAATCGTTTCCGCCGCATCCTCATCCGCTGGGAGAAGAAGCCGGAGAACTATTTCGCGCTGTTGCACCTCGTCTGCGCGATCATCACGATTCGATGCGCGGGGTTACTGGGATAGGCTCTTAGGTGGTCACGGGAATGTCTCTAGGTGAACAATCGAAGGCAATGCAGCTCCAGCCCGCGCGCCGCGCTCTGGTCGTTGATGACGACGCGGGCAAGGCCCGGTTCCTGACCCGCTGCCTAGAAGTCATCCAACAACCCGCTTGAGCGCGATGAGCGCGCAGGCCATATGAATCAGGCCGAGGAAGGTCTGGGCGGAGCGCTCGTAGCGCACGACCAGGCGCCGGAAGTTCTGGAGCCAGGCGTTGGTGCGCTCCACGA
>JACPOW010000066.1 GCA_016191335.1 Elusimicrobiota bacterium | reverse complement strand
GGGCCTGTTCGTCATTATAGCGGATAGAGCTCCTGCCTTCTAATATTAAAGAAAGCGAGGCCGACCGGTCGTTCCGGTCGGCCTCGAGGCAGGAGCTCTATCCATCGAGCTAAGGGGGCGTGAGCGGATAGCCCTAGTTGTTCGGGCCCAGCGCGGACTCGCGGCACTCCTTGACGAGCGCGGCGGGAAGGGACGAGCAGGACTTGGGGCCGCCTCCGCCCTCGGTGGAGAGCTCCTTGAAGCAGCGCACGCTCGCGGCGCGGGTGACGATCCGGGTGCACGCGGCCAGGTCGCCGGTCTTCTTGGCTTTCAGGTAGAGGCAGTGCTGGGTGGGGTTCTCCACGCCCTCGCACAGGTCGTCTCTCTTGAGCGTCTCCGCCAGGTCCTCGAGGCAGAGGCCGCGCGTGCGCTCGTCGTCGATCTTGCGGCATAGGGCGGGGTCGCTCCGCCGCCAGGCCAGGCCGCGCAGGCACTTGCCGAGGCGGCCGGCGTTGGGCCGGCGGCAGGCGGCCTCGGGGTCGTCGACGAGCAGCAAGGCCCAGGTCGTGTAGTCGCTGTCCTTGACGAGGACCTCGTAGGGCCAGTCCTTCGTCTTGTGGTCGAAGACCTTGCCGTCCACGGTCAGCTCGGTGTACACCGCCTGGCCGCTCCAGACGCAGTAGGCGCCCTTGGGGCACGGCGAGTTGATGAACTTGACGATGCGCACGGTCGCCTTCGTCCCGGCGATGGCGGCGACCTCCCCCTTCCTCAGCCGGAACTCCTTGCCCAGCTCGGCCGGGACGGTCTTGGCGGCGGCCCCGGAGGCGAGGAGCGAGGACAGGAGAAGGAGGAGCGGCATGCCGCTACGCGACGAGACAGACCTCGTGAGGCTTGATGACGGCGTCGAGGGAGGCGACGGCGGTCCAGCGGCCCTTGCCGGCGCGGGCGCGGGCCTCGAGGCGGACGCGGCCGGACTGCGGGGCCCAGTCGTACCAGAAATGACCGTAGGAGTCGCGGCAATCGGACCATTCGTCGCCGTCGAAGCGCACCTGCGCCTGGGTGGCGCCGGCGGCGGTGAGGCGGATGGCGTAGTGCCCGGGATGGACGACCTCCTGGGCGGCGGGGTAATCGATGACGACCTTCAGGGCCGCCTTCTTGGCGGGCGCCTTGACGACGGTTTTCTTGGGAGAGACGATCTTCTTGACCATGAGGGTACATTACCATTTCGCCAATTTCAGTTGCTATGATGGCCGACATGCGACATTCGGGACTCACCGGACGCATCCTCCTGGGACTGGCCCTCGGCCTGCCCGTCGGCTGGTATCTCGGCGCCGACGCCGCGGTCCTGGGAGAGATCGGCAAGGTGGTCATCCAGGCGATCAAGCTCGCCGCCGCCCCCCTGCTGGTGTTCACCATCATCGGCGCCGTCCTGACCACCGAGGTCAGCGCCAAGGACGGCGCGCGCATGGGCTTCTTCTGCGCCGTCAACGCCTTGCTCGCGCTGGCCATCGGCCTGCTGCTCTCCAACGTCCTGAAGCCTGGCCTGCACCTGACGGCCGCCGGCGCCAACGGCGAGGCGCTCGCCGCGGCGGCGGGGCAGAAGCTCGGGCTGGCCGCCTTCCTCGCCAACTTCGTCCCCCCGAGCCTCGTCCAGCCGCTCGCCGACAACGCGATCTTCCCCCTCGTCGTGCTGTCCCTGGCGTTCGGCCTGGCCCTGCGCAAGCTCAAGAACATGGGCGAGGACGTGTCGAGCGTGGAGACGGCCTTCGCGACCTTGCGCCGCGCGATGGAGGTGCTGCTGTCCTGGATCATCCAGGCCGTGCCCCTGGCGGTGTTCGGCGTGGTCGCGAGCTCGATCGGCAAGTACGGCGTGGACCCGCTGAAAGGCCTGGCCGCCTACGTCGGCGTGGGCCTCCTCGGCCTGATCCTCCACCCCTTGATCGTCTATCAGGGCTGGCTCGTCGCGTACGTCCGCATGCCTCTCGGGCGCTTCTGGGGCGAGGCGCGCGAGCCCGTGGTGTACGCGGCCGGGGCCAACTCGAGCCTGGCCACCTTGCCGGTCACGCTCAAGGCCCTCGACGGCCTCGGGGTGTCGAAGTCGTCCTCGACGCTCGGCGCCTGCGTGGGCACCAACCTCAACAACGACGGGATCATCCTCTACGAGGCGATGGCGGTGCTGTTCGTCGCGCAGGCCCACGGCCTGCACCTGACTTTGGGCCACCAGCTGTCGGCCGCGTTCTCCTGCCTCGTCGCCGCGATGGGCATCGCGGGCATCCCCGAGGCGGGCTTCATCTCCCTCTCGCTCGTGCTCGCCACGGTCGGGCTGCCCGTCGAGCTCCTGCCGCTGCTGCTCACCGTGGACTGGATCCTGGCCCGCGCGCGCTCGGTCGTCAACGTGCTCGGCGACATGATGATCTCGATCCTGATCGACCGCGCCGCCCTCGGGGCTAGTAAGCCAGCGCCTTGAAGTAGTGCGGGCGCAGGCCGGGCCGCGTCGCCAGCTCCGCGTAGCCCGCGGGCTGAAGCCTCAGGACATGCTCGGTCAGGTCGGGCTCGAGGTAGAGGCGGCGCTCCCCTTCCATGAGCCAGAGCGGACCGCCCTCGCCGTCGCGATACACCTCCGCCGTCTCTAGGACGCCGAGGGTCCTCAGCCGCGAGATGCTCCGCGGGCGCAGGCCGGGCCCGCCCTCGTCGAAGGTCTCGGCATAGGCGGGCGTCGTGCGGCTGCGGATGCCGATGTAGGTGCCCGAGGAGGTCTCCGTGCGGTACGGCGGCATGCGCTCCTCGATGATCCCGCCGCGGCGGTGGGCGTCGTCCTCGTCCTGCGGGCCGACGCGGCGCGGCTCGTGGACCTCGACCACCTCGTGCACGACGGCCGAGCGCGGGGCCTTGCCGAGCTCGTAGAGCCCGTAGGAGAGCACCCGTTGCTGCTTGACGACGCGGGGCGGCTTCTCCTCGTGCGTGGCCGCCAGCAGGTTCAGCGTGCGGTCCTTGGGGTCGAGCCAGAGGCCGACGAGGCCCTGCTCGTAGCCGACGGTGACCTCCGGGCGCAGCGGGCCTTTCCCGGGCTTGCCGAGCGGCAGCACGAAGACCTGGTTGGTGCTGACCAGGAGATAGCCGCTCCCGGCGAAGGCGGCGAAGCCCGCGGGCCGCAGGACCGGGGTGACGTCCCCGGACTTGCGCGGTTCGAGCGCCGTTCGGCCGGCTTCCTTCAGCTCCTCGTCGAGGTAGACCACGGCGTTGTCGCAGAAGACGAGGACGCCCTTGTCCCAGGCGCCGACCCATTCCGGGACGCTCGTGGCGCTCTTCACGGCGGCTTCTCTCAGCGGGGTGAGGTCGGGCTTGAGCTCGACGGCGCGGCCGAGCAGCTTCTCGAGATGGTAGACGCGCCCGTGGGCGGCGAAGAAGTCGTCGATGTCGCCGGACCTCCGCGTGCCGGCGACGGCGAGCCCGCCCTGCGCGTCGGGCGCCCAGTTCGTGACGGTCCCGTCGAAGACGAGGAAGCCCCCGGCGCGGGCGGTGCCCAGGCCGGCCGCGAGCGCCGCCGCCAGGCAGAGGATCCGGCTCATCGCTTCTTCTGCGCGGCGATCTCCCGGCAGGCGCCGGTGTCGCCGAGGTCGCAGGCGCGCTGGCGCAGGGCCTCGTAGCGCTTCTCGTCCTTGGGGACGCCGAAGCCGCCGAGGTGCGCGAACGCGAGGTTCGCGCATCCCAGCGCGTAACCGGCGTCGCACGCCTTCCCGAACAGCCGCGCGGCGAAGGCCGGCTCCTGCGTCATGCCGCACGACGGGTCCGCCCAGCAGGAACCGTAGGCGTTGCAGAGCTTGGCGTCGCGCGCGCAGCCCGCCTTGAGGCCGCGGCACTCCTCGTTCTTCTCGCAGGCGGCCTCGAGCGCGGCGCGGGAGCGGGGCGCCGCCGGGCTCCCCGCCTGCGGCGCGCGCTTCTCGGCCTCTTTCTTCTCGGCGTCGGACAGCCGCGGCTTCAGCGCGGAGAGCTCCGCGCAGGAGTCCTCGTCCTTCTGCCGGCAGCCTTTCGCGAACAGGAGCTTGGCGCGGCGCAGGTCGGCGAGGGAGGCTTCCGGCGTCGCGTGGGACCTCCCGGCGACGGAGCAGTACCGGGCGCTGCCGCGCAGGCAGGACGCCTCGCGCAGGTAGGTCCCGAGGGCGCCCAGGTTCGCGGCCTTCGCGGACGCCTTCGCCGCCACGACGCAGGAGTTGTGGTCCCTCAGCACGAGGCAGCCGTGCGTGAAGGCGACCGCCGCCGCCGCCTCGCTCTTCGGGAAGCCCGCGATGTCGTATTGGACGCCGGCCTTCGAGCACGCCTCGCGGGCGCCTCCGGCCCCGCCCAGGCAGGCGAGAAGCCCGACGGCCACCTCGCGGCGGCGGTAGCCTTCGTCGGTCATGAACTGGTTGTAGAGGACACTGAAATACGTGTCGCAGAATGAGCCGCCGTGGCGCTGGCACATCTCCTTCTGGCTCTCGTAGCCGCTGTCGGGCGCGAAGGCGAGGTCCTTGATCGCCTCGGGCACCTCGGCCTTCTTCGGCCGCGGCGGCGGGCCTTGATCGTCCATGGGCTCCAGCGCCGCCGGCTGGCCGGCCGCCAGCGCGTCGCGCGCCTTGAGCACCGCGGCCACCGCGGCGTGGTCCTTGAGCGGCTCGTAAGCCGCCAGGTAGGCCGAGACCGCCGCGGCCTTCTGCTCCGGCGTCTTCAGGCGCAGGCCGAGATAGCCGGAGAGCGCCGCGTAATCGGAGAGGAGGTTGAGCTCCTGCTCGTGGGACTTGTCCACGAAGTCCCGCCAGGCGCCGCAGGCCTCGATCGCCTGCGCCTGATAGGGGTGGGCGTCCTCGGCGGGCGTGCCGGCGAGCAGGCACCAGGCCTGCATCTTCTCGACCGGCAGATAGGCCGCGTCCTTCTCGCGCAGCATCGCCTCCTCGAGCAGGCGCTCGACCGCGATGTCGGCGTCCTTGAAGCTTCCGGCGGCGACCGCGACCTTCACGACGGGCGCCGCCATCCCCGCCGCCCCGCCGAAGGCGAGCTCGCTGGCGTCCGCGGGGCGCACGGCGCGCACGATGGCGCCCACGTCGGGCCCCGCCTCGCGCGCCCCGCGCGAAAGGCCGCCCGGCAGCGCGCCCAGGAGCTCCGGCGTCTGGCGCCGGTCCTTGAGGAGAGCCTCGAGCGAGCCCTGGGTGTAGGCCAGCGCCTCCTGGGAGGTCACCGTCCCGTCCTTGTCCGCGTCCGCCCAGCCGCGCAGGGCGCCGAGCATGAGATACGAGAAGGCGGGGCGCGAGGCTCCCGGCAGGGGGCCGGCGAACTGGTCGGAGCGGGCGGCGGTGAACACGGCGGCCTTCGGCCAGGCCCCCGCGGCGGCGAGCGCGATGAGCGGCTGAAGGCCCTTCACGAGCTCCTTGCCCTCCGCGGTGCGGCCGCTGAAGCAGGCGTCGAGCACGACCACCAAGCTCTCCTGCCGGCCCTTGCCCAGGATCGCCATGAGCTCGGAGCGGCGCAGGCTGCGGTTGTAGAGGCTCTCGGCGCGCTGCTGCGCGTCGACGCCGATGAGCACGCCGTCCTGCCCGTCCTTGTGCGGCGCGCCGTGGCCGATGAAGACGAACCAGAGCGTGCCCCCCGGCTTCACGGCCCCGGCCGCCCAGGCGGCGGCGTCCCGGATGTCCTCCAGGGACGCCTCGCTGTCGCGCAGGAGCTTGACCTGCCCCACGGGGATCCCGCGCGTCCTGGTCAGATAGAGGTGCCAGTCCTCCGCGTTCCGCGCGGCGCCCGGCACGGAGGCGACGAAGGGGTAGCGCTCGATGCCGACGACGACGGCCGCGTCGCCTTCCCCGCCCCCCTGCGCCGGAGGCGGCGCGGAGAGCTCGGGCCAGAGCGCGGCGAAGGCGGGCGGGGCGGGAAGGACGGCGAGCGCCGTCGCCAGCCAAAGGGCTCGGATCATGGCGCTAAGGAGTCGCAACGGAAGTTCCAGTCAACAACGCAACACGCGGGGTCTGACCCCAGGTTGTTGCGTTGTTTACCAGTTGGCCTGCTTGTAGTCCTTGAGGAACTTGCCGGAGACGTGCTCGCCGGTGTTGAGGCCGACGAACCACGGGTCGAGGATGCGGGCGGCGCCGTCGACGACGTCGAGCGGCGGCTGGAAGTCGTGGACGGCCTGCTTGCGCAGGGAGTGCACGACGGGGTCCTCGTCGGTGACCCAGCCGGTGTCCACGGCGTTCATCCAGATGCCGTCGTTGACGTAGTCCCGCGCCGAGGTCAAGGTCAGCATGTTGAGCGCCGCCTTGGCCATGTTCGTGTGCGGGTGCTTGTCGGTCTTCGTGCCGCGCGAGAAGATGCCCTCCATCGCGGTCACGTTGACGATGTGCTTGTCGCCGGTCTTGTGTCTGAGCATGAGAGGCTTTAATTTGGAAGCGAGGATGAACGGGGCCACCGCGTTGATGAGCATCACCTCGAGCAGCTCGGGCGTGGGCACCTCGGCCAAAGTCATGCGCCAGGTGTTCATCGTGCGCAGGTCCACCTGCTGCAGGTCGCAGTCGAGCTTGCCGGCCGGGAAGATGTCCTTGCCGGTGATCTTGTCGTCGTACACCATCCGGACCTGGGACAGGGCCGCGGAGTTCTTCAGGCCGATGCCGACCGGGCCGTTGTCGAGCGAGACGAGGGCGCTGGTCTGCTCGTGCGGCAGGGCGGCCGTGACCTCGTAGTGGCCGGAGAGGATGCTCTTCTCGTTCTGCGACAGGCCGCTCCACGAGAGGGCCTCGTAGGGCAGGAGGTGCTCGTAGAAGCCGACCGGCCGGCGCACGGTCTGCGCGGCGTTGTTGAGGAGCGCGTCGAGCCTATCCTCGGTCTGGTTCAGGTAGCGGCAGAAGATCTCGACGCTGGGCGAATGGCGCAGGTCGAGGCCGTACACCTTCACGCGGTGGCCCCAGTCCTTGAAATCCTCCTCCGCGGCGAAGCGCTTGGCCCCGTCATGCGGGAAGCGCGTGGAGACGATGACGCGGGCGCCGGCGCGGAGCATCTTGAGCGCGGCGTGGTAGCCGATCTTCAGGCGCGCGCCGGTGATGTACGCCGTGCGGCCGTTGAGGTCGGCGGTCTGGAAGCGCTTCGCGTAGTTGAACTCGGCGCAGTCCGGGCACATGTTGTCGTAGAAGTGGTGGAGCTTGGTGAAATCCTGCTTGCAGCAGTAGCAGCCCTGGGGCCGGGACAGGTGCCGCTCGGGCGCCTCGGGCGCGGGCAAAGCGGGCAGCGGCGCGGTGAACACGGGGGCCAGGCGGGCGGTGCGGATGCCGGAGGCGGCGCGCGCGGCGCGGTCGGCCTCGGCGGCGGCGAGCTTGGCCTCCTGGCGCTCGAGCCGGGAGATCCGGGAGCGCTGCAGGCGCGTCGGGCGGGAGAGCTTGCCGGCCGCCTTCATCAGGCGGATGCGCTCGTCCTCGCTGAGCTCGCGGATCAGCTCAGGGTTGGAGACGACGCTTTCCAGGATGGCCAGGCTGCGGCGGATTTCTTCTAATCTATCGACGGAAGGGCTTTGCACCCCATCATTGTACCACGGCGGGCTCGGCTTCGATCACGCAGGTGCCCGCGATCAGGTCGTGGATGCAGCGCCGGTCCTCCCGGAAGATGAAAAGGCTGTCCACCAGGAAGTAGCCCGGGATGAGGCTGAGCAGGCCGTTGAGCAGGCCGCGCTTGAGGACGTTGACCACGAAGCCGCCGTTCTCCAGCGTGTCCTTCATCACGATCTTGATGCCGAGGAAGCGCTTGCCCAAGGTCTGGCCGTGCTTGCTGACGAGCACGAGCTGGGTGACGAGCAAAGCGAGCGAGGCGATGACCCCGAGCAGCTGGACGGGCGCCGGGACGAGGTCGTTCGTCCCGATGACGTAGGGGATGCCCACGAGGAGCCCGTCGGCGAGTGCGGCGAGGAGGCGCTGGGTCTTGGTGGCGAGTTTCATGGATCTCCTTTATGCCTTGATGACGCAGGTTCCGGCGATGTGGTCGTGGACGCAGCGGCGGTCGTCGCGGAAGATGAAGGCCGGGTCGGCCAGGAAGTAGATCGAGCCCGCCACGGGGACCGCGGAGATCGCCGCGTTGGCGACGGTGCGCAGCAGGACGTTGGTCACGAAGCCGCCGTTGGTCATGTCCGAGACCTTCACGATGCGCAGGCCGATGATCCTCTTGCCGATCGTCTGGCCGTGGGCCGTCAGCAGCCAGACCTGAGCTCCCACGAGCGCGAGCAGGGCGACGATGCAGCCGATCACGAAAACGGGCGAGGAGGATCCGCGGAAGATGCTGAGGGCGACGGTCGCGGCGACGAGGCCCAGGAAGAGCGCCCGGTCGATGATCGCCGCCCAGAAGCGGTCGAGCCGCCCCGCGAGTTCCATTTCGCGGAGTATAACAGACCTAGGCGCGGTCCGCTATGGGAGGGTGATGGATGAACTGCAGGCCGTTGCCGTCCGGGTCCTTCACATAGAAGGACCGGGCGCCGTCGCGGTGGGTCTTGGGCGCCTTCACCGCGTACGCCTTCAGGTGCTCGTACCAGGCGTCCACGTCCTCCGCCTTGCGCAGGACGATGCCGAAGTGGTCGAGGCGCGTCTCCTTGCCGGGCGAGCCCTTGTGGATGGCCAGGTTGTCCTGGCCGTTCATGGTCAAGTAAAGGTTGTCGGCGTCGGGACGCCACTCAACCTGGTAGCCAAGCAACCCGCAATAAAACGCTTCAGCCCGGGCTAAGTCCTCGGTGAACAGCGCGATATGTCTTATGCCCAGCGTCGTCGGTAGAACCATGGCGAAATGATATAATTTTCATCCGATGCCCGAAACGCTCATCCAGCTCCCCAAAGACGTCCCCGACGTCTTCGCTTACCGCCGCCGCCGCACGCGCGAGGTCATGGTCGGCAACGTCGGCGTGGGCGGCGACAACCCCATCCGCGTCCAGTCGATGACGACGACGGACACCTTGAACGTCGAGGCCACCGTCCTCCAGTCCATCAAGATGATCGAGGCGGGCTGCGAGATCGTGCGCATCACCGCCCCGACGGTCGCCGACGCCCAGGCCATCGGCAAGATCAAGGAAAAGCTCGTGAAGGCCGGTTTCAACCAGCCCATCGTGGCCGACATCCATTTTTCGCCCAACGCCGCCGACGCCGCCGCCGACTTCTGCGAGAAGATCCGCATCAACCCCGGCAACTTCGTCGACAGCAAGCGCTTCGCGGTGAAGGAATACACCGACGAGCAGTACGCCGCCGAGATCGACCGCATCGAGGAACGCTTCACCCCCCTCGTCCTCAAGCTCAAGCGCCTCAAGCGGGCCTGCCGCATCGGCACCAACCACGGCTCCCTCTCCGACCGCATCATGAATCGATATGGGGATAGCGCGCTCGGTATGGTCGAGAGCGCGCTTGAATTCGCTCGGATAGCCGAAAAAAACGGCTACTACGACCTGATCTTCTCGATGAAGTCCTCCAACCCCAAGGTCATGATCGCGGCCTACCGCCTGCTCACCCAGCGCCTCGACGACCTGGGCATGAACTACCCCCTCCACCTCGGCGTGACCGAGGCCGGCGACGGCGAGGACGGCCGCATCAAGAGCGCCATCGGCATCGGCTCCTTGCTCGAGGACGGCATCGGCGACACCATCCGCGTCTCGCTCACCGAGGACCCCGAGCGCGAGGTGCCCGTCTGCCAGGTCCTCGCCAAGCCCTTCCACAAGCGCGACCAGGAGCCGTCCCGCGCCGAGAGCAAGAAGGCCCAGTACCACTGCGCCGATTTCTACTCCTACAAGCGCCGCAAGGCCGATTACTTCCCCGTGGGGCCGTTCGTGACCGGCGGCCTCGACCTCGTGCGCGTCGTCACGCGCGTGCCGGACATCATGTCCGCCGACTCCATCCTCGACCTCCACGAGGTCCTGCTCGGGAAGGCCTCCGGCGCCGACCTCGAGGTGCTCGAGTTCCCCGTGACCGACAAGGCGAGCCTCGAGCGCCTGCGCGACATCCGCGCCAAGCTCGCCTCCGAGACCTCCCGCCTGGCCTATCTCGCGCGCGTGGAAGGTCCCCTGTCCCTCGCCCTCGACGCGGTGAAGGTCGCGGACATGATCTGCTGGGCGAACCCGACGGAGCGCGACTACGCCGCCTACCTCGGCGCGGTCAAGGACACCGGCATGGTCAACCTCGTCGAGGCCGAGACCGCCGAGGCCGCGCGCCGTTACGAGGCCGCCTCCCTCTACAAGGCCGTGCCGACGATGACCTCTTTGCGCGGGACCGACTCGGGCAAGCTCATCCGCGAGTACCGGGCGCTGGCCGCCACCGGCGGCTCCTCCCCCATCCTCATCCGCGCGCCGCGCGAGGCCGGCCCCGACGAGCAGGTCATGCGCTCCTCCACCTTGATCGGCGGCCTGCTGTGCGACGGCGTCGGCGACGCGGTCTCCATCGACGCCGACCTGTCCTTGGAGCGCACCGTCTCGCTCCTCTACAACGTCCTCCAGGGCGCGGGCGTGCGCATCACCAAGACCGAGTTCGTCTCGTGCCCCTCCTGCGGCCGCACGCTGTTCGACCTGCAGACGACCACCGAGCGCATCAAGAAGCGCACCGGCCACCTCAAGGGCGTGAAGATCGCCATCATGGGCTGCATCGTCAACGGCCCCGGCGAGATGGCCGACGCCGACTTCGGCTACGTCGGCGGCGCTCCCGACTCGATCAACCTGTACGTGGGCAAGGAGTGCGTGCAGAAGGGCATCCCCTTCGCCAAGTCCGACGACGCGCTCGTCGAGCTCATCAAGAAGCACGGAAAATGGGTCGAGCCGTAAGGCTTCTTCCCCTCCTCCTTCTCCTTTCGGGCTGCTACGCCTACCGCTCGGCCGCCGGCCACCTCGGCCTCCTGTGGCGCCAGCGCTCGATCGAGAAGACGATCGCCGACCCCGTGACCGCCCCGGGACGTCGCGAGCACCTGAAGCTCGTCCTCGACGCCCGCCGCTTCGCCGTCGAGCACGTCGCCCTCTCCCCTTCTAGCGACTATCGTGACTGGACGCCCGTGGACGGGGCCGTCACCTGGCTCGTGTACGCGTGTCCTCAGGATTCTCTGACGCCGAGATCCTTCTTGGGCTTCCCGTACAAAGGCCATTTCCGGAAAGAATGGGCCGAGCGCGAGGCGGCGGCTTGGGAGAAGAAAGGCTTCGATTCGACGGTGGTGGCCGCGTCGGCTTACAACACGCCCCTGCCCATGTCCGACCCCCTGCCCTCCTCCGTCCTCCTCTACGCTCCGGGCGACCTGGCCGAGCTGATCATCCACGAGTTCACGCATGGAACGATCAATACCAAGGATCAGGCCTTCAACGAGGCGATGGCCTCCTGGGTCGGCGAGCGGGGCGTGAAGGAATACCTCTCCGAGCGCTTCGGTCCTGATTCACCGGAGCTGGCCGAGTGGGAATCAGGCCGCGCGCGCTCCGAGACCTTGGGCGTCCTCTACGACGAGCTGGCCAAGCTCCTGTCGGAGCATTACAAGAAGGGCGGCCCGGGGCGCGAGAAGCTCTTCGACTGGGCGCGCGCCGAGGCGGCGAAGACGGGTCTCACGCTCCCCGAGACGCTCAACAACGCCGTCGTCGCCTCCCACCGGACCTACCGCGGCGAGCCCGCCTTGTTCGACGCGCTGCACGCGAAGAACGGCGGGGATTGGCGGAAGACCGTCGCTTCGTTGAAGGCGCTCGACCGCCGCTCGCCGTGGGACGCGCTGCGCGCCGCGGCGCGCTGACTGTTTCCGGAAACAGTTCGGTGCGCGAGGTTCCGGGACTATCCTTGAGGATAGTCGCGTCGAGAATGGTTGCCTGGTACATTTGATAGAAAGAACTCTTGAGGTCCCTTTCCGACTTCCACCTGCGACTAGAAAAATACGCCGATGGCGAAGACATCCACTTTGGAACAAATCCAACCATTTAGCTACTACCGAAACCATTTCTGCTTGTTCGACGTGACGAATCACATATAGTACT
The DNA here is from genome assembly GCA_016191335.1 of Elusimicrobiota bacterium. Lineage (GTDB taxonomy): Bacteria > Elusimicrobiota > Elusimicrobia > UBA1565 > UBA9628 > GWA2-66-18. Next base: position 16,111 of record JACPOW010000066.1, on the reverse strand, counting down.
TGCGCGACTACTTCACTGACGCAGCTTAATTCATCTCCGGCCTTACGAGAGCTCGCAATATTATTGCCCGCCCCTCCCTTATGATGAAAGTGTGGCGAGCTTCTTTAACAACGCCGCCTCCTGCTCCGCGTCGTGAACACTTGCTGCAGCTTCGACTGCCCTTCGCAAGGTTGATTGTGCCTGCAGGCACTCTCCGCGGGCAATCTGAACCTCAGCAAGTTGACTCCCAACGCATGAAAGGTAGAAAGGGTCTTTGATCAGAGGAAAATAGGTTTCCATAATTCGGAGCCAGTCGTCAGGGTTCTGCGGGCCTTGGAGAAATTCGTCAGGCAACATGATCGTGTGCGTATATTCGCGGTTGTCAGCAGACTTTGGAACATAGATTCCTTGCGAAGGGCGTTCCCCATCGGGATATGAGAGTGAGAATTTCTCGGCGGTAGCAAGATGCGGGAGAAGAGGAAAAACCGTCCGAAATAGGACTTGCCCGTCATTGCCGCTTGGTTTGAATCTGGCAGAGTGAACCACCGACGGTTTGAATCCGGGGGAAAGGTCGCGCAAAAGGGTAAGAGTCAAGAATAATGCCTTTAAACCAACCTCCCTAAGGCCTTCGTTATCGTCAGATGCTGACTCGAGGAAGAACCGCCCTATTGTTGGGTTATAAGCGAAATGGAGGTCGGTTCGCCAGAAGGCGCTATGTGTACCACGAGGGGACTGAAAATATAGAGAGACGCGATACTCGTTGGATGAGCTCAGAACCCAAATCCCGCGCAAGGCGGCGTTGCAGTGGCGCGTATATCCGGGGGCAACGTCAAGCGCCGACAGTTCCAGGTATACGCTGGCTGTCCTTCTGCCAAATAGAGTAGGTGCTATCCCCAATGGCAAAGCTGATTCAATCCAGAATCCATACTGTTCAGGATTCGCCGCATCAGGAGATAATTTCCAAAGAGGGGTTTCTAAGAAAAACGGTAATGCATCTTTGAGTCTATGGATGGCGCCGTTGAACGCGAATCCGCCGGACGGTTCAGCTATTTTTATATGTGCCCCCATCAATTCCAAAAGCAAAATTGGCGGGACGATGGTGACCGTATTGCCAAAAAATTCCTTCATTTCCTCGCGCGAGGCTCCGTCACTTAAGGAGAAGGCATTCGGCAATATTGAAGTCGGATCTTGCTCCGTGCCAGTTCCATCCATAACAGTTATGGCGTCGCTCACCCAAATTGGCTTCTCGGCGACCAAACTCAGTGGCAGTTTAAGCGGGTGCTCCATTCGAAGTGGCCCAAATGAAAGTTTATAGGGAAGTCTTAGGAGGAGCCTGTAGAATGGGTCTTCTTCTGGTGGCGGGAACATGGCCTTGGAAGACCATTTTTCTTTAGGGAACCCGTCACATCTAAAATCGCTGGCGAGTTGAATGGTTGCTATCGTCTTATCTATTAAGTTCCAAGACCACTTGTCCTGATCTACATAAATCAGGGACGCCTTCTGCGCCGCAACCCGTGGTGCAAATTCAGGGATAGAGGTATCCATTTGAAGGATATCCACAAGACAGGCATGCTCCAGCGAAGCTGCATGTCCGTATCGATTAACATCAAAAATATAGATGATCGGATTTTCATCGGCCGACCAGGGCTGATGAAGTCTTTCATACCAGACGGTCTTGTAGTGATAGGCAACTCGCGGTGAGCCCGAGAAATCCCGGCTAATGCGCATCCAGCGGGAATTACAACGATGGAGAGCGAACCAGAGCGCTATGTCGATGCTCGACGTTACATCTAAAAATGTGGAGCCCGGACCATAGTGCTGAATCAGCGCTGGAATAAAAAATTCTTCAACCCCGAATGTTTCGACCAGATCCCGGACGTTTCCCGCGGTTGCTGCCATGAGTGCAAGATACCACTGTCGGTCGTAACCCGGAGTTGGAGTGTCTCGCATCAAATTGGGAACTACGCTTAACAAATTGCCATGTTTCTCCCTGTATGCCTTTGTTTGACCGCGGAAGACGCGAACTTTTCCCGAGACTGGCGGGCCAAGGCCTGACAAGAAGGCCGACGCCTCTGCATAAGAATGCACCAATCTAGATGGCGGATCTTCTGAATTCGGAAGGCCGAACGGTTGCATTTATCTTTCCGGTAGCACTAATTCGGGTGCCGGTTATCCGAGGGCTCGCTTGATCTTTTCAACGCAGATGAGCGGCTTCTTTTGGAGGGTGCACTCCCAAATTCGGACGACGCTCCAACCCATCTCACGCAGCTGTGTGTTTACCTTACGATCGCGGCGCTTGTTCTTGCCGAACTTCGTCTGCCACAAGAGCGCGTTGGCCTTTGGGGTCAGGTTCTTGTTCCCGCAATTGTGACCATGCCAGAAACATCCATCAACGAAAACCGCGACCCGGGCTCTGCGCCACGCGAAGTCAGGGCGCCCCGGCAAGGGCAGATGACGCCTCCAACCTGAAATCGCATGTAAGCGTAGTAGTCGCACCATCGCGACCTCCGTGGTGAGATTGCCGGAACCACGGATGCGGGACATGAGCATCGAACGAGAGAGGCCGCCGAATGACGTGCGCCGATGCTTCGAGTCGCCCGGCCAGGGGCTCACGCTCTTTGCGTTTTTGCCTTGAGCGCAATCGAGCACTTCGTGGCGACCGCCGAGGCGAAGGAACAAGGTAGCGCGTTTCCGATGATGTTGCATGCCGCTTCCATGTGGTTAGTGTCGATGATGTAGTCTGCTGGAAAGGTTTGAAGCAGAGCTGCTTCGCGCACGGAAATCGTTCTCAGTTGGTTGGGATGTCCAAATCGTCCCTTGCTGAAGGTCGTGCATCCACCGGTGATCGTTGGGGAAGGTTCCACCCACCGCATTCGGCCATACACGTTGCTGAAGCCCGCTTTCCGGTTCTTGTGGCAAGTCGGCCTCAATCTTTTTTCTATAGACGTCCATCCGCGGCCGACGCGGGCCTTCCGAAGCCTTCGAACATTGTCATCCGACAGCGTCCGCACGACGTTCCAATTAAACTTCTTCGGACCTGATCCAGCTTTCCAGGACTCATCCAGCGTCACGGGGCGAGGCAATCCCTTGAGCACCGACTGGACGTTCTCCCATCGTTTTAGGCCATCCTCACCCACGCGAGAATGAGTGGTTTTAGGCATCGTGATGGAGAATCCTTTGCCAGCGAGCAGGACCAATCGACGACGACGCTGCGGGACTCCGAAGTCTGCCACCTGCAAGACCTCGCAGTTTACCGTGTAGCCCAGTTCAGTGAGGCGCGCCTTAAACTTGGTCAAGCGTCGCTTGCCTTTCATGGCCAGGCCCGGGACGTTCTCCATCATGACGGCTGAAGGCTGCAGCTCGCCAATGAGCCGCTCCATTTCGGACACCAAGCCGTTGCGGGGGTCGTTACGCTTGTACTTCGCGGTCAAGCTGGAAAATCCCTGGCAAGGCGGACAGCCGGCAATCAAGTCAATCTTACCCGACGGAGAGGCCTTCGCGATGGTGGCGCCTCGAACCTTGCGAATGTCCTGCTCTATGAGGGTTGTGTCAGGGTGATTTGCCTTGTAGGTCGCAGCAGCTTCCTTGTTCATTTCGACAGCCGCCACGACCTTGAAACCGGCGTTCTTCAAGCCGACGGTGAGGCCCCCACCCCCCGAGAACAGGTCAATAGCGGTGAGCATCACTAATCCTTGACCTCGATGCTTCTCTGCCTTTCCGCCTCGTCGAGGAAGGACTGATGAGTCTGCCGCGTCCGGAGCAGGAACGTCGTCCAATTCATATGCGTCAGGTCACCATCCAGCTTTGACAGGCTCTTAAAAGCGGTATCGTGGATTCCGGTGAGGGCAAGTTTGTCGCAGACCAAGGTCACGTGGACATCCTGGAAGAGCTTACGGAACGGCTCTTGTCCCTTAGCCTGTAGAAACTCTCGCATCAACTCGATGTACTTGTTGATGCGGTCAAGCTCCTTGTTCTCAAGCGCGTGCCCCGGCCGCTTAATCTCGATGATCTGGACAATCCCGCCCTGGTTGGACATCACGAAGTCGGCTCGCTTGCTGTCGTCGCTGAAGTCCCCGAGCACGAGCTCCTGGCCGGTCTTCGCTTTATAGAACTTCTGAAACTCCTTCCTGAGCGTCATGAAGCTTTGATTCGCCGTAATGGGCGCCCACCCCGGCTCAATGAGCCAAGGAGCGCTCTCGATGAGCTTCTGGAACGCCTCTTCGAGCGTCTTCTCGTCGTCCTTGAGCTTCTCCACCGTCTTGATGACGTTTACCCGGTCATCGGCGATCTTTCCGAAAGCGCACAACTCCGCGACCCTGGCGGTCCGCAGAATGCCGGTGATCATGGCCAGTGAGCTGTCTTCCTTCTCAGCTGCCTCGCGTAGCTTTGCGTCCAAGGTGATGTGTGGACCGAGCAGTAAGGCGAGTTGCACGATCCTGTCCGCCTGCGCCTCGTCGTTCAATTCCTCTTCCCGCGCTCGACTGGCGATAGACTTCGCAATCACAAGCGTGCTCTCGCGGATGGAGGCCTGGTTGGCGGAAGGAAACGCCTTCTCGATCTTCTTAGCGATGTCGGAGACCTGCTCAAACGTCTTCCACGCGCGCTGCCGGGTGGGCTCGCGCGAGATCTTGCCGATGTACTTGACGACGCTCTGGCCCCAGCCCTCGAACGCCCGGCCGAGCGGATGTGACCATAGGATGTCCTGGCGGTCGGTGCGGATAAGGTCCTCGCTTTCGTCGAGCCAATCGGCGTTGATCTCGCCGACCAAGTACGATCGGATGTCGTACTCGCCCGTGAAGCCAGCGCGCAGGTTGAAGATGTGGGTCTGCGCCGCGATCTTTCCCCGGCAGTATATGCGAACGCCAGCCATCAACTCGTCCTTGTATGGTTTCTTGGAGTACGCAACCCACCCCTTGATCGGATAAAAGCGGCCGTCATGCTCGAACCCAGCCATGAGGCCGTCGATGTTTTCCCCGGCAGCGTTCAGGACGCGGCCCCGCGAGTCAGGCTTGCTCTTGGGTTTCATTAGTCGTGAACAAACCTAACCATCGTCTCTTCCATGGTTTCAACTTGGAAGGTGCCTACGGACCGCTGACTGTCGGCCTCCGTTGAGGATTTCGTGGAATCCACGAGTACGATCTGCCAGTCTTTGGAGGCTACCCCAAAGCGCTGGGAGAGCTGGCGCTCAAACTCCTCGATGGTCGGCACCCTTCGATGGTCAAAGATCGTAAGCTTCAGCCTTGTGCCCGACGCAGCACTCACGGTGCCGTCACGCGGCCCAGGGACTGGCGCGTAGGCCTTGTCCGTGTCGGACAGGATCTTGGAGCGATCAAGGATAAGGTGCGCGGTCAGGTGCCCGGTCGCGGGCTTGCCGCGTTCATCGAAGCCTTTGACTTTCGGCCCACCGGCCGAGAGAACCTCGATGCGCTTGCAGACGCCGAAGGGGGCCAGCTTTCCGACCCCTTTGCGCCCCATGACCTTTCGCGTGAAAATCTTTGAAACATCGCCGCGCCGCGTGTCCGTCCGTCGTTCCGCGCCAACGACGAGGTAGAAGTTCTGGACTTCCGCCGGTGTCATGCCCGTGCCGTTGTCGTTGACCTCGATGACGAGTCCCTGGTCGACGATTTCGCCCTTTTCTTTAGTGGCCAGAAGCTGATCCATGGGGGCGTGAATCTCGACGGACGTGGCGTCCGCGTCGTAGCTGTTTGCCACCAACTCCGCGATGACTGCTGACACGCGGTCATACAGTTTCACGCCGAGCTTGTCCACCGTGAGCCGCGAAATCGTCATCCGATAGCGGGTCTTCTTCAATTTCGGCGCTCTTCGACTCACGGGCGTGGACGCTCCTCTCTAGATGGAAGATTTTACATAATTACTTATGACGGCCCGCCACCCTCGTCGCTCCGAGTGACGAGGCCGCCGACAACGCCGACTAGACAGTGATCGTCTCGGCCCGCGGGGAGACGAGAGCCGAGTCCAACGTCGCCGCCACAATTTCGCCGATTCGTTGGCCGAGCAAGGGCGGAACCGCGTTGCCGATCTGGCGGGCAATCTCGGTCTTCGTCCCCTGGAAGATGAAGTCGTCGGTGAAGCTCTGCAGCCGCGCCGCTTCTCGATGCGTGATAGGTCGGTGCTGCTGCGGATGCAGGTATCGCCCCTTCTCAGGCTTGAAAAACTCGGTACGGATAGTGAATGCCGGTCGATCCCACCACAAGCGCCCGAAAAGGTCTGTCCCACCGGATTTCTTCCTGATCCAGCATTGAGGCGTCAAATCAAGGCGCTTCTTTTGAAGGTCGAAGCGGTTGCCGCCCTCGGGAATGCATCGGTATCGCTTGAGGCTGGAAGGAATTGGGGAACGACCGAAGTGGAGGTCCATCGGCGGATTAACTTCGCCGACGCGCGCCTCGATTCCCTCAGGCTCCGGAAGATCTCCGATCGCCCTGCGCACGGTCTCCCAGGAAAGGCGCCCGGTCCTGAAGAGATCGTCGCTCTTGGCGGGGTTGTAGTGCGTCGGCAAAGGTAGCCGGGGCTTCGCCACCCGGCATCCGATGACGATTGCGCGTCTCCGTCGCTGCGGGACCCCGAAGTCCGCGGCGTTGAGCACGCCGAAATCCAAGGCATAGTCCATCTTTGCGGCCATCTTGCGAACCTCAACGAACTCCTGAGATGCGAGAAGTTCGGGGACGTTCTCCATGACGAACGCCATGGGCCGTAGGCGGTCCACGACCTGCATGTAAGCGCGCCAAAGTTCCTTTCTCGGATCACCTTCGCGCTTCTTGTTCAATAGGCTGAAGCCCTGACAAGGCGGACCGCCGATAACGAGGTCTGCGGCGGGAAGCTCGTAGTCTTTGCGCTCCAACAGAGCGTTAATGTCGCCGCCGATGCAGTGCTCGCCAAAGTTGTAGTTATAGGTGTCTACCGCCCAGCGGTTGAAGTCGTTGGCGAAGACGGGCTCGAATCGTCCGGTGCGTGTGAGCCCGGCAGTGAAGCCTCCAGCTCCGCAGAAGAGATCCGCCACTCGAAACTTGCGATTTACGCCGGTCGGCAGCGCCGTCTCGCCCTCGCGGACCATGCTATGACCGCCGTTGAAGCCCGCAGCTCTCCTGAGGAAAGAGACGACTTCCGTCGGTTTCTCCGCAAACAGCGCCTGAATATCCTTCGGAAGACGCCCGGAGAGAATCGTCAGCAGTTCGATATCACCGCCTAGACGACGGCTCAGTCGACGCAGAAGTGCGTCGGAAGGAAGGACCTTCCCGGTCTCGATTCGGCTGAGGTGGGCCCGATCCACACCCAGGGTCTTGGACAACTGCTTGAGGGCTATCCCCTTCTGCTTCCTAAGGTCCTTAAGAATCTTGCCCAGCTTATCGTTCATTATGGCGTCCCCCTGGGGTGTTGAATTCTAACAGAGTTGACCTATTTAGTCAACCCGCGTGCATAATCCAGTCAACCCTTATACTTCATACGAATGAGGGTGCCAAAATGTTCCCTTGTCGCGTTAGGTGGCAACAGGTAGAATCACGTCCCGGCCCAATGGCACGCGCAAAGAAGAACTCCGAAGGGGCGCACCACCCCTCCCTTTCTCGACTACGGGAACTTCTATTGGCCGTCCCGAGCAACCCGCCGACCCGGCGCGATGAGATTCGGACTGAGGTCCGGCGCCTCGCCGAGATGCTGACGGGCCTCCGCACCTTGGCAAAGAAACGGCTTGGAGCCCTTACGGACGCCGCCGCCGCACGAGACCGCATCTTATCCTACCTCAAGCTGTTCGTCGGCGAGACGATTGAGGGTGAGGAATTGCAGGTCGTCGGCGGCATCCAGGAGTTCGCACGGCGGATTCGGGAACTGAGGGTTGAGTTCGGCTACAACGTGTCAACCGGCGTGTCTCGAGAAGAGCTGCGGACCGATCAGTACGTTCTTGAAAGCATTGAACCCGACGAAGAGGCCGCGGAGAAGTGGCGCACCGCGAATCGAATCCGTAAGCAGGGTGGTGGCTCACGCGACCGTGTGCTCGCGTTGCTTAAGGCATACGTAGAAAGGCCCGTGACCGGGGAGCAGATCGCATACGTCGCGGGGGCGCGAGAGGCGGCCAGGCGAATCCGGGAACTGCGCCGTGAATTCGGATGGCGTGTCGTGACCAAGCAGACGGGTAGGCCCGACTTGCCCTCGGGCACGTACATACTCGAAAGCCTGGCGCAGTTAGCCGAGCATGACCGCCATATCCCGGACGACGTCTACGACGGGGTATTGGAACGCGACTCCAACCGCTGCCGAAAGTGCGGCTGGTCGGTCGAAGTCAGAATCTCCGCCGCTAAGAGACAGTTTCTAGAAGTGCATCACATCGTCTATCACCATGAGGGCGGGAAGAACGCACCCGAGAATCTCGTGACGCTGTGCAACGTGCATCACGACGAAGTGCACCGCTTGAAGATCGCCGGCAAGGAACTTCTTGTCTGGCTCAAAAAGTAACTCATCGCAGACGCCCTACGCGGCGACACTCTGGGTGCCCATTTGTGTTGACCTTTGAACCTTTCCCACTGAAAGTGCGCAGTATCTCGAATTTAATTAGATTGGTCTGCTTGTGGGTGTGGACATATCGTCAAGGCCACTCGTCAAGACTGATAATTCCTGATAAACTAAGGTTCGATATAGGAGCTCAATAATGGATGAAATTGAGAAGGCAAAGTCGGCGCTGAGAGCTTTGTGCGGTCTTAACGATAACGAGCCCACAAATGATCAGCTGAAATTGATTGCGTATGCCGCCCTTCGGCAGGCGCGTCTATCTGGTGGTATATCTGAAGATGAACTCAAGCAAATCATCGCCGGCCACTGTAAAAGTTATGGGCAGTATAAACGAGCGTCGATAAATCCCAGCGGCCTTATCGATGCAGTTGACGCAGTGATTCATGCAATGGGTATTAAGTAACGATAACGCATATGAGCGATTCGTGTTACTGGGAAGGAGTCACGGCGATTGTCGCAATAATCGGCACAATTACGGGATGGGGCTCGGCGGCTTGGCTTTGGCGGGTTACTCGGCGGGACAAAACCGTCGAGCACATCGGCTCAGCCTTGGCGGATATTGGAACTTTCGACGCTGAGTTGACAAAGCTGCTGCATGATTTTGCACCGTATGCGAGTCGAAAGGATTACATTTCGACGCGATCAGTCGAGCTCCAGATTGAGGCAGGAATCAAATACCACGAATTTTTCAACACCTTGGAAACCTTCTGCTTCAAAGTAAATTACGGCGTTATCGATAAAGATGTCGTTAAAAACCAGCTCGCACCAAATCTAGAGCAGTATGCAAGACTTCAAATAGGAATGCATAAGATACTTGCCGAAATCGCCAGACAAACCGGACGCCCGTTCAATACGGGGCAATCTTCAAAAACCTACCAGAATTTTTATCGCGTCGTGAGTGAGCATGTGCCGGCCAAGGTGTGGATGAAATTAAATGAAGAACGAACGGCGTGCGGATTGCCTTCGGTCTACAACCGTCCAGACAAATAGGGTTAAGCCCGTAAGACTATCGGAGAGGCCCTCCAGCGATGGAGCGCCTCTTTATTGTCTAGGCATTCGCGGAGTTTACTGCCCGACGATCCGGGAAACGGTCTTCTCGAGGTCCGGGAAATCCGCGGGCAGGGCGACGAGGTCGAGGGCGCCCAGCAGCAGCGCGTCCTTCTTGAGGTCCGGGTCGTACAGGGCGGTGATCATCATGACCGGCGCGCCGGACTTGCGGGCGAGCCCCGGGAGCGCCTGGAGGCCGGTCGTGCCGGGCAGGTCGTTGTCGAGGAAGATGAGGCCGAACTTCTCCTTCTCGACGAGCTGCATCGCCTGGTGGGCGTTCGCGGCCCCGCGCACCTCGTAGCCTTTCTCGGAAAAGAAAAGCCCGAAGCCGGCGACGACCTCCGGATCGGCGTCGACGACCAGTATCCGTCCTTTCATCCGATCAATACTTGACCGAGCAGCCGTACGGGCGCGAGGAGGGCGTGGACACCGGCTTGCCCGCCATGGCCTCGTCGAGCGCGGCGGCGACGAAGTTCTTCGCGGTCTTCACGTCCTCGGGGTCGGCGCTGGGGTTGTCGTCGATGCCGCCCATGTAGATGAGGGTCCCCTTCTTGTCCACGACGAATAGGTGCGGCGTGGTCTTCGCTCCGTAGAGGCGGCCGACCTCGCCCTTGCCGTCGAGCAGGATCGCCTTCGAGGACATGGCCTTGATCCTCTGGGAGGCGTCGGCCGGGGTCAGATAGCCCTGCTTGCCCTCCTTCGAGGACACGATGGTGTACCAGACGACGCCCTTCGCGCCGTATTTCTTCTGCAGGCCTTGCATGTTGCGCGTGCCGTAATGCTTCTGCACGAACGGGCAGCCCTCGTTGAACCACTCGAGGACGACGAACTTCCCCTTGGAATCGGAGAGCTTCACCGGCTTGCCGCTCTGATCGGAGAGCGTGAAGTCGGGCGCGGGCTTGCCCAGCTCGGGGGCGGCGTGGGCGGCGGACGCGAGCGACAGCAGGACGGCGGCGAGGATGGTCTTCATTTTTTCAACTCTCCCAATGTCTCGAGCACGAGACCCGGCGTCAGGATCTCCGGCAAGGTGACGGCGTCTCCGCCTTTCGGATAGACGATATAAAGAGGCACGCCGGCGCGTCCATGCTTGGCGAGTTCCGCCTCGATGACGGGGTCCTTGTCGGTCCAGTCGGCCTTGAAGGCGAGGCCCTTGGCGAGGGCGGCCTTGACCTCCGGCCGCGAGAGCACGACGCGCTCGTTGACCTGGCAGGACAGGCACCAGGCGGCGGTGAAGTCGACGAAGACGGTCTTGCCGGAGGCGCGGGCTTCCTGGACGGCCTCGGGCGACCAGACCTTCCAGAGCGGGTCGGCGGCGGCGGGCGCGCCGACCAGACGCCACAGGACCCAGAGGAGCCAGAGGGCGGTGGTGAACATCGGGATGGACAGGATTTTCTTGAGCGTCACCATCCACTCGCCGGGACGGGGCAGGAGCCCGAGCAACGCGGGCCGCGAGGCGAGGACGGCGTACGGCGCCGCGGTGCCCAGGCCGAGGGCGGCGAACACGGCGAGGGCCTCCCAGGCCGGGCGGCTCAGGGCCCAGCCGAGGGCGGCGCCCATGAACGGGGCGGTGCAGGGCGCGGCGACGACGACGGCGAACACGCCCGAGGTGAACGAGCCGCCGCCGCTGCGGGCGCCCAGGGACATCAGGCGCGTGCCGACCTCGAAGAGGCCGAGGAGGTTCAGGCCGATGGCGACGAACAGGGCGGCCAAGGCGCCGACGACCCACGGGGACTGGAGCTGGAAGCCCCAGCCGAGGGAGGCGCCGGCCGCGCGCGCGACGATCAGCCCCCCCGCGAGCGCGAGGAAGCTCGTCACGACGCCGGCCGTGTAGGCGAGCGCGTGGCCGCGGCCGGGGCGCTCGAGCAGGCCCGTGACCTTGAGGGCGAGCACGGGGAAGACGCAGGGCATGAGGTTGAGGAGCAGGCCGCCGAGGAAGGCGAGCAGGAGGTTGCGCGCGGCGACGCCCCCGGAGGCGATGGGCACGGAGACCATGGCGGGCGGCAGGCCCGGGCGGACGAGGACGCCGGACAGCGCCTCGAGGTCCGGGGCGCCGGGCGCCTTGGTCAGAGTGAGCTCCGTGCGCGTGGGCGCGACCATGACGGCGCCGCGCGCGCCCTCGAAGGCGCCGGGGGCCGTCGGGAAGAACTCGGCGAGCGGGTGGCGGCCGGCGAGCTCGAGGATGACGCGGTCGCCGCGACGGGAGGCGCCGAGGGCCGCGGAGGTGTCCATCTGGGGGATGCGCTCCCAGGCCTCGGAGACGAGCTCGTGGCGCTCGGCCCTCGGGGTCAGCACGGCCTTGCCGGGCACGCACACCTCGGCGCACTCGAGCCAGGTCGCGGTAAAGGTCTTCACGTCTTTGGGGATCCTCGCGGGGAGCACGACCTCTCCGGAGTAGCCGAAGCTCGTGAGCGGGCCGGCGACGATGCGCTCCGGCGCCGGGAACTCGAGGACTCCCGGCGTGAGCTTCGTGGCCAGGCCCGAATCGCCGGGGTTGATCCAGTAGGTGTGCCAGTGCGGGTCGTGGACGAGCCGCAGCGCGCCCACGCCGCCGGAGACGAACAAGGTCGCCTTCACGTGCGCCGCGGAGGCCGGCGCGGCGAGCAGGACGGCGAGGAGGAGGCTTTTCATCAGAACCAGTATTGCGCGGTCAGCACCACGGAGTTGGGCTGCCGGCCGTACTCGCCGAGCTTGTCGCCGCCGAAGCGCCGCCACGCGGCGGTCAGCCACAGGTCGGCGGAGGCGTTCCAGGACAGGCTCGGGTAGGCGAGGGTGGAGCCGTCGTCGGCGTTGACGATGGCGGCGCACTCGAGCTTGAGCAAGGTGTGCAGGTCCTTGGAGAAGGTCGCCCCGAAGTAGTTCCGCGCCACGCCCTGCTCCTTGCCCGCGCGCAGGGACGCGTAGTCGTAGCGGCGCGGGTCGAGCGAGCCGTTGCCGGCGTGGTACAGCTCGAAGACGAAGGCCGCGTCCTTCAGCCAGGACCACTTGGTGTCCGAGGCGAAGTTGTAGTCGTAGCCGAGGCCGGCCTTCCAGTAGGGCGTGCGCGTGACCGGGTCGAACCAGGCGACCTCGCCGTGGGCGGTGCCCTCGAGGACGGCGCCGGCGAAGTCGCCGCCGACGACGAAGGACGCGGTGGAGCCGGGGATCTTGCCGCCCATCAGAGCGGCGTCCCAGCCTTCCCAGTTCGCGCGGCCGCGGGCGAGGAGGGCGTGATCCACCCAGTAGTCCCCCGGCGCCCAGGCGAGCTCGGCCTGGCCGAGGGAGCCGACGCCCTTGCGCGCGTACAGCGCGTCCACGCCGCGGCGCTCGTCCCGCTCGACGGTCGTGGGGTCGTACGGGTTGAGGACGTCGGTCGGGTTCCAGAGCTTGCCGCTGCCCCAGGCGATGCGCTGTCGGCCCGCGCGGACCGCGCCGCGCTCGTCCTCGAGGCCGACCCAGGCGCGGTAGGCGCCGATGCCGTAGCCGTTGGTCGTCCCGGTGGAGACGGTGTGCTCCATGTCGAGCCAGGGCTTCGGCGGCGAGTAGCCGAACCGGCGGAACTCGGTGGTGCGGAAGAAGGAGCCGGCGGCCACCTGCTGGTCGAAATCCATGTGCGCCTTGAGGACCGACTTCTCGGCGTCGAGCGTGAGGCGGGCGCGGGCGGTGTTGAGGTTGTAGGCGCGCCCGTCGAGGGCGGAATGCGAGTACTGCCAGAAGTCCTTGAGGTAGCCGCCGGCTTTCACCCCGGCCGAGGCCGGCGCGGCGAGGAGAAGGGCGAGGACGCTAGCGAGCCCGGGTCTCATCGGACTTGAGCTCGCCGTCCTGGAGGCGGACGACGCGGCGGGCGCGCTCGAGGACGGCGCCGTCGTGGCTGGAGAAGAGGAAGGTGATGCCGTGGTCGCGGTTGAGACCCTCCATGAGGTCCAAGAGCTGGGCGCCGGTCTTGGAGTCGAGGTTCGCGGTCGGCTCGTCGGCGAGCACGAGCGAGGGGCGCGTGACGATGGCGCGCGCGACGGCGACGCGCTGCTGCTGGCCGCCGGAGAGCAGGTCCGGGCGGCGCTCGGCGTAGGCCTCGAGGCCGACCCAGGCGAGGGCCTCCTCCGCGAGCTTGCGGCGCTCCCTGGCCTCCACGCCCTGCAGCACGAGCGGGTACTCGACGTTCTCGACCGCGGTGAGCACGGGGATCAGGTTGTAGGCCTGGAACACGAAGCCGAGCGAGCGCAGGCGGAAATCGGACAGGGGATCGGGGCCGAGGTTCGAGACGACGTGGCCGTCGTAGCTGACCGTCCCCTTCGTCGGCCGGTCGAGCGTGCCGATCATGTTGAGCAAGGTGGACTTGCCCGAGCCCGAGGGGCCGGCCAGCGCGGTGAACTCCCCCCGCGTGATGACGAGGTCGATGCCCTTCAGCGCGGCGACCTTCGAGCCGCCGGGGTAGGTCTTGTGGAGGTTGGAGACCTCGACGAGCTTAGACATGGCGCAGGGCCTCCGCGGGCTTCAGGCGCCCGGCGCGCAGGGCCGGGGGCAGGGACGCGAGCAAGGTGATGACGAAGACGGACGCGCAGGCGAAGGCGTGCTGGTGCCAGGAGGGCCGGAGGTAGATCACCGACGGGAAGGGCAGGAAGTAGGAGAAGGCCTGGCCCACGGGGAGGTGCAGGCCGTGGCGCCCGAAGTACGCGATCATCGCGGCGCCGATGGTCACGCCGAGCAGGACGCCGACGAGGCCGAGGACGAGCGACTCGGCGAGGATGAGGCGCACGATCCAGCGGGGGCGGGCGCCGATGGCCATCAGCACGCCGAACTCGCGCACGCGCTCGAAGAGGCTCATCAGCTGGGTGTTGAGGATGCCGAGGGCGACGATCGCGAACACGATGAAGAGGACGACGGTGAGGATGCCGTTCTGGAAGGCCTGGATGCCGATGATCTCCCGGTCGATGACCTTCCAGCTGATCGGCCGGACCTTGCCCGGGGGCAGGCGCTTGTCGAGGTCCGCGGCGACCTCGTCGACGAGCTCGACGTCCTTGAGGCGCATGGCGAGCTGGTTCACCTGGCCCGGGCGGCCGAGCATCTCCTGCATCGCCTTGAGCGGGATCCAGACGATCTGCCCGTCGAAGGACTCCGAGCCGGTCACCTGGATGCCGACGAGGCGGAAGGCCTCGGCGCCCATCGAGCCGTCCGCGGCCTGGGCCATGAGGACGACCTTCTCCCCGAGGCGCACGTCGAGGCGTCCCGCGATCTTGCGGCCCATGACGATGCCCTTGACGTCCGGGTCGAGGTAGGTCCCCTCCTTGATGTAGGAGGACATGTCGGTGAGGGTCTTCTCCTTCAGAGGGTCGACGGCGCAGATCAGGGCGCCGAGCGACGCGTTGGGCGAGGAGACGAGGCCGGTCATGTGGATGCGCCGGCCCCAGACGGCGATCCGGGGGTCCTGGTCGAGCACCTTCTCCGCGGGGCCGGGATCGGTGATGAACTTGTCGGGGAACTTGGGCTCGTCGACGTCGCTGCGCTGGACGCGGATGTGGCCGGTGATCGAGCCCGTCGCCTTCTGCACGAGCTGGATCTGCAGGGAACGGATCATGCTCTGGCCGAGCATGATCGCGGCGAGGCCGAAGCCCATCGCGGCCACGTTGATCAGGCTGCGGCGGCGGTTGCGCCAGACGTTGCGCCAGGCGAGCCGCAGCAAGTCAGCTCCCGCCCTTCTGCAGGCGCTGGTAGCTGAAGAAATCCTCGCCCAGCGGGATGTCGAACTCGAGCTCCTGGTAGTGGAGGATGGTGCGCTGGCCCTTCTTCTTGGCCGGCACGCACTCCAGGCGGGCGGGCACCCGCCGCCCGCTCATGACCTTGACGTCGGAGAGCGTGATGGTGCGGATCAGCTCGCCGCGCTCGGAGAAGTCGAGCTCGTTGAGAGGGATGACGGCCTGGTCCTCGTCGTACAGGGCCACGTCGGTCAGCACCTTGCCCCAGACGACGGGCGCGTCGGCCTTCGGCGTGGCCTCGATGTGGTACACCGTGCGGCCTTCCTCCTTCGTCGTCTTGAGGAGCTTGTGCGTGTAGTCCTTGACGATGGAGTCGGCCTTGACGATGTCCTCGTAGGTGAAGTCCGAGCCCTGCCAGGTCGAGTGCATCATCGTGGGCGGGATCTTGATCACGCGCTCCACCTTCGGCAGCCACACCCACATCTCGGTCTTGCGCCGCAAGGTGGTGTTGCCGCGCTCCTTGGCCGGGGAGAGGATCTTGATGAAAGCGTAGGTTCGCTCCTTGTTCCAGCCCTCGATCTCGAGCGAGCGCTTCCACTCCGGCGTCTCGATGGTCATGATCAGGCGGCCGTGGCTGGAGTCGCCGCGCAGGGCCTTGTTGGCCTTGTCCACGAGGTCCCGGATGTCCGGCTCCGCCGCGGAGGCGGGGACCGCGAGGAGCAGCGCGCAGAGCAATGCCTTCATGCCCGCATTCTACTTAGAGCCTATCTCAGTATCCGGCTGACTTGATATAGTCAGGTCGCCACGCGCCGAGTATCCCACGCCGAGGGGATACGTGGCAGAGAGAGGACCTCTGCCATGCCGAAGAAAAGCCGCAAGAAAAACACGCCAAACCG
>JACPOW010000065.1 GCA_016191335.1 Elusimicrobiota bacterium | reverse complement strand
CCGCGGCCGGGCCCTGTCGCTGCGGGCGCGGCGGGCGGAGGCGCGCGCGCTGAGGCGCGGCGCGTCCCTGCGCCGCGCGAGGGCCGCTCTGGGCGCCAGCCCGCGGGGGCCCGGTCCCGAGGCCTTCGCGCGCGCGGTCGCGCCGGCGCTCGAGGCCCGGCTGGACAAGGCCTATCGGCGCGGACGCCGGGATTTTCGCGCCGCGCGGGACTTCCCGCGGAAGGACCGCTTCCACGACCTGCGCAAGGATTCGAAGGAGCTGCGCCACGAGCTCGAGGAGGCGGCTCCGCGTTCGACGGCGATCGGCGACCTGAGGCGGCTCGGCACGATCCTGGGAGAGGAGCACGACCTGACCATGCTCCGCGCCCGCCTGCCCCGGTCGGCGGACGCCGCCGCGCTGCGCCGCCTCGCGCGCCGCCGGCGCCGCCGCCTGCGCCGGCGCGCGCTCGTCCTCGCGAAGGGGCTTTTCTCCAAGCGCCGCCGCGAGGATGCTATCATCGGGGGACCATGAGCCTTCCTCCTCGCCGTCGGATCGGGGACGCGGCGCTGGCGCTGCTGGCCGCGGCACCCCTGGCCTGGGCGTGCCTCGGCGCGGGGGGACCGGTCCACCCGCGCCTGTGGCGGGCCGCGGCGGTGCTCGGCCTGTCCTTGCTCCTTCTGGCGGCGATGATCAGCGCCCGGGTCCCCGGCCTCGACCTCTGGTTCGGCGGCCTGACCCGGCTGTGGCGGATCCACCATCTCCTCGGCGCGGCGTCGTTCCTCCTGCTCATGGCGCATCCGCTCCTGCTGTCCTTCGCGGCCGCCCGCTTCTCCGTCCCGGCCGCGTCCGCGGTCCTGTTCCCGGGGCCTTCCGCCTGGGGCGTCTGGGCCGGCTGGGGGGCGATGGCGGCGATGGCGGCGTTCCTGGCGCCCACCTTCTCGTTCTTCGGCGCGCCGGAGTATCAGCGCTGGAAGTCCCTGCACGCGCTGTCCGGCGCGGCGATCGCGCTCGGCCTCGCGCACGCCCTCTCCTCGGGAGCGCTCCTCTCCGGCCGCCCGGCCCGGGCGTGGTGGGGGAGCTACGGGGCCTTGGCTCTGCTCGCCTTCGCCTGGCGGGCCTTCGCGGCGCGGCGCTTCGCCCGCAAGGGCTACACGGTCGCCGCCGCGACCTCGGCCGGGCGCGGCGTCGTCGAGCTGACCTTGCGCCCGGACGGCCGCCCGCTCGAGCGCCGGGCGGGGCAGTTCGTGTACCTGACGCCTCTCGATCCCGCCCTGAAGGCCGGGAGGGGAGAGGAGCATCCCTACACCTTGTCCTCGGCGCCGGACGAGCCGGCGCTGCGCGTGGTCGTCAAAGACCTGGGCGACGCGTCCCGCGCCCTGCAGAGCGTCGCGGTCGGGAGCAGGGCCCTCGTCGAGGGGCCGTTCGGGGAGTTCTTCCCGCGCGGCGGCGGGAGGCCCGAGCTGTGGATCGCCGGCGGCATCGGCCTGACGCCGTTCCTCTCCCGGGTCCGCGAGCTCGGCCCGTCGCGGCCCGTCGACGCTCACCTCGTCTACTGCGTGCAGGACGAGACCCGGGCGCATTTCTTCGCGGAGCTCGAGGCCGCCGCGGCGAAGCACCCGGGCCTGCGGCTGTGGCCGCACTACTTCGCCCAGGAGGGCCCGCTGACGGCGGCCTTCCTGCGGTCGCGCTGCCCGGACGCCGCGGGGCGCGAGGCCTTCGTCTGCGGCCCGCCGGCGCTGATCGAGGCCGCGCGGTCGGAGCTGCGCCGCGCCGGCGTGCCCTCCGCGCGCGTGCACGCCGAGGATTTCAACTGGCTATGAAGCGCTTCCTCTTCGCGGCGTTCGTCTCTTTCCTCGCCAGCGCGGCGACGATCGGGGTATTGGGCCGCCTGGCCCCGAAGGACCGTCCCGCGGCCGCGGCGGAGCGGACGCGCCGTGCTCGAGACCTTCCGCGTCGGCTCCCTGCGCTGAGCGCGGAGGCTCAGCGGGGCCGGTGGGGCAGGGGGTCCTTCTGCAGCTGCTCCATGCGCTCGTCGAGCGCGGACTCGAAGCGGAGGCGCAGCTCTTTCGTGATCGCCTCGAAGCGCGGGGCCTGCGCGAGCTTGCGCTCCCGCGAGTCGTATTCCAGGAAGTCGAGCACCGCCCGGATCTCCTTCTTCGGGAGCGGCTCGCCGTGGAAATGCGCGCGCATGCGCATGCTCGCGAGGTAGAACTCCCACCAGGTGCGGTCGACGTACGGCGCGTTGACCGAGCGCGCGAGCGTGTGGCAGCGGGAGCAGAGGCGCGCGTAGACCTCGTAGCCGCGCCGGTGCTCGGCCGGGTAGGACGAGACGTCCACCGCGTCCGGCCCCAGGTCGCTGTAGAACAGCGCGGCCTTGCGCCGCTCGTCCGGCGCCCGCGGGACGTCCGCGCTCCCCGACGGGGCGGGAGGGCCGGCCGGCACGGGGATCTCGCCCCACAGCCGCCAGGCGGCGCAGCCGCCGGCGACCAGGACGAGCGCGGCGGGGATGAGGGGCGCCCTCACGGCGCCTCCCCGGACGCCCCCGGCATCAGGCGCGGCTGCGGGGACCTCTGCATGTGCTCGAGCAGCCGCTGCAGCGTGGGCTCGAAGCGCCGCTTGAGCTCCTCGGTCCGCTCCTCGAAGCGCTTCTTGTCGTCGACCTTGCGCACCCGGGCGTCGTACTCGAGGAAATCGAGCATCGCCTTCATCTGGTCCGGCGGGATCGGCCCCTCGCGCTGGAGGCGCGAGTGCAGGCTCATACGGATCATGTGGAAATGCCAGTAGGCGCGGCTCTGCACGGGGGAGTTCACCGCCCGCGCCAAAGTGTGGCAGCGCGAGCACTGCAGGCGGAAGAAGCCGTAGTTGTGCTTCTGCTGGGCCGGGTAGGCGGAGACGTCGATCGAGTCCGGGCCGAGGTCGGCGTAGTACAAGGTCCGAGGGAGGTCCTCCGCCGGCGGCAGGACGGGCTCCCGGGCCTGCGCGGTCGCCGTGGACAGCTAGAGCTCGACCGCGGAGAAGCGTCCCGCCGGGGCCGCCGCGGGGTCCCGGTAGCCCGACCAGCGGAACAGGGAGCAGCCGGCGAGCAGGGCGAAGGCCGTCGCGAGCGCGAGCCTGGTCATGGCCGTAGGGGAGCAACGGAGCGACCACGCCCCGGCGAGGCCGTTCCGTTGCTGGATCAAGGATGACGCCCGGAGGCCTCATGCTTCGATTCCCGCCGCGCCGCATACTCGCCGCCGTCGAACCCGACGCGGTCTCGCTCCACGCCTGGGAGGCCGCCCGGGAGGTCGCCGCCCGCTTCGGCGCGACCCTCGAGGCCGTCTGGTGCGTCGTCCCCGGCCAGCGCCTGGACGCCCTGAAGCGCCTGCGCGCCCGGCTCGGCCCCGGGGCGCGCGTGCACGCCCTCAAGGGCGACCCGGTGTCCGCGCTGCGGCGGCTGGCCCGCGACCTGCGCGTCGACCTCCTCGTCCTGGGCACGCATCACCGTCCGGGGATCGTGCGCTGGGTCCAGGGCTCGGTCGCCGAGGCCGTGGTCCACTCCGCGCCCTGCCCGGTGCTCGTCGTGCCGCGCGCCTGGCGCGAGCCGCGGTGGGTCCTGGCGCCGGTCCACGGCGCGCCCTACGCCCGCCGGGGCCTGCTGGCGGCGGCGGTCCTCGCCCGCGCCTACAAGGCGAGGCTGACCATGCTCGAGGTCGTCGAGGAGCGGGACAAGGCGTCCTACGCGGCGACGCGCGTCAGCGTGCAGGCCCGCAAGCTGCCGCCGGCGATGGCGCTGGCCGTTCGCCCCGAGCTCGAGGTCCGGATCGGTCCTCCGGTCAAGGAGATCCTGCGCGCCAGCGGCTTCTCGAACATGCAGTCGATCGGCGAGGTGCCGGCGTCCGCGTCGTGGAACACCGCGCTGACCATCGCGATGCGCAGGTCCGGCTTCAGGGCCTTGGCCTGGCGCGACAGCTCGAAGCCGTCCATCGGGTCCATGCGCCCGTCGGTGACCATGCAGTCGATGGGGCGCGTCGCGAGGAGCTCGAGGGCCTCGGCGCCGCTGGCCGCCGACAAGGTCGGATAGCCCGCGCGCTTCAGCGAGAGGCTGAGCATCGCCCTCAAGGACGCGTCGTCGTCGACGATCAGGACGGCGGGGCGGTTGTTCATCGGTACGGTATCTGCAATGAAACGGCCACCCGGCCGCCGGGCTACTTCTTTTTCGCCGGTATGCCGTACGCCTTGAGCTTGCGCCACAGGGTGTTGCGGGCCACGCCCAGGCGCTTGGCCGCCGCGACCTGGTTGCCTCCGCAGTCCTCGATGGCTTGTAAAATATGCCGCTTCTCGGCGTCGTCGAGCGTCTCGCGCGGGTCGTTCTTGGCCGCCTCCGCGCTCGGCAGCATCTCGGGCGGCAGGTCGCCGGGGGCGATGGACGCGCCCGAGGCCATGATGAGCACCCGCTCGATGACGTGCTCGAGCTCGCGGACGTTGCCGGGCCAGCGGTAGCGGCGCAGGGCGTCGGCGGCCGCGGGGGAGAACTTCACCGCGGCGCCGCCGAGCTTCTTCTTGGCCTTTCTCAAGAAATGCTCGGCCAGCGGCAGGATGTCCTCGGGGCGCTCGCGCAGCGCGGGCAGCTCGATGGGGAACACCTTCAGGCGGTAGTAGAGGTCCTCGCGGAACTTGCCCTCGGCCACCAGCTTGGTGAGGTCCTTGTTCGTCGCGGCGAGGAGGCGGCCGGAGACCTTGAAGGGGTGGTTGTCGCCGACGCGGCGGATCTCGCCTTCCTGCAGGGCCCGGAGCAGCTTCACCTGAAGGCCCGGGGTCGTCTCGCTGATCTCGTCGAGGAACAAGGTCCCGCCGTTGGCTTCCTCGAACAGGCCGCGCTTGTTGCGCTCCGCGCCGGTGAAGGCGCCGCGCACGTGGCCGAACAGCTCGCTCTCGAGCAGGCCCTCGGGCAGGGCGCCGCAGTTGATGGCGACGAAGGCGCCGTTGCGGCGGGGGCTCTTCTCGTGCAGGGCGCGGGCGATGAGCTCCTTGCCCGTCCCGGACTCGCCCATGATCAGGACCGTCGCCTCGGTGGCGGCGACCTTGGAGACGAGGTCGAGGACCTTGCGCATCGGCGTCCCCGAGAAGACGATGCCGTCGAAGCTGTACTTGTCCTTGACCTCCTCTCGAAGACGCTCGACCTCGTGGACGAGCCGGCTGTGCTCGATGGCCTTGTCGAGGACGATGTTGAGCTCCTCGGGCTCGACCGGCTTGGTCAGGTAGTCGAAGGCGCCGGCGCGCATCGCGGCGACGGCCGTGTCGATGGAGCCGTGGCCGGTCATCACCAGGACCTCGATGCGGGGGTGCTTCGACTTGGCGAACTTGAGCACCTCGAGGCCGTCGAGGTCGCCGAGCTTGAGGTCGGTGACGACGGCGTCGTACTCGGCGGCGCCGAGCTTGGTCATCGCCTCGGCCCCGCTCTTGGCGATCTCGACCGCGTGGCCGCGGCGCTTGAGCTCCATGCCGAGCATCGCGCCCAGCGAGAGATTGTCTTCGACGAGAAGGATGCGTGTCTTGTCCATGTTCGTTGTCAGTCCTCGATTCGCGGCAGAGTGACGGTGAAGGTGGTCCCGTGGCCGAGCCGGGTCTCGACGTCGATGCGGCCGCCGTGCGCCTTGACGATGCTCTCGGCGATGGCCAGGCCGAGGCCCGTGCCCTGCTGCTTGGAGGTGCGGAAGGGCTTGAACAGGTCGGCGCGCAGCGACTCCGGGATGCCCGACCCGGTGTCGGTGATGGCGAACCAGGCGAGGTCGTCGCCCTTCCCGGTGCGCACCGTCACCGTCCCCTTGCCGCCCAGCACCTGGATGGCGTTGAGCAGGATGTTCCACACCACCTGGCGGATCTGGTCGGCGTCGAAGGGGAAGGGCTTCAGGTCGTGGCTGACGGCCAGCGCGAGGCGCGCGTCGCCGACGAGGTCCTTGTTGACGAAGGCCATCTGCGCGACATCGACGAGCAGGGCGTTGAGGTCGTTCTGGCCGGAGTTCATCGGACGCGGGCGGGCGTAGGACAGGAAGTTGCTCAGCGCCTCGTTGAGGCGCTTGCTCTCGGTGCGCAGGACGCGGGTCACGGTGTCCTTGTCCTCGCGCGTCAGGCCCTCGTCCATCAGCTGCTGCGCGGCGATGACGATGGAGCCGAGCGGGTTGCGGATCTCGTGGGCGACGACGGCCGCCATCTCGCCGATGGTGGCCAGGGCCTCGGAGTGGGCCAGGCGCTCCTGCATCTGCTTCTGCTCGCTGAGGTCCACGCCGTTGGAGATGTAGCCCAGGATCTTGCCGCCCTCGTTGCGCACGGCGGTGATGGTCAGGATCAGCGGCACCTCCCGCCCGTCCTTGGCCTTGTTGATCAGCTCGCCGCGCCAGTAGCCCTTCTTGGGGTCGAGGATGCTGCGCCACATCCTTTTGTAAAGCTCGTCCGTCGAGTGCCGGGAGCGCAGCAAAGCCGGGGTCTTGCCGATGACCTCCTCGCGGGTGTAGCCGTAGTGGGCGGTGAAGGCGTCGTTGACGTTGAGGATGATGCCGTCGGCGTCGCTGTAGAACATGACATCGCTCGAGCGGCGGAAGCCCATGAGCAGGAGGTCCTTGAGGTCGATGTCTGATTTTGGCACGTGTTCCATTATGTAGCAAATTTTGCCGCCAAACGGTTTGGCAGGAGTATTGCTACAATGCCGGTAGGAACAAAATGGCCAAAATCAAATGATGAAGCAAACCCAGAAGCTGTCACTCGCGGCAAGCCAGCGGCTCACCGTCATGGGCCGCATGCGCATGGCCGACTGGATCGAGATGCCCGAGCGCGAGTTCGCTCAGGAGATCGTCAAGCTCGAGAAGGACCCCCTGTTCCAAAAATTATACTTCGGGGACGGCCGCATCCCGGGCGCGTTCCGCCGCCAGCGCTGGCCGGGGGGAAGGCTCTCCGGCTCGTTCTACGAGATCGACGAGCGCACGGCCGCCGGCGCCGGCGAGCGCGTCGGCGTCGAGGAGTTCGCCCAGACCCGCGGGCCCGCCCTGGCCGCCATCAAGCGCATGGGCCAGAAGGACTTCGAGCGCTACTTCCTCCACGGCGAGGACGCGCTGACCCTCGAGGAGATCGGCCGCCGCACGGGCCTCAAGCCCGAGGAGGTGCGCAGCATCCACGAGCTCGTCGTCGAGCTCGGCGCGCGCGCCGAGTTCGAGACCGCCGTCGAGGCGCCCTCCGCGTCGCCCGGCCGCCAGTCCGCGTGCCTCGCGCAGATCTCCCTGTCCGGCGGCGTGCCGTCCTTCGAGTTCTACGCCCCGTACTGGGCGCGCGGCCTGTACCAGGTCCGCCACGACCTCCTCGACCGCTGGAAGGACGACGGCCTCTCGCCGGTGGAGCGCAAGCACCTGCCCGGCCTGCTCAAGCGCCTGGAGACCTTCAACCTGCGCCAGAGCACCTTGTACCGCCTGCTCGAGATGGTCGCCCGCCTCCAGGTGGACTTCCTCAAGAGCGAGCTCGCCGTCGACGTCCGCCCCATCAGCCTGCGCCAGCTCGCCAAGCGCCTCGACCTGGCGCCGAGCACGGTCAGCCGCGCGTTCGCACGGCGCTCCGTCCAGCTGCCCTCGCAGCGCGAGCTCCCGTTGATCTCGTTCGTCCCGGGGCGCCGCTGCGTCCTGCGCGAGCTCCTCGGCGGCTGGCTCGCCGAGAACGCCGCCGTCACCGACGCCGCCCTCGCCGAGCGCCTGAAGCTCGAACGGGGCATCTCCGTCTCGCGCCGCACCGTCAACGCCGTCCGCCACGAGCTGCACGCCGAGAAGCGCCGCTGATCCAAGCTCCGACCGCCCCACATCATCACATGAAAACCATCACCGCGGCCCAGGCCTTGGCGCCGCTCCGCAGCGGACAACGCGTGCTCGTAGGCTCCGGCGCCGCCGTGCCGCAGGCCCTCGTCGCCGCGCTCTCCGCCCGCGCGATGGCTCTCTCCGACGTCGAGGTCATGCACCTGATGACCTTGGCCAAGGCGCCCTACGCGGCGCCCTCCTTCAAGGGCCACGTGCGCCACAACGCCCTGTTCATCGGCGCCAACACGCGCGAGGCCGTCGGCGCGGGCCTCGCCGACTACACCCCCTGCTTCCTCCACGAGGTCCCGGGGCTGTTCCGCTCCGGCCACCTCCCGCTCGACGCGGCCCTCGTCCAGATCGCGCCCCCGCGCGGCGCCCTGGCCTCGCTCGGCGTCTCCGTCGACGTGGTCAAGGCCGCGGTCGAGAACGCCGCCTACGTGGTCGCGTTGGTCAACCCGAACATGCCCTGGACCGAGGGGGACTCGACCGTCCTCCTGTCGGACATCGACGCGTTCGTGGACGGCGCCGGCCCCATCCTCGAGCTCCCGCTGCGCGAGGCCACGGCCGAGGCGCTGTGGATCGGCCGCTACGTGCGCGAGCTCGTCGAGGACGGCTCGACCATCCAGGTCGGCATCGGCGCGATCCCCGACGCCGTGCTCGCCGCCCTCGCGGGCAAGAAGGACCTCGGCATCCACTCCGAGATGATCTCCGACGGCGTGCTCGACCTCGTGAACTCCGGAGTCGTCACCGGCAAGAAGAAGACGCTCCACGCGGGCGCCGTCGTCACCTCCTTCTGCATGGGCAGCCGGCGGCTCTACGACGCGGTCGCCGACAACCCCGCCTTCCTCTTCCATCCCAGCGACTACGTCAACGACCCCGTCGTCATCGCGAGCAACCAGAAGATGGTGTCGATCAACTCGGCGCTCCTCGTGGACCTGACCGGCCAGGTCGCCGCCGACTCCCTCAACGGCCGCCTCTACAGCGGCGTCGGCGGCCAGGTGGACTTCGTGCGCGGCGCCACCGCCTCGCGCGGCGGCAAATCCATCATCGTGCTCCCCTCGACGGCGAAGGGCGGGACGGTCTCCCGCATCGCGTGCACGCTCTCCCCGGGCACGGGCGTGGTCACCTCGCGCGCCGACATCGACTACGTCGTCACCGAGTACGGCATCGCCAGCCTCAAGGCGAAGACGATCCGCCAGCGCGCCGTCTCCCTCATCCAGATCGCTCACCCGCGCTTCCGCGCGGATCTCGCCAAAGAGGCCGCGAAGCTGGGCCTGCTCGACGCGGGCCACGTCCTGCCGCCGCCGGAGGGCGCCTACCCGATCGAGCTGCAGTCCCGCCGCCGCGTCGGCGAGCTCGAGCTCGTCGTGCGCCCCCTGAGCCCGGCCGACGAGAAGGCCATGAAGGACCTCTTCTACGCCCAGTCCGAGGAGACGACGGCCCTGCGCTTCGGCACGCCGCTCTCGCGGCTGTCCGAGACCCAGTTCCAGGAGCTCGTCGCCATCGACTTCCGCACCTCGATGGCCCTCGGCGCCTTCCTCTGCGAGGGCCGCCGCCGGCGCCTCGTCGGCGTCGCCCGCTACCACACCCGCGACGGGGAGAGCGAGGCCGACCTGCACGTCGCCGTGCGCGACGACTTCCAGCGCAAGGGCGTGGGCAGCGAGCTGGTCCGCGCCCTGGCCCACACCGGCGCCGCGCGCGGCGTGGAGTCCTTCCGCGGCGAGGAGCGGGGGCCGGGCATCGCGCGCCTGCTGCGCCGCTGCTTCTCCGAGGTGCGCGAGCGCGGGCTCGGGCCCAACGGCATGCGCATCTGGGCCCGCCTCTCCGACATCCGCTAGGTCAGGGCCGCCAGACGCGGAACTTCCAGGTCCGCTGCTGCATGTGCTCGAGGTGCATCTTCAGGAACAGCTCGGCGGCGGTCTCGTTCATGTGCTGGGCCAGGATCTCCACGGCCGTGTCGTCCCCCGGCGCCCAGCCGTCGGCCTCGGGGGGAGGCTCGCGCTTGAGGCGGGTCCCGATGTCGGCGGAGTCGGCGGTCGTCACCACGAGGAGGCTCTCCAGCCTCGTGCGGTTGAGGATCTCGTAGATGTGGACCTTGCGCGTCTCGGCCGTGACCGGCGTGATGCCCATGCCCCAGTATGGCCCCGGCGTGCCTGTGACGCCAGTCACTTCGCGAGTCTTAACCCATTTTTTACCCCGAGGGGCATGTGGTATCATCCGCCTATGATCGACGCCGACACTCCTCCTATAGAATCCCTGGCGGCGCGGGATTCCTCCGAGTTCCTGGCCAACTCCCACCACCATCAGGCCCTGCTCCAGGACCTCCACGCGCGTCTCGAGAAGGCCCGGGCCGGCGGCTCCGCCAAGGCCGTCGAGCTGCACCGCTCCCGCGGCAAGCTGACCGCCCGCGAGCGCGTCGAGCGCCTCCTCGACCAGGGCACCTTCTTCCTCGAGCTCTCCGCTTTGGCCGCCATGGGCCTCTACGACGACGAGGTCCCCGGCGCCGGCATGATCTCCGGCCTCGGCGTCATCAGCGGCCGCCTGTGCGTCATCGTCGCCAACGACGCCACCGTCAAGGGCGGCACCTATTACGCCGAGACCATCAAGAAGCACCTGCGCGCCCAGGAAGTGGCCCTCGAGAACAAGCTCCCGTGCGTCTACCTCGTGGACTCCGGCGGGGTGTTCCTGCCCAAGCAGGCGGAGGTGTTCCCGGACAAGGAGCACTTCGGCCGGATCTTCTACAACCAGGCCCAGATGTCGGCCCTCGGCATCCCCCAGATCGCGATCGTCATGGGCATGTGCACCGCCGGCGGCGCCTATGTGCCGGCGATGGCCGACGAGTGCGTCATCGTCCGCAATCAGGGCACCATCTATCTCGGCGGCCCGCCCTTGGTCAAGGCCGCCACCGGCGAGGAGTCCTCGGCCGAGGAGCTCGGCGGGGGCGACATGCACAGCCGCACCTCCGGCGTCACGGACCATCTGGCCGATAACGACGAGCACGCTCTCCAGATCTGCCGGTCCATCGTGGCGAACCTCAACGCCCCTCTCTTCGACCTGGGAGAAGGCGAGGCGCCCCTGTACCCCGCCGACGACCTGTACGGCCTCGTGAACCGCGACCTCCGCCGTCCCGTGGACCCGAAAGAGGTCATCGCGCGTCTCGTCGACGGCTCCCGCTTCCACGAGTTCAAGGCGCTCTACGGTCTTACGATGACGACCGGCTTCGCCAAGATCCACGGCCGCCCGGTCGGCATACTCGCCAATCGCGGAGTGCTGTTCTCGGAAGCCGCTCTCAAGGGCGCGCACTTTATCGAGCTCTGCGATCAGCGGAAAATTCCGTTGCTGTTCCTCCAGAACATCACCGGCTTCATGGTCGGCAAGGATTTCGAGCAGTCCGGCATCATCAAGCACGGCGCCAAGCTCGTCCAGGCGGTCTCCACGGCGCGCGTCCCGAAGATCACGGTCATCGTCGGCTCCTCCAACGGCGCCGGCAACTACGCCATGTGCGGCCGCGCCTACGGCGCGCGCTTCCTCTTCACCTGGCCCAACGCCCGCGTCTCCGTGATGGGCGCCGACCAGGCGGCCACGGTCATGACCATCATCAAGCGCGAGCAGCTCAAGCGCACCAAGCAGGACCTGAGCCCCGAGGACGAGGCCAAGATCCAGGCCCCCATCCGCGCCCAGTACGAGACCGAGGGCCATCCTTATTTCGGCACCGCGCGCCTGTGGGACGACGGCATCATCGCCCCCGCCGACACGCGCCAGGTCCTCGCCATGGCCCTGGCCGCCGCCGCGCACGCGCCCATCGGCGAGCTGCACCGGCCCGTCTTCCGGATGTGACGATGGAATACCAGCACCTGAAGGTCCACGCCGGCCCCGTCACCAAGGTCACCCTCTCGCGCCCCGAGCAGCGCAACGCGATGAACGCGGAGACCTTGCGCTCCCTGACCTTGGTGTTCCGGGAGCTCTCCACCAATCCCTCCGTCCGCGCCGTCATCGTCACCGGCGGGGGGAAGGATTTCTGCGCCGGCGCCGACATCAACTGGATGAAAGAGGCGGGCAAACTCTCCGCCGAGGAGGGCAAGAAGGACGCGCGCCTGCTGGCCGACATGCTCTCCGCCGTCGACGAGTGCCCGGTCCCCGTCATCGTCGCCGCGCAGGGCAACATCTTCGGCGGCGGCCTGGGCCTGCTCGCCGCCTGCGACATCTCCGTGCTGGCCGAGGACGCCAAGATGGCCTTCTCCGAGTGCCGCCTGGGCATCATGCCCGCCGTGATCTCCTCCTGGGTCCTCCCCAAGATCGGCCCGGCCAACGCCCGCCGCTACTACCTCACCGCCGAGGTGTTCGGCGCCAAGGAAGCCGTCTCCATGGGCCTCGCGCACGAGGTCGTCCCCGCCGCCGAGCTGACCGCCAAGGCCGACGCCATCGCCGCGAACGTCCTCAAGTGCGGCCCCAACGCCGTCCGCGCCGCCAAGGCCCTCCTCCCGCGCCTCGAGCGCCTGGGCCTTCACCAGCAGATCGGCATGACCGTGGACACCTTGGTCCGCCTGCGCTCCTCCGCCGAGGGCCAGGAAGGCCTGGCCGCCTTCCTCGAAAAGCGAGCCCCCGAATGGACCCGGTAAAGCCGCCGGTCCGCCCCACGCCCCGCCTCGTCGAGGTGGGCCCGCGGGACGGCCTGCAGAACGAGAAGAGCCCCGTCTCGATCGAGGCGAAGGTCGCCTTCGTGGACGCGTTATCTGAAACGGGTCTAAAAGAAATCGAAGCCGGGGCCTTCGTCAATCCGAAATCCGTCCCGCAGATGGCCGACTCCGAGATCGTGTTCGCGCGCATCAAGCGCAAGCCGGGAGTCGTGTACTCGGCGTTGGTGCCGAACGAAAAGGGATTGGACCTCGCGTTGGCCTGCAAGGTCGACAAGGTCTCGGTGTTCACCGCCGCCTCCGAGACCTTCAACCAGAAGAACATCAAAGCGTCCATCGCCGAGTCCATCGACGTCGAAGTGGTCAAGATGCTTTCGGGCATCGGCGTGCAGGAGTTCTCCATCGGCGACACCATCGGAAAGGCGTCTCCGGATGAAGTCCGCAGGCTGCTGTTCCTCCTGCTCAAGGCGGTCCCCAAAGACAGCGTGTTTTTGCATTTCCACAACACCTTCGGACGCGCGGTCGCCAACGCCATCGTGGCCTGGAAGACCTTCGGCATCACCGGCTACGATTCCTCCGCCGGCGGCGCCGGGGGCTGCCCCTACGCGCCGGGCGCGTCGGGCAACGTCTCCACCGAAGCCCTCGTCTCCGCCTTCAAGGCCGCGGGCTCCGACACCGGCGTGGACGAAGCCAAGCTCAAGGCCGCCGCGGCCGGCATCTTCAGGCACCTCGGCCGCCCGGTCGGCGCCCGCCCCGCGAAGTAGCGCGGCGACTGTTTCCGGAAACAGTCGGACTCGCACCGGTGCGAGTCCCACTTAGGGAGAACGCGATGGAACGGATCGTCGGTTTTGTTCTGGAACTCGACAAGCTCAAGGGCGTCACCCGCAAGACCCGCCCGCTCGGCCTCTCCCGCCAGGAGAACTCCGCCGAGCACAGCTGGCAGATCGCCCTGCTCGCGTTCTCTCTCGAGCCGTACGCTCCGGCGCCCGTCAACATCCACCGCGTCGTCGAGATGCTCCTCGTCCACGACATCGGGGAGATCGACACCGGAGACACCATCGTCTACGCCGAAGAAGGCGCCGCCGAGCGCAAGGCGGCCGAGGCCAAGGCCGTCGAGCGCATCTTCGGCCTCCTGCCGGAGCCCCGGCGCGGGACCTTCCTCTCTCTTTGGCGCGAGTTCGAGGCGGGGGAGACCCCCGAGGCCCGCTTCGCCCACGCCGCCGACCGCGCCATGCCCGTCCTCCTCAACCTCGCCAACGGCGGCCAGAGCTGGGTCGAGAACGGCATCGCGCACGATCGCGTCGTGCGCCGCATCGGCCCGCCGATCAAGGCGGGGTGCCCCGCGCTGTGGGACTACCTCGAAGGACGGCTCGAGGAAGAACGGCGCAAGGGTTGGTTCGGGACTAGCGCACGCGCGTGAGCGTCGTCAAGGTGCCGGACACCTCTTGTATGACCACCTTGTCCGGCGAGAACTCGACGATGGGGTTCGGGTCCTCGCGACCGGGCGCGTGGTCGTAGACCCAGACGAAGACGCCCTCGCGCACGAACCAGTTCCCCCGGGACGACGAGACGATCCTCTCTCCGCGCCGGCACACGCAGGTGAACCGGCGGTCGGGCCCCAGGACGATGCTCCCGGACAGGTCGTCTCCCGAGTTGACGCTGGTCCAGGAGCCGACGAGGGCGCTTTCGAAATCCACCGCTCGCGCGGGCTGGTCCGGGATCTTCGCGGGCTCGCGGCGCGGCGGCTCTCCGCACGCGCTCAGCGACGCGGCGAGGAGCAGCCCGGCGGCGGCGAGGAACAGTCTCGAGCTCATCCGTCTCCTTTCGACGGCTCGTTTATTCTCCAGCCCCCGAAGAGGCCCAGCGCGAGGAATGGCGTCATGGCCAGAGTCACGATCGGCATGAATCCGTAGGGCGTGGGGGTCGTTCGTTTCAGGAGGGACCCTTCCGCGATCGTGCTGAGCGTGATGAGGCCGCAGGTTGGAGAACCTCGCAAGGACGGCCTAAGTGTCAGTAAGCGAGTGTCCAAGATTGGCTGAACCGCTACAACTGCAGGCTATGTCAGCCTAACACCTGACGCCGATCCCATAAAATCGGGTAGGAGGCAGGTAGGATCGTCCTACCCGCCCCCTCCCACACCACCGGACGTGCGCGTGACGCATCCGGCGGTTCGGATAGCGGCCTTCATGAGGCGGCCAGGCGCACTACGCCCAGCGCCTTCAGGTGTGAGTT
>JACPOW010000064.1 GCA_016191335.1 Elusimicrobiota bacterium | reverse complement strand
TCAGCTCAAGGAGCGCGGCGTGACCGTGACGCTCTCGCCGGAGGCCAAGGCCGAGATCCTCAAGCGCGCCGAGGCCCAAAAAGCCTACGGCGCCCGCCCGCTCAAGCAGATCGTCGAGCGCCAGCTGTCCGACGCGATCGTGTCGGCCGAGCTCGAGGGCCGCATCGCCGAGGGCGACGCGGTCGTCATCGGCTGGGACGGCGCCGCCTTCACCGCGGACAAGAAGAAGTAAAATCTCCACCGTGACCAGCAAGAAGACCGGCGGCGTCCATCTGCGCGACTGGGGAGGGCCGGGAGCCCCCCTCCTCCTGACGCACGGCATGGCCGCGCACACGCACTGGTGGGACGCCGTCGTCCCCCGCTGGAAGGGCGTCTTCCACGCGGCCGCGCTCGACTTCCGCGGCCACGGCGACAGCGACTGGCTGCCGGGCGAGGAGGCCTACGTCTCCGCTCGCTGGGTCGAGGACATCGAGGCCGCTAGATCGGCCATGGGCTGGGAGCGCTTCATCCTCGTCGGCCACTCGATGGGCGCGCGCATCGCCCTGGACTACGCCGAGCGCCACGGCGACCGCCTGCGCGGCGTCTGCGCGATCGACTTCCTGCCCGAGTTCTACGAGTCCCGCACGCGCACCCACGAGAAGGTCCGCTCCCGGGCCCAGCCCGTGTACGCCGACGAGGAGACGATGCTGGCCAAGTTCCGCCTCCAGCCGCCCGGGACCTTGCTCGACGAGAAGGCCCTGCGCGAGCTGGGACGCCACGGCGTCAAGAAGACCGAGGCGGGCTGGTCGTGGAAGTTCGACTGGCGCTCGTTCCTCTTCCCCTACGGCCCGGTCTGGGAGCAGCTGCCCAAGGTCGCCGTGGACGCCCTGATCGTGCGCGGCGAGCACAGCACCATCATGACCCGCGAGGTCATGGACCGCATCGTCGCGGCGCTGCCGCGCGGGCGCGGCGCCGAGATCGCCGGGGCGCACCACCACATCCCGCTCGACACGCCCGCCCCGCTCGCCGCCGCGGTCTCCGCCTGGGCGGCGTCCCTGCCCGCGTGATGGAGATCGCCTCGATCTGCGTCGGGCCGGCGCGTCGGATCCCCTGGCGCGGGGAGACCGTCTCCACCGCCATCTTCAAGTCCCCCGTCGAGGAGGCGCGCGTCGCGGCGCTCGGCCTCGAGGGCGACGAGCAGGCCGACCTGGCCGTCCACGGCGGCCCGGACAAGGCGGTCTACGCCTACTCGGCGGACCACTACCCGTGGTGGAAGGAGCGCCTGCCCGGGCGCGAGCTGGCGTACGGCGCCTTCGGCGAGAACCTGACCGTCTCCGGCTTCGACGACGAGGACGCGTGCGTCGACGACGCCTACCTCGCCGGCTCGGCCCTGCTCATCGCCGTCCAGCCGCGCCTGCCCTGCGCGAAGCTGGGCCTGCGCTTCGACGACCCGGGCATGGTCAAGCTCTTCGCCCGGAGCCTGAGGCTCGGCGTGTACTTCCGCGTCGCCAAGCCCGGGCGCGTGCGCCGCGGCGACGCCTTCGAGAAGGTCTCCGAGCACAAGATCCGCCTCCCCGTCCTCGAGCTCGCCCGCCTGTACTTCGACCCCGCGCTCACCGCGGAGAAGGCCCGGCCCGCCCTCGAGCATCCGGCGCTCACCGGCAACTGGCGGAGCATGCTCGGCAAGAAGCTGGGGCCCGCGGCGGAATAGGGGATAATAGACCATGGACACCTTGGAGCAGCAGCGTCTCGCGTCCCTCCGGGCGCTGGGCCTTCTCGACACCCCCGCCGAGGAGCGCTTCGACCGGATCACGCGCCTGGCCCAGCGCACCTTCAGCGCGCCGATCGTCCTGATCTCCCTCATCGACGAGAAGCGCGTGTGGTTCAAGTCCCGCGTCGGCCTCGCGGAGACCGAGATGCCCCGCGACGGCTCCTTCTGCGAGGAGACCTTGGCCTGCGACGGCCTGATGCTCGTCCCGGACGCCGCGAAGGACCCCCGCTTCGCCTCCCATCCGCTGGTCGCGGGCGGCCCGCGGATCCGCTTCTACGCCGGCCAGCCCCTGCAGGCCCCGGACGGCCGGACCGTCGGCGCGCTGTCCCTGCTCGACGTCGTGCCGCGCGACCTCGACCTCGAGCAGCGCCGCGCCCTGCGCGACCTGACCGGCATGGTCCAGGAGCAGCTGGCCTCCGCCGGCCCCGCGGGCGGATCCGCCGACGAGCAGTCGCGCATGGTCGCGCGCCTGCGGGACACGCCGGGCCGGCGGGCCCTGCGCCGGAACGTCCGGGCCGGCCTGCTCGCCGCCGCCCTCATCGTGCTCGCGGTCTCGGGGGTCTCCATCTTCCAGACGCGGCGCATCGTCGCCGAGGCGGACTCGATCTCGGCCGCCTCGCCGCGGGGGGCCGAGATCGCCCTCAGCGTCGGCCGGATGACGAAGGCCGCCCGCTTCCTCCGGGTCGCGGTCGTCGTCAGGGGCGTCGTGGCCCTGGCGCTGCTGGGCTTCGTCTTCTGGCTCTTCCTGCGGGAGGACGACGCGCGCCTGGCCGCCGAAGCGGCCGTCGAACTCGAGCGCGCGCGCCTGAAAGGCGTCATCGACGGGATCCCCGACGGGGTCGTCGCCGCCGACACGCGCGGACGCCTCATCCTGTTCAACCACGCGGCCGAGCGCATCATCGGCATGGGCGTCGTCGAGGCCGATCCCGCCCAGTTCAGCCGGATCTACGGGGTCTATCTGCACGACGGGGTCACGCCCTGCCCTCCCGAGAGCCTTCCCATGGGACGGGCGCTCGCCGGAGACTCGGTCCGCGACGTCGAGCTGGTCGTGCGCAACGCCCAGCGCCCCGGGGGTGTCCGCGTCTCGGCCTCGGCTTCGATGATCCGCGGCGCGGACGGCGCCCCCGCCGGCGCCATCCTGGTCTTCCGGGACATCGGCGAGCGCGCCTGACCCCCTGTCCAATCCGCCGCGAAATAGCGTAGATTACACCCCATGAAAAAACTCGATATCGGCGCGTCCGAGCTCGGACTGCTCGCCCACATGCTGCGCAAGGTCGAGTTCTTCACGCCGCTGACCATCGGCCAGCTCGAGCGGGTGCTGCCCACCGTCATGCTCTACTCCTTCGAGAAGGGCGAGACCGTCTTCTCCCAGGGGCAGAAGGGCGACGCGTTCTACATCGTCTACAAGGGAAGCGTCGACATCCGCATCAAGCAGTGGGTGTTCCTCTCCAAGAGGATCGCGACCCTGAAGGAAGGCGACTTCCTGGGGGAGATCGCGCTCATCTCCGACGAGCCGCGCACGGCCACCGTCGTCGCCGCCGAGCCGACCATGCTGTTCACCTTGATCGCCGACGACTTCAAGTTCGTGCTCCACGAGAACCCGGCCGCCGCCGAGGAGATGAAGCGCATCGGCGCCCGCCGGAAGTTCGCCTCCGACCACAAAGCCGCCTCCTGATGAGCGCGCGCAAGTACTGCTTCGTCGCCACCGGCTACCTGGTCCGCGACGGGAAGACCCTCCTCCTCAAGCACAAGAAGCTCGGGATGTGGCTGCCGCCGGGCGGGCACATCGAGGAAGGCGAGACGACCGACGAGGCCGTCCTGCGCGAGGTGCGCGAGGAGACCGGCCTCGAGGCCGACTTCATCGCCCCGCCCCGCGCCCCGGTGATGCGGGAGGGCCGCGTCGAGTCCCTGCACGAGCCGCAGCGCGTGCAGGTCGAGGAGATCCCCGGCCACAACCACCACATCGACTTCATCTACTACCTCCGGGCCCGCCCCGGCGCCCACGCCCACCGCCCGGACGAGAGCGACGACATCCGCTGGCACTCGCACGAGGAGCTGGGCCTGCCCCACGTCCCCGACGAGGTCCGCGAGTCGGGCCGCGACGCCATCCGCCTCGTCGGCGGCTGAGCCGCCCCTCTCCAAGTTCACGGGGTTTTGAACTCGGTCCTGGACCGAGTTGATACCGGCGCTTAAACGGCATGGCGCCTTGCGGCGCCAGGGTTTTCGCTTCGCGAAAACCTGAGGGTGAAGCGGTAGAATAGGCGGCCGAGAACC
>JACPOW010000063.1 GCA_016191335.1 Elusimicrobiota bacterium | reverse complement strand
TCTGGAGCGTCTCGCAGGCTCAACAGACTCGCTGGAAATACGCGTGGAAGCCGCGCGGGATGCCGAAAATTCAAGAGATCGCTCATGCCTGATTGGATGCGCTCATGCTCCCGAAATTACACCTCGAAACTTGACATGACCACGTTCTTTAGCTTGCCCTTGGCTAGCAGACGCTGATATCGGCGGCACAAGCGCAGCTGCGCCTTCCAGGCGATGTCTCGCACCGCCTGAGGCAGGTTCTCCTGGCGAATCTGATGCGCGCGCGCGATTTTGGCCGGGAAGCGATGCGCCCACGCCGCCTCGACGAGCACCCGTCGCGCATGACCGTTCCCGGTCTTAGTGATGTGCCCCATCCGCACGCGGGGTCCCGAGGAATACTGACTCGGCACGAGTCCCAGGAACGCCATCAGCTGGCGCGGGTTGTCAAAGCGCGTCATGTCCCCGAGCTCGGCTACGGTCGTCGCGGCGACGTTGAGCGACACGCCGCGCAACGCCTGTAACGCCCGCACGACCGGCGCCATGCGCCAGCCTTCCACCGCGATCCTAAGCTGTTCATCGATGCGCGCGACGCGCTGGTCGGTCTCTTGGGTGGCGTTGAGATATTCCTGGAAGACGATCTGCTGGGTGGGCCGCGGCATCACGACTCTCGACAGCCACCTCAGATGCGCCTGCGTCCACGCCGACTTCCCGGTGTAGCGGATGTTCTGCCGAAGAAGCAGCGCGCCCAACTGCTGGCGAGACCGGCGATGGTTGGCCACCGCGTCCTCCCTCGAGCGAGTCAGATCCCGCACGGCCTCGTCTTCAGCACTCGGCACGAATACCGCCGTCAGTTCACCCGCTCGATGCAGCCGTGCCAGCATGACCGCGTCTCGGCGGTCCGTCTTGATGCGGTCCCCCGAACATTTCGGGATCATGCTCGGTGCCACGACCGCGCACGTGTGGCCCTTCCGGGTGAGGTGCCGGTGAAGCGCGTATCCGCACGGCCCCGCCTCATAGACGAAGTTCAGCTTGGGATGCGACTTCCGAATGCGCGACACCGCCTTATCGACAGCCGCCAGGTCACCTGCTATCCTTCCGTAATGCCTCACCTCCCCGCCGCCGTATGGCGCCAACGCGATCTCGATCGACTCCTTGTGGACATCAAGTCCGACGTACATGGTAGAATCACTCACGGCTCGCCTCCTTTTTGTGGCTCTGTGTTTTCCTTAGACCGGAACGACCTAACCCACGATACAAAGGACGGCGAGCTTTTGTTTTCAAGCAACCATTGTGTCTAGGCGCACCTATCAATTTATGACCATCATTCCGTTCTCAATCAAAAATGAACGCGGGGCCATTTCGGTCCGTGTGACGAGCAATGCCGGAGCAAAGCACTCAGGATTCGACATCCTTGGACCTATGAAGGAATGGAATCTTAAGGGATTTCCTGTGATGAAGGCGACTGTAACCTTCGAAGGAACGGGATACCGAGCGATTTTAGGCTGGATTCAAATTGTGCATCTTGATTTCCGAAGCGATGGGAGAAAAAAGATCGTCGTTGATGTCGTTCCCTCGCACATTGGCCTAGGCGTACCGTTCGCTTACTTCGGTCACCTACCCACGCTATTTGATTCACCGGCTCGGCACCCTCGGTCATCCGGAAGCTTTACGGCGGAGGCATTTCTTTGTAAGCCTCCCCTTCTTGAGCGCAATGGACCAATTGAATTCATTGCAGGCTTTCGGTGGGGCTATAAGATTAACGGAATTTCGGAAGAACTGACGCAGTTCCCCGTCAAACGGATCGGAGCATCTGCGTGGGCCAAGCACCGCGGTTTGATCACAAAGAAGTACCCAAAGTGGAAATTAGGACGGGGCGCCTAACCTCGGCGTTATACGGCCATTGTATGAGCACGACAGCACTCGTCGTATTATTTGCAAGCAACCTTTGGGCAGCGCCCAAACGGATTGCCCCCGCTACGACAATCAATGCACCCACGACGATTGCTTCAATTCCGGATCGCAGATTCGTCTTTGGCCGATACGCGCAACGCATTCAGGTGTGGCACGCCCCAACGGGAATGCTCGTCGCCGACGTCCCCGGCACGGGTGGCGCCTATAATTCCCGCACTGATATCGCTATTTTGGGCACCCAGATCTGGGATTTAAATGACAGGCACCTGATTTTAGATACCGGACTAGCGGATGATGGGATCGGCGCCACTGGGATTACACGAGATAGTCGATATGGGATTATTGTCAGCTCAAATATTTACATCTGGGACATTCAGACTCGTCAGTTGATTAAAAAAGCCAAGTTGAAATGGACCCGGCCGTCGTTCTTAGCCATATCTGAGGATCTCTCATACGCAGCCATCGGACAAGGGGATATTTTTGATGTCATAAATCTGGCTACTGGTAAGCTTCTAAAAACTGGTGCCCTAGCTGCGGTGTGGCCCTTCAAAACCCGCCCGTCCAAAGGCTTTTCTGAATTTGTTGAAAATAGGGCGACTGAATTCAACGTGCTGTTCGAGTATGCTGATTTTGATAAGCGAGGCGGGCCGCGCTCTCTTTGGAAACTCGATTGGCAATCAGGCAGGGTAAACATCTTTGCCAGCACACCGCCCAGGAATCTCCTCGCAGCGCGCCCGCGGGATAAGAAAGTGGACATAGTCTGGGCAAGAGAGGCCGACACACGGACCACTCTAATTGGGCACGATGCGAATGTCGGGCAAGTAGCGTTTTCTCCGGATCGCTGGACCGTTGCGACTGGCGACAAGGCAGGAAA
This sequence comes from Elusimicrobiota bacterium, assembly GCA_016191335.1. Taxonomy (GTDB): domain Bacteria; phylum Elusimicrobiota; class Elusimicrobia; order UBA1565; family UBA9628; genus GWA2-66-18. The sequence goes on along the minus strand of JACPOW010000063.1, from coordinate 44,866 downwards.
GGTTCTGCTTTGGGATGCGTACTCGGGAGAACTGCTTTATGAATGCATCGGTGGATCTGAACCGATTAGCTCGCTAGGGTACTCACCAGACGCGCAGTTTTTGTTGGTCGCAAGCACCACTACTATTCGCGTGTATGCAGTTACTCCGTAAAACGGGCTGGCGCCTAACCATCGGATTGAACGGCCGGCGGCCTCGTTTAGTTGGACAGTTGAAGCCGCCGCCGTTCATCCCCTGCGTTAAACGGCCAAACGGATAATGACATTGGAAGCCAAGACTGTATCGATGCCCCGAGTAACTCGAGCGGTCTTCTGGGTCGGCGCCATTCTTGGCGGGGTCGTCATTTTTTGCCAAATCCTGATGTTTTCCGGGCGCGAGCGCATTGCCTTGCCTGCCGTTCTCGGCACATACGCCGTTGGACTCGCGTGTATCCCAACCGCTCTTATCCTGTTGGGAATCGGGATTCATGAGAAGATCATGAAGGACCGGATCGTCCGTTTGGGGATTCTCCTGAGTGCGGCGGGAGCGTTGATCTGCGTGTGGTGGCTAGGCGCGCTACGATGATCGCGAGGCGGGGGGCTTAGCATGGGGTTCGTGCTGCTCATCAAGAACGTCGTTCTTTTCTCGGCGCTCTCTTTCATCCTGGCGCTCATCCCGCCGCTGCGCCGGCGGCTGGGCTGGAAGCTCCCCGTGATCCTCTTGCTGCTCGGGATCTTCCTGGGCGTGGGCAGCACCCGCGCGGGCCTGGACGATTGGATGATCGCCCATGTGAAGCAGTACCGCGAACGACCGGCCAGCGACACCCCCGCCCGCTACGTCCTCGGGGACTTCATCCCGACCAAAAAGCTCCTCGGCGGAGGTCTGCCGAAAGAGGTCCAGGATTTCCTGACCGAAACGGCTTCGTCCGAAAACCGCTGCCTTCGGGCGATGGCGCAGGATTGCCTGGGCCAGAAGGTCGACCTGAAGCTGGAATGCGCCGAACCCCCGGCCTCGCCGAGCAAGTGACCCCAGCCATCGAGGCCGAAGTGACCTTGTTGAGGACCGAGGAGGGCGGCCGCACCGCGCCGCTGCGCCTCGAGCCCGGCAGCCCTTTCTACATGCCCCACCTCGTCATCGGCGACCCGAAGCGGAAGAGCCCGGCCGGGACTATGCTCGGCGTGGCCTTCCGCCGCGCCCCGCTCACGCTGGCCCCCGGGGACACCGCCACGGTGCGCATGGACCTGATGTACCACCCGCAGATGGACTACCGGGAGCTGACGCCCGGCGCGACGTTCACGGTGCGGGAGGGGCCCAAGATCGTGGGCCATGGGAGGGTGTTAAAAAGGGAGGACAGCGGGGCTCTTTAGGCGCTCAAAAGGACGCTCGAAATTGTTAGCCTTCGGGCATGAGAATAGCGCTCGCCCTCGCCGTGCTGTGCCTGCCGCTGTCGTCGTCCGCGTCCTTGCGCCTCCCCGCTTTCAGGGCCCAGGCCGTGAGCGCCTGCCCGCGCGTCGACCCCACGCACGTCGGCAACACGCAGGGCTACGCCGACGGCTTCTCCTCGGGCAAGTGCTACGTGTCCATCGGCTCGATGCTGGTGACCGACCTGATCTACCGCAGCTACGGCTTCTTCAGCAACGGCCTGCTCATGGTGTTCAACTCGTACGGCGACGGCGAGGACAACAACCCCAACCTGACCTCGGCCCGCGAGTTCTACTTTTTCCCGCGCACAGGCGCCCTGTCCCTCGAGATGGACAAGACGGCCGGCACCGTGGCCGTGGTGATGGCCGACGGCGGACGCGTGGTCATCGACCCCGCGACCTCGCAGATCGCCTCGCTCGACCGCGGCTCCGTCATGGTCGCGCCGCGCATCGACCCCGCCGACCGCGGCGGCGTGGAGATCACGAGCTACAAGGGCCTCATGCTCGACGCCGGCTTCCGCATGGGCGAGTCCCCGGCCGGGCGCCCGAAGGCCGACTCGACCTTCCGCGACGCCTTCGGCCACCTGTGCACGGTCAAGAACACGGAGGTGTTCGCCTACGCCAACGGCGACCACGAGCTCAAGCACACCGACGCCGAGCTCTCCGCGTTCTTGAAGACGCGCTGCCCCAACATCACGCCCGGCTTCTAGCGCGCTTCGGAACCGAGCGGCCTTGATGGGATGCGGTCGCAAATTGCGACCGCATCGATGTGGTTGCAATTTGCATCCACATCTCCACCCGGCATGCAACTTTTTCGGCCCCTCGATCGTATGATAAGGGTGGAACACATCACGACTGACCTTGAACGGCACATCGTCCCGGTCCGGGGATTACGGGTCATGCTCGACGAGGATCTAGCCCGAATCTACGGGGTCTCGACGAAGCGCCTTAATCAGCAGGTCCGGCGTAATATTCACCGGTTCCCACTCGGGTTCCTCATCGAATTGTCGCCGGATGAAGCGTGGTCGATGCGGTCACAATTCGTGACCGCATCACGGCGAACCATGCGGTACCGCCCTTTCGCGTTCACGGAGCACGGGGCGATAATGCTCGCGACGGTCCTCAACACTCCGGTCGCCGTAGAGGCCAGCGTCCGGGTGGTGCAGGCTTTCGTGAAGATGCGTGAGCTGCTCTCGACCCACGCCCAGCTCCAGAAGAAGATGGACGAGCTCGAAAAGCGCGTCGGGACCCACGACGGCCAGCTTCAGGAGCTTTTCGACGCCATCCGCCAGATGATCACTCCGGCGTCCCGTCCTCGGCGCAAGATCGGTTTCAGGCCTTCCTGAGTGGAGGGATTCCACCGGTGGAATTTTGGGGATAACCCGCTGATGGACCCATCGCCCGACGGGCCCTAGGGCCCTGGGAGAGCCGAGGCGCAACGGCTACTCTTCTTATGTGAAGAAGATCGCGGCGCTGATCCTGACGGCGGCCTTGGTCCCGGCCTCGGCCTGGGCGCAGGTCCGCGGCGGCGCGACCGGCCAGGCCGGCCTCGGGACCGTCGCGGCGCCCACACCCGTCGTCTCCGGGCCCGCGCTCCAGATCACGCCCTCGGCGCTCACCGCCGCGTTCTTGTCGCCGGCGCTCGCGGCCCCCGCGCCTCTCATCGCTCCCGCCTTGGCCGTCGCCGTCAAGCCCGCCGCCGCGACGCCCGCGAAGATCGCGCCCGCCGCTTTGGCCGCGATCACGCCGGCCGCCGCCAAGCCGGAGAAGCCCGGCTCGGAGCAGGCGCGCGCCGCCGGGAACGCCTTGTTCGACGGGACCGTCCTGTCGGCCCCCGCCGCCGGGGACGGGCCGAGCGTGCCCGCCTCCGCGCCCGAGGACCGGCGCTCGAGCGGCCTCAGCCCGCCGACCAACGACGAGCTGGTCGCCGCCTACCGCCAGGCGGCGCCTCAGTCCCGGGCGGTGGAGAACTTCGGCCGCGACTTCGTGGCCATGGCCGCCGGGGCGGTGCAGAAGTACACCTTCATGGGGAATTACTTCCTGGAAGGCCTGAAGTCGGCGCCGCTCGAGATTTACCGCGCCGCCACCGATTTCATCTCCACCCACGACAAGCGCGAGGACGCGCCGTCCCGCCGGTTCATGGAGCTCCTCGGGCGCTGGAACGCCTTCCAGGACCACGCGAAGGAGCAGATGATCGCGATGAGGATCGCGATGATGAAGCGCCTCGGCCAGACCGTGCCCCGCAACCTGCCGCCGAGCCCGATCCCCGGCGGCGAGTACTGGGACATGGCCGCGGGCATGAACGCGCAGGGCTTCATCCACCGCGAGCTCGAGCCCGGCGTGAACTACTCGTTCTTCGACTACTCGCCGTTCGTCGTCTCTTACCTCAAGACCGCCGCCGAGCTGGCCGGCGCGAAGAATGCGACCGCCGTCGAGGCCGACCTGCTCCAGCTCAAGCGCCCCGCCAAGCCGCTCGCGGTCCTGCGAACGAAGAACGCGGTGCACTACGTCCCCGGCTTCGACAAGAAGCTCGAGACGATGACCGATTGGATCGCGCCCGGCGGGCAGATGATCATCCAGAACGACCCGAACCCCGCGCAGCGCTCGATGATCATCGAGAAGCACGGCCCGCTCGCGCGGCGCCTGATCGCCGAGGGCTGGGAGTTCGAGTACGGCTTCTCCGGCAGCCCGGGCGAGTGGGGCGGCTACGCCCTCGACACCATCGTCCTGACCCGGCCCAAGGCCGCCGTGGAGAAGACCGCCGCGGAGGCCGCGCGCCAGTGGTCCTCGTACGAGCGGGCGGTGCAGTACCTCGAGAGGAGCTTCAATCCGTTCGCCGGCCTCTTCCGCTAGGCCGCCCGGAAAGGCGGATGTTTTAATAATTCGTAAATCACCGATCCCCCGGCCTCTGTTACGCTCAAGTCATGAGCGACAACACGCCCCGGCCCGTCACGAACTCCAATCCCTCCCTCTGGCTGCCCCTCGTGAGCCTGGCGCTGACGGTCGCCGCCTTCGGCCTGCGCGCCCCGCAGCGGGCCGCCCGCCTCGACCTCGGCCGGGCGGCGCGGGTCGCGGTCCTCGAGTTCGACGCGAGCATCCGCTACGAGCCCGTGGTGTTCGCGGGCTCGTCCGGCGACAGCCTCGTCGCCGCGCACCGCGTCCTGGACGAGGTCGTGAGCCGTCACCTCGTCGCCCTCCGATAGAGAGAGGCGGTCCCCCGACGGCTATCCTTGAGGATAGCCGCGTTTTGGTAGACTGAGCGCCCCCGCATGGCCACCAGCCTCCTCGCGCTGCTCGACGACATCACCACGGTCCTCGACGACGTCTCCATCCTCGCCAAGGTCGCGGCCAAGAAGACGACGGGCGTGCTGGGCGACGACCTGGCGCTCAACGCGCATCAGGTGGCGGGCGTCCACGCCGACCGCGAGCTGCCCGTGGTGTGGGCCGTGGCCAAGGGCTCGTTCAAGAACAAGGCCATCCTCGTGCCCTCCGCGCTGGCGATCAGCGCCGCCGCGCCGTGGGCCGTCACGCCGCTGCTGATGGTCGGCGGCCTGTACCTGTGCTACGAGGGCTTCGAGAAGGTGGCGCACAAGTTCCTGCACACGCCCGAGGAGGAGAAGAAGGAGCGCGCCGCCTTGGTGAAGGCCCTGGCCGACCCGACAGTGGACCTCGTCGCCTTCGAGAAGGACAAGATCGCGGGCGCGATCCGCACCGACTTCATCCTGTCCGGCGAGATCATCGTGATCACCTTGGGCGCCGCCTCGGCCGCGCCGTTCGCCGTGAAGGCGGGCGTTCTGGCCGCCGTCGCCGTGTTGATGACCGTGTTCGTCTACGGCTTCGTGGCGTGCATCGTCAAGCTCGACGACCTGGGCCTCCACCTCAGCAAGAAGAAGAGCACCGCCGCGCTGGGCCGGTCCCTGTTATCGGCCGCGCCGGTCCTGATGAAGACTTTGTCCGTGGTGGGCACGGCCGCGATGTTCCTGGTCGGCGGCGGGATATTGGCGCACGCGCTGCCCTTCCACGCGCCGCACCCCGTCTTGAAGACCCTTTTCGAAGGCTTCGTCGGCGCGCTGGCCGGGGCGCTGGTCCTGGGCGGCGTGACGCTCAGCGCGTCCGTCGCTCGGCGAGCAGGACGGCGTTAAGCACCGCGCAGGCGGTGGTCACGGGGCCGACGCCGCCGGGCACGGGCGTGAGCTTGCCCGCGCGCGAGGCGACGCCCGGAGAGGCGTCTCCCTTGAGCCTGCCGCGCACCACGGTGACGCCCGCGTCGAGGACCACGGCGCCGCGCTTGACCCAGGAGGCCTTGAGCAGGCCCGGGACGCCGGCGGCCAGCACGAGCAGGTCGGCTTCGCGGCACAGCGCCGGCAGGCCCTTGGTGCGCGTGTGGGCCAAAGTGACCGTCATGTCGAGCGCGGCGAGCAGGTGCGCGGCGGGGCGGCCCACGGTGGCGGAGCGGCCGATGACCACGGCGCGGCGCCCCGCGAGGGGGACGCCCGCGGCGAGCGCCAGGCGCGCGAGGGCGAGCGCGGTGCAGGGGACCACGAGCGGCGCGGTCTCCTTCCAGGTCTTGGCGAGGAACAAGCGGCCGTAGGCGCCGGGCGTGATGCCCTCGGCGTCCTTGTCGGCGGGGACGGCCTCGGCGGCGTCGGCGGCGGTGAGGCCGCGCGGATACGGCGTCTCGATCATGAGCGCGTCGGCCGAGGCGTCGCCCGCGAGGTCGGCCAGCAGGCCCAGCGTTTTGGCGCGCGGGCCGGGCGAGAGACGGTGGACGACGGCCTCGACGCCGGCGGCCTCGCAGGCGCGCAGCTTGGCCTTGAGGTAGCTGCCGGCGGCGCCGTCGGCCGAGGCGACGATCGCCATGCGCGGAGCGCGTCCGCGCTTGCGGGCCACGGCGGCCGCGCGACGGCGGGCCTCGGCCAGCAGGCGCAGGGACAGGGACTTGCCGTCGAGGGGCTTCGCGCTCATCGCTTGGCGAGCCTCCGCTCGAGGCGGGAGATCACGGCGGAGAGCAGCTCCAAGGTCGGCGCGGGCACCTTGCGGCGCTTGGCGGCGAGCAGGAGGGGGCCGAGGATGGCGCCGGCCTCGGTGCGGCGGCCGGCGGAGAGGTCCTGGAGCATCGAGTTGCGCTGGCGCGGGGCGTTGCGGCAGGAGAGCATGAGCTTGCCGGCCATGTCGGGGTAGTCGAGCGCGTGGCCGGAGGCCGCGGCGGCCGACGCCGCCTCCCCGAGCGCGGCGAGCGCGAGCTCGCGCAGGGCGGGGTCGGCCTCGATGCGGCCGCTCTCCACCGCGCAGGCGGCGCCCAGCGGGTTGACCGCGGCGTTGAAGGCGGCCTTGGTCCACAGCATGCCTTCCTCGGAGTCCTTGAGGTGGACGCGGAAGCCGGCGCGCGTCAGCAGGGCCCGGGCGGCCTCGAGGGCCTTCTCGTTGCCGGGGCGGCGGGCCAGGAGGATGTCCTCGCCGCCGTTGAGCTTGAGGGAGCCGGGCTCGGAGCGGTCCGCGGCGAAATAGCACACGCCGATGACGGTGCGCCGCGGCCCGAAGGCGCGCCGGAACACCTTCTCGTGGCCGATGCCGTTCTGGAGGGCGACGACGGGGGTCTCCGGGCCGATCAGCCGGCGCGCGGCGGCCGCGGCCTTCCGGGCGTCCCCGGATTTGACGCAGAAGAAGGCGGCGGAGGCGGGGGCCTTGAGGCCCCGGGCGCCGGCGAGGCCGGAGATCCGCTCGCTGGAGCCGTCCGGGGAGGTCACGGTGAAGCCGGAGCGGGCCAGGCGGCGCTCGGCGGCGGCGTCGCGGCCGAGCAAGGCGACCGGGACGCCCGCCCGGCGCAGCCCCGCGGTCAGGGAAAGCCCGATCGCGCCGGGGCCGACCACCAGGACGGGTTCGCTCACGCCCGGATTATGGCAAAAAATAATGACCCCGTATAAAAGAATGACCCCCGGCGCCGTTAGGCGCCGAGGGTCTGCTTCGGCGATCGTTGCGGACGCGTTTTTACGCGTTCACCATCTTCGCGCGGGAGACATCGCCCTTCTTGTCGAGGAAGTACAGGAAACCGGCCTGCTTCTTCACGCCGACCTTGGCGACCTTCTCGGTCTTGCCGCCCTTCTTGCCGCCGCGGGCCATCTTCGCGCGGGACACGTCGCCCTGCTTGTCGATGTAGTAAAGGAAACCCTGAACCCGCTCAACGCCGACCTTCTGAACCTTCTCAGCCATTTTAGTGACCTCCGTACAGACGCCGGGATCGATACCCCTGGATCCCTGGGGTGCAACGAGGAAAATCTAGCATAGTCTCCGACGGAGATGCAAGGATTTCTCGACGGGGGCTCGACGGAGAAATGACGAGGTCCCTTCCCTAACGTCGTCGAGAGGAAGGGACACTTCCTCGCCTTATGGCTCGGTCGCCCCGCCCATGGAGGGTTATTTCCCGGATTTGTCGAAAAGGGCGATCTGCGTCTCCTGGGGCATGATGAGCCGTTCCTTCAGCCAGGCGTCCACGAGGTCCTTGGAGAAACGGTACTGGCGGCCGATGCGCGAGGCGGGGATGCGCTTCTGGCGGATGAGGCCGTAGATCTTGGAGCGGCCCATGCTCAGGTACAGCGCGAGGGTCTTGATGTCCATCACGTCGGGCACGGGCCCGTTCATGCCGCGCTTCGCCGTTTTTCTCTTCTTTTTCATGAATTGAGCGTTGAACTCTACCGTTTAGAATCGCCTAACACTCAAAGTGTATGTCCTCTATCATCTTCTGTCAAGTATTGCATCGGCGCCGGAGGCGCCTAGTCCTCTTCCTCCTCCTTGGGCGGCACGCCGCACGCCGCGTCGGGGATGAAGTGCTCGCGGTACGCCTCCGCCTCGCTGCGGTCGCGGTTGAGCGATTTCTGATACGCCTTCAGGCAGGCCGCGGGGCAGCAGCCCTTGACCGCGCGGGCGTCGCAGTTGGGCGCGCGGCGCACGCACACCCCGAACGAGTCCCCGTTGTCGACGCAGCTCTCGAGCGCCGCGAGGCAGTCCTTGAACTTGGGGCGGTACGGCGCGGAGCTCGACGAGGACTTCTTCTTCGCGGCGGGGGGCGGCGCCTCCGGGGCGGCTTCGGGCGCGGCCTCCGGGGCCGGCTCGGCGGCGGGGGCCGCCTCGGGCGCGGGAGCGTCCTCCGGCGCGGGGGCCCCTTCCTCCGCCGGGGCGTCCGCGGCGGGGGGAGCGGCCTTCGGCTTCGCCTTGCCTTTGCCCTTCGCGGCGGGAGCCGGCGCGAGCGCCTTCGCCTTGGGGCAGGCGGCCTTCACGCCGAGGCTGCAGGCCTGGCGGTAGTCCTCGTACGCGAAGCCGCGCTCGCCCTGCGTTTCGTAGGCGGCGGCGCGGTCGGCGTAAGCCTGCGCGAAGCGGATGTCGATGGCGATCGCCCGGTAGAAATCCCCGATCGCCTTTTGGGTGTCGCGCGCCTTGAGGCGCAGCGCGCCGCGGCGGTGGAACGCCTTCGCGTTCTTCTTGTCGATGGCCAGGCAGTCGGTGAGGTCGGCCAGGGCGCCTTCGTCGTCGCCCTGCTTCTCGCGCAGGCCCGCGCGCGCGCACAGGACCTTCGCCTTCGGCGCGTTCCCGTCGTCCTCCTCCCACATGGACAGCGCGTTGGAGTAGGAGGAGAAGGCCGCCTTGGGGTCCTTCTCCCGCTCCTCGCGCGCGCCTCGGGCCGCCCAGGACTTGAACGACTCGGCGCCCGCCGGAAGGGCGGCGAAAAAGGCTATGATGACGGCGAGGAGCAGGCGCGCGGTCATGGCTTATTAATAGGAAGCGTAACACCGCCTCCCTTTCCCGTCAAGCGTCTTCCTCGAAAAAGAGCTTGTCATCGACGGGAGTCTTTTGCTATATTGTGGGACACCATGCAGATTTACGAAACCGTTCTCATCCTGAAGCCGGTCCTCGCCGATCCGGAAGTCGCGGAGTTCGTCGAGAAGACCAAGCTGACCATCACCGGCGAAGCCGGGGAGCTGGTCAACCACGAGATCTGGGGGCGGCGGAAGCTGACCCACATCATCGGCAAGGCGCGCGAAGGCATCTATGTGTACCTGAAGTACAAGGGCACCCCCGCGCTCCTCAAGAAGATGGCTCACAATTTCGGCGTCTCCGACACCGTCCTTCGTGAAATGACCGTCTTGGTGCGCGACCGCAAGATGCGCGAGAAGAAGCCCAAGAAGATCAAGCCCGCCGTCGCTCCGGCCGCGGTCCAGGCGTAAAAACATGGCCGCGGAGTCGACCCAGCCCGAACAGCAGAACACCGTTCTCCTGACGGGCCGGCTCACTCGCGATCCCGAGCTCAAATACACCGCCAACGGAACGGCGATGTGCCGTTTTTCGTTGGCCATCAACCGCCGGTACAAGGACAAGACCGGCGAGTTCAAGGACGACACGACTTTTGTGAACTGCGTGATCTGGCGCGAGGCGGGAGAGCGCGTCGGAAAGACCGTCAAGAAGGGCGCCCCGGTGCACGTCGAGGGACGCCTCCGCAGCTACGACTATCAGGACAAGGAAGGCAAAAAGCGCTCCGGCATCGAAGTCGAGGCGCGACGCGTTCAGATTCTTGAGAAAGCCTCGGCGGCCGGTTCCACCGGCGCCGCGGAGCCGGAGACGTCCTCCGGCGCAGAGATTGAGGAGGTACCGTTCTGATGTCCGCCGAGCCCAACGCCGCCGCGACCCCCGAGGCCGCTCCCGCTTCCACCCCGTCCGCCCCCGCCGCCGCGGGCGCGCGCCGTCCCAGCAGCAGCGCCCCTGGAGGGCGCCGCGCTCCGTATCCCGTCCGCCGCAAGGTCTGCCGCTTCTGCGCCGAGAAGGTCCGCGACATCGACTTCAAGCAGATCCAGATCCTGCGCACGTTCACGACCGACACCGGCAAGATCCTGTCGGCCCGGATCACGGGCAACTGCGCGTCGCACCAGCGCCAGCTCACCCGCTGCATCAAGCGCGCCCGCAACCTCGCGCTGCTGCCGTACGTCACCCGCTAATCAAGAGGCACCTGTCATGAAAGTCATCCTGCGCAGCACCGTCGACAATCTCGGCCGCCCCGGCGACGTCAAGGACGTCAAGACCGGCTACGCCCGCAACTACCTGCTCCCGCGCAAGCTCGCGGAGATGGCCACCGAGTCCTCTCTCAAGTATTGGGAGAAGGGCAAGGAGAAGCGCGCGGCCCTCGTCGCCGCCGAGGTCAAGGTCGCCAAGGAGCTGTCGGAGAAGCTCGCCGGCGTGAACCTCTCCTTCTCGGTCCCCGCGTCCGAGGAAGGCAAGCTGTTCGGCTCGATCGGCAAGGCCGACCTCCTGAAGAGCCTCAAGGCCGCGGGCTACGAGGTTCCGAAGAACTCGATCAACCTCGAGACCGCGATCAAGACCGTCGGCGAGCACGAGGTGTCCCTCAAGCTCGCGCCCGAGGTCATCGCGAAGGTCAAGGTCAGCGTCACCGCTCGCGAGTAAACGGGGCGCATGGCGCAGAATCCGTCCACCCCGCCCCAGGCCCTCGAGGCTGAAATGGCCGTTCTCGGCTCGATGCTCATCGAGCGCGAGGCGTCGGAGCGGGCCCTCGACCTCCTGCACGAGACGGACTTCTACCTCGATCCGCACCGCCGCATCTTCCACGCGATCCACACCTTGTTCGGCGCCGGGCAGGCCGTGGACGTCGTCACCGTCTCCGAGGAGCTGCGCAAGAAGTCCGAGCTCGACGGCGTCGGCGGGGGCGCCTACCTCGCCGAGCTGATCAACAAGGTCACCACCGCGGCGCATGTCGAGTACTACGGCCGCCTCGTCAAGGAGAAGGCCATCCTCCGCGACCTGATCGCGGCCGCCACCGGCGTCGTGACCGCCTGCTACACGCAGGAGAAGGACCCCAAGCAGATCCTCGACGAGGCCCAGGGCTCCATCCTCAAGGTCAGCGAGCGCCAGACGCTCCAGGGCGTCGTGGAGATGAAGGACCTCGTGCACGAGGTCGTCGAGCAGATCGAGCGCGCCCACCACAGCAAGCAGGAGGTCACCGGCATCCCGACCGGCCTGCGCGCCTTCGACCGCATGACCACCGGCTTCCAGCGCTCCGACCTCATCCTGATCGCCGCGCGCCCGTCGCAGGGCAAGACCGCGATCGCGCTGAACATGGTGGCCCACGCCGTCCTCGAGAAGGGCCTTCCCGTCCTGTTCTTCTCCCTCGAGATGAACCGCCACGCGATCATGCAGCGCTTCATCGCCTCCGAGGCGAAGGTCAACCTGAAGGACATCCGCACCGGCTACTTCAAGCGCGACCGCTGGCAGGACCTGACGGGGGCCGCCGCGCGCTTCTCCGAGGCGCCCCTGTTCATCAACGACAACCCCGGCATGACCGTGATGAGCGTGCGCACCATCTCCCGCCAGCTGATGACCCGCCTGCGCCAGGAGAAGAAGGAGCTCGGCATGGTCGTCATCGACTACCTCCAGCTGCTCCGCGGCGGCGGCGGGCGCAACGAGAACCGCCAGCAGGAGGTCTCCGAGATCTCCCGCGGCCTCAAGCAGCTCGCCCGCGAGCTCAACGTCCCCGTGATCGCGCTCTCCCAGCTCTCCCGCGCGTCCGAGGACAAGTCGCGCCTGGACAACCGGCCGAAGCTGTCGGACCTGCGCGAGTCCGGCTCGCTCGAGCAGGACGCCGACGTCGTCGCGATGATCCACCGCGAGGGCTACTACAAGCCCAACGACCCGACGCTCGAGAACAAGGCCGAGATCATCATCGCCAAGCAGCGCCAGGGGCCGACCGGCTCCGTGCCCGTCACCTTCCTGCGCAGCATCACCCGCTTCGTCGACGAGACGAACACGGAAGAGCCCGCCGCCTTCGAGGAGCCGCAGACGCAGTTCTCGTGATGAGGCGCTTCTTCCGGCCCACCTGGGCTGAAATCGACCTCGGCGCCCTCGTCGGAAACCTCCGCCTCCTCCGCAAGCGCTTGGGCCCCCGCGTGAAGATCATGTTCGTGGTGAAGGCCAACGCCTACGGCCACGACGCGACCTTGTGCGCGCTCGCGGCGCAGAAGGCCCGGGCGGCGGACTGGCTCGGCGTGTCCTCGGTCGAGGAGGGGCTGGCGCTGCGCTCCGCGGGCGTCGCTCTGCCCATCCTGATCCTCGGCTCCCTCTATCCCTTCGAGAGCGTGCTCGCCGCCGCCGCGCACGACCTGACCCCGAGCGTGGCCTCCCTGGAGTCCGCCAAGCGCGTGGCCGAGGCGGCCTTGCGCCTGCGCCGCAAAATAAACATTCATGTGAAGGTGGATACCGGCATGGGCCGCATCGGCTTGCGTCCGGACGCGGCCCTGGCGCTCGTGCGGGACCTCGCCGGGGTGAAAGGTATCCGGGTGCAGGGGCTGTATACTCATATGGCCAAGGCCGAGGACGACCGCTCTTTCACGAAGCGGCAATTGAAAGCCTTCAACGGCGTCGTGAAGGCGTTGTCCCGCGAGGGCCTGCGCCCGCCGCTCGTCCACGCCGCCAACTCCTCGGCGACCTTGCGCCATCCCGAGGCCCGCTTCGACCTGGTCCGGCCGGGCCTGGCCGCCTACGGCCTCCTCGACGGCTTCACCCCCGTGCTGACGCTCAAGAGCAAGCTCGTGTACATCAAGACCGCGCCGAAGGGCGCCACCGTGAGCTACGGCGCGACCTGGACGGCCAAGCGCGTCTCCCGCATCGCGACCTTGCCGATCGGCTACGGCGACGGGTATCCAAGGGCCCTCTCGAACCGGGCCTCGGTCCTCGTCGGCGGCAAGCGCTGCCCGGTCGTCGGCCGCGTCACGATGGACCAGACCATGATCGACGTGACCGGCGCCCCGGGCGCCCGCGTCGGCGCGGACGCCGTCCTCATCGGCCGCCAGGACGGGGGCTCCGTCCCCGCGTCCGAGCTCGCCCGCCTGTGCGGCACGATCCCGTACGAGACGGTCACCTCCCTCTCGAGCCGCGTGCCGCGCGTGGGGGTGGGCCAGTGATCGAGAACGCGGTCGGCGGCTTCGGCAAGTTCATCCTCGAGGCGGCGGAGGAGACCGGCCAGTTCTCCTTCCTGGTCCGCTCGACCGTCGGCTGGATGACGACCTACCGCATCGAGTGGCGCCAGACCCTGATCCAGATGGTGCGCGTCGGCGTCGATTCCCTGCCCGTCACCGCGATGACCGCCTTCTTCACCGGCATGGTGCTCGCCCTGCAGACCGGCGCCTCGTCGAAGCACTTCTTCAACGAGCCGCTCTTCGTGGGCACCGTCGTGTCCTTCTCGCTCGTCATGGAGCTGGCCCCCGTGATGACCGCCATCGTCGTCGCCGGCCGCGCGGGCGCCGCGATCGCCGCCGAGCTCGGCACGATGAAGGTCACCGAGCAGATCGACGCGCTGTACACCCTCGGCACCGACCCCATCCGCTACCTCGTGATCCCGCGCTTCATCGCGTTCATGTGCGTCCTCCCGCTGCTCACCGTCGCCTCCGACTTCACTGGCATCTTCGGCGGCTACCTCGTGGCGCACGCGAAGTACCAGATCCCCGCCACCGTCTACTGGCACGACATCGTCAACCAGATGGAGATCCGCCACTTCGTGCACGGCTTCCTCAAGACCTTCGTGTTCGCCGCCGTCGTCTCCCTCGTCTCCTGCTTCAAAGGCGTCACCACGCGCGGCGGCGCCGAGGGCGTCGGCAAGGCCACGACGGCCGCCGTCGTCATCAGCATGGTCCTCATCCTCGTCCTCGACTACTTCGCCACCGCGGTCCTCAACGCGTTCGGGATCACCTGATGATCGACGCCTTCGGAGTCGTCAAGCGCTTCGGCCCCCGCACCATCCTGCGCGGCATCGACATGAAGGTCGAGACCGGCGAGACCCTCGTCATCATCGGCGGCTCCGGCTGCGGCAAGTCCACCTTCCTCAAGTGCGTCATCGGCCTGCACCACCCCGACGAGGGGAAGATCATCGTCGACGGGATCAACGTGGCCGACCTCAAGACCGAGCGCGAGATCGCCGACTACCGCCGCAAGTTCGGCTACCTGTTCCAGGAAGGCGCCCTGTTCGACTCCCTGACGGTCTGGGAGAACATCACCTTCGGCCTGCGCTACCTGACGGACATCGAGCCCGGCAAGTACCGGAAGATCGCCTCGGACTGTCTGGCGCTCGTCGGACTCAAGGACGTCGAGGACTTCAAGCCCTCCGAGCTGTCCGGCGGCATGAAGAAGCGCGTGGCGCTCGCCCGGGCCATCGCCGCCCAGCCTTCTTACATTTTGTATGATGAGCCCACGACGGGCCTGGACCCGATCATGACGGACGTCATCGCCGATCTGATCCTGGACCTTCAGAAGCAGCTCAAGGTGACCGCCATCGCCGTCACGCACGACATGAAGGCGGCGTACAAGGTCGCCAGCCGCATCGCGATGTTCCACGAGGGGAAGGTTCTGCAGGTCGCGCATCCGGAGATCATCAAGATCAGCGACAACCCCTACGTGCGCCAGTTCGTCGACGGCAAGAGTGAAGGCCCGATCAAGATGAAGCTTAAGGAGTTCGAGGCGGAAGGCGCGTCCAACGCGCACCACGCCAAAGCCGGCTGATGATGACGCTCGAGACGAAGGTCGGCGCGTTCGTGCTGGGGGGCCTCTCGCTCCTCGCCACCGCCATTTTCCTGCTCGGCGACGTCACCTTCGAGAAGCGCTACACCCTCTACGGGCAGTTCTCCGACGTCGCCAACCTCTCCAAGGACGCCCCGGTCAAGCTCTCCGGCGTCGAGGTCGGCCAGGTGCGCTCGATCGAGCTCGTCGACGGCGGCGCGCGCGTCATCATGTCCATCCGCAAGGGCGTCGACATCTACAACGACGCCGTGTTCCAGATCGGCTCCACCGGCATCATCGGCTCCAAGTACCTCCAGGTGGACCAGGGCTCCCGCGCCAAGGGCGTCATCCCCGCCAACTCGACCGTGCGCGGCGAGGATCCCGTCTCCATCGAGAAGTCGCTGACCAAGGCGCTCGGCAAGCTCGAGAACCTGCTCGACGGCTTCACCAAGGAAGGCCCCCGCGGCAAGCTCGCCGACAACCTGACCGAGACCGTGGCCAACGTCCGCGAGATGACGGCCAACCTCAACGACCTCATCGAGACGACGAAGCCCAAGCTGACGCGCGCGCTCGACCGCAGCGACGACATCACCGAGAAGCTCGACGCCCTGCTCGCCAAGTCGAACACGATGATGGCCAGCCTGAACACCAGCTCCGGCACCATCGGCGCCCTGCTCAACGACCAGAAGATCAAGGACGACGTGAAGGAGACGGTCGCCAGCGTGAAGGAAGCCGCCGGCACCGCGAAGGACGTGTTCGGCCGCATCACCCAGTTCCGCGTGTTCTGGAACTACGACTGGCGCTACGAGCACGCGGTGCGCACCTCGCGCGTGGACCTCGGCCTGAAGATCTCGCCGCACGACGGCCGCTACTACTACGTCGGCGGCTCGAACCTCGCCAACATCAACGACGAGAAGCGCGGCTCGAAGCCGGACTACGCCCGCCCGAACCAGATCGACGCCCTGCTCGGCTTCGAGAACTCCTGGTGGGACGTCGGCTTCGGCGTGATCCGCTCCGGCGGCGGCGCGCGCGTGACCCTCACGCCCTTCCACAAGGACCCCGTCCTCGGCCGCCTCTCCGTCGTGGCCCAGGGCCACGACTTCGGCCGCAACCGCATCATCGAGGGGAGGCGCTTCTCCAAGCCCTCCTATGACCTCGGCGCGCAGATCAAGGTCCAGAAGCACGTCAGCCTCGGCGGCCGCGTCGAGGACATCGCCGAGGTCCCGCGCTACCAGAGCTGGATCAAGGTCATGTTCGAGGATACCGACATCGCCTATCTGTTCGGCATGGTGTCGTTCGGCGTCGCCGGCAGCAAGGGCCGCTCCAAGAAGTAGGCGTCAGCGGCCTTTCCGGTACGCCCACGGCGTCTTCTTTCGCAGCAGGGCCTCGAGCGCGTCGCGAAAAACCTCGTCGAGCCTCCCGCTCGGATATTTGTGCCGCATCGCGGCCTGAGCTTCTTTCATGAGACGGAAGAAGCTTTCGTCGGCGGTGAAGGCGATCCGGACCGCGTGGCGCGACGACGGTGCCTCTCGTTCGTGGTTCGCCGGACCGGCCATCGCCTGAACGGCGACGGGCGCCGCGGCGGGCATATCGATGGGCGGGGGAGCCTCGTCTGGCGGCGGAGAAGCCTGGTCTGGCGACGGGGAAGGCGAGACGGCCGGCGGCTCGGTCGGCGCGGCGATCGAAGCCGGCGCGTTCGGAGCCGAAACGACGGCGGGAAGATCGAACAACGGTCGCGTTTCCGGGACCGTCGCCGGCACCGCGAGCGCCGGCGCGATGAAACGCACGACGTCGCGGCGCGGCTCCTCCGTCCGCCGGCTCGCGATGAGGCGCTCGACCTCCCAAACGCGTTTTCCCGCGGCGGCGCTGACGAGCGCGGCCGCGTCGGGATCCTTCAAGAATGGATGCAACAAGGCGATCGATTCGAGGGTGAGGCGTCCCTGACGAAGGAGGGGTCCTATCGGCGGAAACAACTTGAGGGATCGGGCGGCACGGATACGGCGGTAGGCCGCCGCTTCGGAGAAGCCGAGCTTATGCACGCAGCACTCGAACAGAGAAACATACGAGTGGTCCTTGTAGAGGCCTCGCCGATCGGTCTCCGCCAAGGTTTCGACGAGGTCGCATGTCGCGCCCCGCTCGACCTTCGCGAGTTCTATGAGACGCGCCCATAATTCCTCGGCGGACAGCTTTGAGATATTCACACCATTCACAGATTCGCTCCCAAAAACTGTTGTTGACAACAGTTTTTACCCTCTCTATCCGACGATCGAGCCCCCGAAAAAGTTGCACGGCGTAAAACATTCGCGCGCCCGCTATGGCTATCGCGGCAGGGGCCTGCTATAAACCCGTATGCGCGCTCCGCTCTTCCTCGTCGTCGTCGTTCTAACGGGCGCGTTCGCGCCCGCTCCCGCGCGCGCGTGGGAGGCGAAGGCGGCCAAGGTCGCCGAGCGCCTGAGCCGGCCGCGCACGCCGGCGGCGGCGCGCCAATGGCGCAAGCCCGGCTGGGCGAGGAAGATCCACGCGCCGGAGGACAGGGTCTTCTGGACGGAGGCTCACGGCGGGAAGACCTTCGTGTTCGGCGTCGGCCTGGCGCGCGGCGTGGACAACCCCGGCCTGCGCGCGACCGCGGCCGCCGACCGGGCGCGGGCGAGCCTGCTCGAGGGGAAAGAGGGCGCCTTGCTCGAGGGTTCCGAGATTCTCGATTGGTACCTCGACCGCCGCGGGGACATGTACGCCCTCGCTGTCCTGACCCGCTAGCCCTCCGAGGGAACTTTTCCGGGGTCTCGGTCGTATGATAGAGGGGAGGGGCTTGTCGTACGCATGTTCGACATGCTATACTCCCGAGCCCGACCCGACCGAGGAACGACCATGGCGCGATTAAAGACGGTTTTCCGATGCCAAGCCTGCGGCCACTCCGCCGGCAAGCCGATGGGCCAATGCCCCGGCTGCTCCGAGTGGAACACGATGGCCGAGGAGGTCGTCGAGAGAGCTGGATCGCCTCCTCGGCGGCGGGCTTGTGGAGGGGCAAGTCGTGCTCCTGGCGGGTCCGCCGGGCATCGGCAAGTCCACCTTGATGCTCCAGGCGGCGGCCAAGCTCGCCGAGAAGGGGCCGTTCCTGTACGCCTCCGGCGAGGAGAGCCTGCGCCAGGTCTCCAGCCGCGCCAAGCGTCTGGGGATTTCCTCCGAGCAGCTGTACCTCGTCTCCGAGTCCTCGCTGTCCAAGATCATCGCCGCCATGGAGCAGGTCAAGCCGTGGGCGATGGTGCTCGACTCGATCCAGACGGTCACGCACCCCCAGCTCGCCTCGAGCCCGGGCTCCGTGGGCCAGGTGCGCGAGTGCGCCGCCGAGCTCGTGCGCGCCGCCAAGGCGAAGGACACCGTCGTCTTCCTTCTCGGCCACGTGACCAAGGACGGCTCGCTCGCCGGGCCCAAGGTCCTGGAGCACCTCGTCGACACCGTGCTGTATTTCGACACCGACAACCACGACGTGCTCCGCGTCCTGCGCGCCCAGAAGAACCGTTTCGGGCCGACGGACGAGCTGGGCCTGTTCGAGATGGGGGAGGCCGGTCTCAAGGAGGTCAAGGACGCGACCGCCTTCTTCGCCGCCGAACTCGGACGCGCCGCCGCTCCGGGCCGCGCCGTGTCCGTCGCGCTCGAAGGCTCCCGCCCCGTCCTCGTCGAGGTGCAGTCCTTGGTCGTGCCGACCCGCTACCCTCTGCCCCGCCGCATGTCCACCGGCCTCGACCTCAACCGCGTGCTCGTCCTGCTCGCGGCGATGGAGCGCCACATCGGCCTGCGCCTCGAGGACCGGGACTGCTTCGTCAGCCTCGCCGGCGGCCTGCGCCTCAAGGACCCGGCCCTCGACCTGGCCGCCTGCATGGCGGTCGCCGGCTCCTGGCGCGACAAGTCGGTCCCCTCCGACCTGGCCCTGCTCGGCGAGGTCAGCCTGCTGGGCGAGGTCGCCCGTGTGCCGCAGCTCGAGCTGCGCCTGCGCGAGGCGGCGAAGGCCGGCTTCAAGCGCGCTCTCGGGCCCGCGCGCGCGGCCAAGGACCTGCCCCGGACCTTGGGATTGAGCGTCACGGGCGTCGCGGACCTGCGCGAGGCGGCGGAAGCCGCTTTCGGGGTCGAGTAGCGCCTCCCGATTTCGTAGAATAGGGCGTTCATTCCGTCATAACCTCCGTCGGGGGCATTCCATGTATACCGTCATATTCCGTCTCGCCGTCATCCTCATCTGTCCCGCCATCGTCTATTTCGGCAAGATCACCCAGACGCCCGCCGGCGTCGGCATCGGCTTCGCGGTCGGCCTGTTCATCGTCGGCATCGAGTACATGGTCGCCGAGCTCAACCTGCTGACCTTGATCACCGGCGTGCTCGGCATCGCGGTCGGCATCATCACCTCGCGCCTCGTGGACTACTCGGTGTTCCAGATGGGCAACGAGGAGATCTACAAGGTCTGGGACAAGTACTCGCTGCTGCGCTTCTTCGCCTTCGGCGTCCTCGGCTTCGTCATCGCCCTGCGCAAGGCGCCCGAGCTCGACGACCTCGACAAGGACCTGCTCAAGATGGGCAAGAAGCGCGGCTCCGACCTGAAGATCCTCGACTGCAACGCGATCATCGACGGCCGCGTCGCCGAGGTCGTGGAGACCAACTTCCTCTCCGGCACGCTCGTGGTGCCCCGCTTCGTGCTGACCGAGCTGCACCGCCTCGCCGACGCCGAGGACCCGATGAAGCGCGCCCGCGGCCGCCGCGGCCTCGACATCCTCGCCCGCCTGCAGGAAGGCCACGTCGTGCCCGTGCGCATCCTCGACAAGGACGTCCCCGAGATCGCCGAGATCGAGGGCAAGGTCGTCAAGCTCGCCCGCGAGATGGGCGCGCGCATCGTCACCACCGACTTCAACGTCAACAAGGTCGCCACCCTCGAGGGCGTGACCGTCCTCAACGTCAACGACCTCTCCTCCGCGCTCAAGACCGTGGTCCTGCCCGGCGAGACGATGAGCGTGTTCGTCATGAAGGACGGCAAGGAGCGCGAGCAGGGCGTCGGCTTCCTGGACGACGGCACGATGGTGGTCGTCGAGGACGGCCGCCGCTCCGTCGGCAAGCGCCTCGAGGCGACGGTGACCTCGATCCATCAGACCTCCAACGGACGCATGATCTTCGCGAAGGCCCGCCCGGAAGCCCGTCCGGAGCGCCAGACGGCCTGATGCGCGCCGCGGCGATCATCGTCTCGGGCGGCTCGGGGTCCCGGATGGGGCGCCCGAAGCAGTTCCTGCCGCTCGCGGGCTCGACGGTCGCGGAGCTCTCTCTCGGCTGCTTCGTCGGGATGGCCGAGGTCGAGAGCGTCGTGCTCGTCCTCGGCGAGGACTCGTTCCAGGAGCACGGCAAGCGCCTCTCCGGCGGCAAGGTCACGGTCGTCGCGGCCGGCCCCACGCGCATGGGCTCGGTGCGCAACGGCTTCGCCGCGCTTCCCAAAGGCATCGAAGTCGTGGCGGTCCACGACGGCGCCCGGTCCATGATCACCCCCGAGATCGTGCGCGCGACGCTCGCCGAGGCCGCGAGGTCCGGCGCGGCGGTCGCCGCCGTCCCGGTCAAGGATACCCTCAAGGTCGTCGAGAAGGGGGGCCGGACCGTGGCCGAGACCCCCGAGCGATCCCGCTTTTGGGCCGCGCAGACCCCTCAGACCTACCGCTATTCCGTCCTGAAGGAAGCCCTGGAGAAGTTCGAGTCCGACGCCGACGCGACCGACGAATCGCAGCTCGTCGAGCGCTGCGGCCACAAGGTCACGGTGGTGGAATCGAGCTACGAGAACTTCAAGATCACCACCCCGGAGGACATCACGATGGCGGGCGCGATCATCGAGGCCCGCGAGGGCGGGCGCCGCGAGAGCCGGACCGGATTCGGCTACGACATCCACAAGCTGGTGGAAGGCCGCGAGCTGTGGCTGGCGGGGATCAAGCTCCCGCATAACAAAGGTCTGCTGGGTCACTCCGACGGGGATGCGGTCCTCCATGCCTGCTGCGACGCCGTTCTGGGCGCCCTAGGATTAGGGGAGATCGGCATCGCTTTTCCGCCCACCGACCCCAAATTCAAAGGGCTTGAGTCAAAAGCCATCGTCGCCCATGTCTTGGAAAAAACCGCCGCCTTCGGCGGCGAGATCGTGCACCTCGACGCGACCCTCATCGCCGAGGAGCCCAAGCTCAAGCCGCATTACGAGAAGCTCAAGGCCTCGCTCGCCGCGCTGTTCCAGCTCCCCGAGTCGCGCGTCAGCCTCAAGGCCAAGAGCAACGAAGGCCTCGACGCCGTCGGCCGCGGCGAGGCCATCGCCTGCCACGCCGTCGCGACCGTCCTCGCCCGCTAGCGCCGGGGTGCCCTACCTCCTGATCGCCGTCTCCAACATCCTCGGCGGGTCGACGTACGCGGTCACGACCGAGGCGCTCAAGGGCTTCCCCGAGAAGGACCTGGTGCTGCTGCGCATGGCGCTGTGCGCGGCGCTCTTCGTCCCGTTCGTCTGGCGGGGACGCGCCCGGCTGGCGGCCGCGACGCGGGGCGACTGGGCGCGCCTCGTCGCCGTCGGGCTCTTCGGCTACGCGCTGCCGCTGGCGCTCGGCACCTACGGCGTGAAGCTCTCCTCGGCCACGAGCGCGTCCTTGCTCGTCGGCATCGAGCCGGTCACCATCGTGCTGCTCTCCGCGCTCTTCCTCGGCGAGGCGCTCACGGGGCTGAAGATCCTGTCGCTCGTTCTCGGCGTGGCCTGGGCGATGTTCATCGCCTTTCAGGGATTCCCGAGCCTGTCGGGGGTCTTCACGGACCGCCTCAAGGGGGACCTGATCCTCGCGACGCACGGGTCCTGCTGGGCGCTGTACAGCGTGCTGGGCAAGTCCGCGCTCAAGCGCGTGGACCCGCTCGATTTCACGGCGGTCACCTCCCTCATCGGCTTCCTGGGCGTGGCGGCCTGGGCCGCTCCCGGCGCGGACGCCGCGGCGTGGTCCGCGGTGCCGGCGCGGGCCTGGCTCGCGACGGGCTACCTCGCCGTCGCGGGGGGGTTCCTGGCCGTCATCCTGTGGAACGTCGCGCTCAAGAGCGTGGAGGCCTCGAAGGTGGCCAACTTCATCTTCCTGCAGCCCGTCGTCGGCGTCCTGCTCGGGGTCGGCCTGCAGGGCGACCCGCTGACCCGCTGGAGCATGGCCGGCGGCGCGCTCGTCCTCGGCGGGATGTACGCCTCGAGCCGCGCCTAGACCTTCGCCTCGAGCAGCCGCGCGACGCCTTTGAGCGGGATGATCGCCCATTGCGGCTGGGTCTCCAGCTCGTGCTGGACCTCCGCGAGGGCGCGTTCCAGCAGCATCGCCCCGAGCAGCAGGTCCGTCTCGGCGCGGGTCTTGGGCAGGACGCTCCCGCCCTCCATGGACCCGAGGTAGGCCTTGAGGAAGGCGGAGGAGACCCAGCGGGTCCAGAACCGCGCCCACGGCTCCAGGCGCGCCGCGTCCTCGGCCCGGGTGACGCCGACCCGTCCCAGCAGGACGGTCTGGGCCGCGTAGTCGAAGGAACGGAGCATGCCGGCGACGTCGCGCAGCGGCGAGCGCTTGATCCGGCGCTCCCGCAGCGACTGCTCGGGCGGCCCCTCGAAGTCGCAGATCTGGAAATCGTTGCCCGTGTAGAGGAGCTGCTTGAGGTGATAGTCCCCGTGGCAGCGGATCCTCCGGCCGGAGAGCTTCCGGCCGACCAGGGCGTGCAGCCGCTTGTGGATCTCGTCGCCGCGGCCCGCGATCGCCTCGGCCAGCGGCCGGTGCGCTTCGGGCAGGCGCTTCGCCGTCCGGCTCAGGCGGTCGAGGGCCTCGTTGGCGCTGTTGCGCATCGACTGATACAGCGACCTCTGGTAGAGCTCGGAGAAGTCCTCGGGCGTGAAGCTCGGGTCGCCCGTCGCGCCGGACAGGGCCAGGTGGAGCTCCGCCGTGCGCCGGCCCAGGAGCTTGGCGATCTCGAGATGCTCGCCGAAGCGCTCGACGGCGAGAGGAGGGGGCTCCTCGCCGGCCAGGGCGAGCGTCTCCTCGGGCAGCTCCGCCGCCGCCGGCAGATCCTCGAAATAGAGGCGCAGGGCGTCCAGCGTGAACTGCCAGGCGGTGCCGCGGTTCGGGACGAAGCAGTGGAGGACCGCCAGGACGCTGGGCTCGCCGCGGCGCGGGCGGTAGGCGATCTCCCCGGCCAGGACGGGCGAGGACGGGAACGCCTTCGTCGCGAGGAAGCGGCTGATCTCGGCGTCGGGGTTCTCGCCCGCGTAGAGGCGGCGGTACAGCTTGAGGATCAGGCGGTCGCCGTACAGGATCGAGGTGTTCCTCTGGACGGCCTTGGCCAGCGACGGCTCGGGCAGGGCCTGCGCGCCGATCACCGGCTCCAGGCACGGCGCGGCGCTCAGGAGGATCTCGCCGGCGCGGCCCTTGAGACGGCGCCCCCGCCGGATGCCGTCGAGGAGGGCCGCGCAGAACTCGGGATCGGCCGTCGCGTCGAACAGGACGCCCTCGCCGCCGTCCTCCGCGGCGCCGCCGGCGAGCTCCGCCAGGACGGCGTGCGGGTGCGCCTCCCGGATCTTCTTCGCCTTCTCGCCGCCGGCGAAGGCGACGGGCAGGACGTAGGTCTCGGGCTGGGCGTCGAGGAACTCGGCCTTGATCAGGCAGATCCGCGCGCCGGACCGCGGGCCGTAGGCCATGTCGGCCGCCTCCAGGATCCGGACCGTCCGCAGCTGATGGGACTTGCCCTCGAACCAGTGGCGGACGCGGAGGTGCGCCTTCAGCGCCTCCCGCAGCCCGTCGCCGGCCTTCTCCGCGAACAGGTCCGTCCAGTCGCCCGGCGAGGCGAGGGTCATCGTGGAGGCGGTCGCGACGGAGGCGTCGACCTCCGGCACGGTGGGCTTGCGGATCCGGAACCAGTAGAAGGAGTGCGGGCCCAAGGTGAGCCGGTAGCGCTCGTCCTTCACCTGCGGGAACTCGTAGCGGCCGAACATCTCGACGAGGCTCAGGCCCTTGAAGGCCGAGAGGTCGAGCTCCGCGAGCTCGACGAACCGCGACAGGTTCGCCACGACGAGGATGCGCTCCTCGTCGAGGGACCGGACGAAGGCGAAGATCTTCCGGTTCTCGCAGCCGACGAAGGTGGTCGCGCCGCGGCCGAAGGCCTTGTAGCGCTTGCGCAGGTCGATGAGGCGCTTCATCCACCAGAACAGCGAGTGCGGGTTGTTCTGCTGGACCTCGACGTTCAGCGCCTCGTAATGGTACTCGGGGTCGATGCCGATCGGCAGGTACAGCGACTGGGGGTTCGCGCGGGAGAAGCCCGCGTTGCGGTCGGCGTTCCACTGCATCGGCGTGCGCACGCCGTTGCGGTCCCCGAGGTGGATGTTGTCGCCCATGCCGATCTCGTCGCCGTAGTACAGGACCGGCGTCCCGGGCAGGCTGAACAGGAGGCCGTTGAGGAGCTCGATCTTCCTGCGGTGGTTGCCCAGCAGCGGGGACAGGCGCCGGCGGATGCCGAGGTTGATGCGCGCCTTGGCGTCCTTCGCGTAGAAGCGGTACATGTAGTCCCGCTCCTCGTCGGTGACCATCTCCAAGGTCAGCTCGTCGTGGTTGCGCAGGAAGATGGCCCATTGCCCGCGGTCGGCGACGTCGGGCGTCTGCCGGAGGATGTCCACGATCGGCGAGCAGTCCTCCATGCGCAGCGCCATGAACAGGCGGGGCATGATGGGGAAGTGGAAGGCCATGTGGCATTCGTCGCCGTCGCCGAAATAGGCGGCGGCGTCCTCGGGCCATTGGTTGGCCTCGGCCAGGAGCATGCGGTCGGCGAACTTGCGGTCGACGTGCCCCCGCAGCTCCTTGAGGAAGGCGTGCGTCTCGGGCAGGTTCTCGCAGTTGGTCCCGTCCCGCTCGAAGAGATAGGGCACGGCGTCGAGCCGGAGTCCGTCCACGCCCAGGCCCAGCCAGAAGTCCATCGCCTTGAGGACGTACGCGCGGACGGCGGGGTTGTCGAAGTTGAGGTCGGGCTGGTGGGAGTAGAACCGGTGCCAGTAGTAGGCCTTGGCCACCGGGTCCCAGGCCCAGTTCGAGGTCTCGAAGTCCTGGAAGATGATCCGGGCGTCGCGGTATTTCTGCGGGTCGTCGCTCCAGACGTAGAAGTCCCGCTCGAGGCTCCCGACCGGGGCCCGGCGCGCCTTCTGGAACAGCTCGTGCTGGTCGGAGGTGTGATTGAGGACGAGCTCCGTGATGACCTTGAGCCCGCGGCGCTTCGCCTCGTGGAGGAAGTCCTTGAAGTCCTGCAGGGTCCCGTAATCGGGGTGGACGCCGAAGAAATCCGAGATGTCGTAGCCGTCGTCGCGCAGGGGGGACGGATAGAAGGGAAGCAGCCAGATCGCGGTGACCCCGAGGTCCTGCAGGTAATCGAGCTTCTGGGTCAGGCCCGGGAAGTCGCCCTTGCCGTCCTCGTTGCCGTCGAAGAACGCCCGCACGTGCGTCTCGTAGATGACGGCGTCCTTGTACCAGCCGGTGGGGGCGGTCAGCGCCTGAGATTTCACCTGTCGTCCTGTCGCCATCGAATGCTCGCCCTCTCGGCCGTCGCTCAACTCCGGGATTCTAGCGTTTATGAGGCCCGCGGAAACGGGGATATCACAGGGTATAGCATCGCCTATATGGAGGCGAAGCGCCATTGCCGGCGGGTAACGCCCGCCAGCGCGTCAAGTCCCACCGCGCGGGGGGGAGTTCTGAGCCGTCGAGCGCCGGAACGTCAGCTCGGAGAGGAGGCGGTCGCGGGCGGCGGCGAAGGCCGCCCGGCGCGTCTTCGCGACGCTGTGCGCGAAGGGAAGGTCGAGCGCGAGGAAGTCGGCCCAGCGCCCGTTCTTCTCGATCTGGAAGTGGAGATGGGGGCCGGTCGAGAGGCCCGTCGAGCCCACGAAGCCGATGACTCGCCCCTGCTCGACGCGGACTCCTTTACGGATGCCCCGGCCGAACCGCGAGAGGTGGGCGTAGAGCGTCGTGTACACGCCGTCGTGCCGGATCTTCACGACGTTGCCGAAGCCGCGTTCGCGATGCGCCGCGACGACGACGCCCCCGGCCACGGTCGAGACCGGGGTGCCCTGCGCGGCCGCGTAGTCGGTCCCGTGGTGCGGGCGGTTGACGCGCAGGATCGGATGGCGGCGATTCCGGTCGAAGCGGTAGGAGACCCGGGCGAACTTGAGCGGCGCCCGCAGGAACATGCGGCGCAGGGACTCTCCCGCGGCGTCGTAGTACTCGCCGTCGAAAAGGACGGCGGTCCGCTCGCCCGTCGC
Source organism: Elusimicrobiota bacterium (assembly GCA_016191335.1). Taxonomy (GTDB): domain Bacteria; phylum Elusimicrobiota; class Elusimicrobia; order UBA1565; family UBA9628; genus GWA2-66-18. The sequence continues at coordinate 18,627 of JACPOW010000063.1, read as the reverse complement.
CTTGCCGTCGTAGGCGCCGGCCGCCACCGTGCGGCTGAGCGTCCGGCCGGCGGCGGCCCTCTCGGTCCAGGCCACGGAGAAGCGGTCGCCGTCGCGCGTCTCGGCGAGGAAATCCACGGTCCATTGGAAGGCCTCGGCGAAGCGGACGATGACCTCCGCGGGCACCCCGGCCGCCTCCATCGAAAGCCAGAGGCTTCCGTTGATCTCGCCCGCGGCGCGGCGTTCCGCGACGGCGACGGGATCGCGGCGCGACGTCGCGCGCAGGCCGCCTCCGGGCGAGGGCGTCACCACCGCGCGGCGCTCGCCGTGCGCGAGAGTGAGGTGCATGAACGCCCCGTCGGCCCCGCGGACGAGGCGGAAGCGATCGTCCGGCCGGAGGCGCCGGGCGTCCAAGGCGCGGCCCGCCGCGTGCGCCAGGGCGGCCGCCTCGGCCGCGCCGCAACCGGCGTCTCGGAGCGCTTCGGGGATGAGGCGGAGGCCGAGCGCGCCCTCCACGACGGACGGGCCCAGGCTCGGCGCGGGGCGCAGGGCCGCGGCGCTCAGGCTCGAGTGCGCGCGCGAACCGCCCCAGACGACGGCCGCCGCGGCGCCGTAAAGCAAAGCGCGGCGGACGGCGTTACTCATGCCGCTTGGCGCCTCCGGGCTTGCCGGCCAGCGCGGACTTGACCTTGCTCATCGCCCGCCGGTTCCGCTGCCAGCAATCCTCCGTCGCCTCCGCGCACCGCGGACGCTCCTTGCCGAAGGACAGCGTCGCGACGCGCCCGCCGGGAACGCCGAGCGCGAGGTAATAATCGCGGACCGCCTTGGCGCGCTTCTGGCCGAGGGCCAGGTTGTACGGGATGGTGCCCCGCTCGTCGCAATGCCCCTCGACGAGCACCTCCCAGCTGCGGTTGGCCTTGATCGTCGCGGCGTTGCGTTTGAGGGCGGCCCTCGCTTCGGAGGTGAGGGCGTCGCGGTCGTAGTCGAAGCGGATCTCGCTCAGCTCGGCGGTCTCGACGAAAAGAGACCCCTGGATGCGGGGTTCCTCTGAGGAGGCCGCCGCGAGGGCCGCCGCCGCGGCCGCCTTGTCCTTGTCCGCCTTTTTCCCGCCCGCGCAGGCGCACAGCGCGGCCAGGGCCGCCAGGAACGCCGCCCGTCCCGTTCGTTGGATGTTCATGCCATGATTGTAGCCCGGAAAAACCGATTTAAAAAATAGATAATAAATATGTAAGTCATAGAATTAGCAAATAATTAGCCATCCATGATCCCGATCAACTACCACCACCTCTATTATTTCTGGATCGCCGCCAAGGCGGGGCGCATCGGCGCCGCGAGCCGCGAGCTGCGCCTGGCCCAGCCGACGCTCAGCCTCCAGCTCCAGCAGCTCGAGCGCTCGCTGGGCCGCTCCCTGCTGGTGCGCGGCCCCCGGGGCGTGACGCTGACCGCCGAAGGCCGGATCGCCTTCGATTACTGCGAGAGGATCTTCTCCCAAGGCGACGAGCTGGCGGCGGCGCTGCGGTCGGGCGGAGTGTCGGGGCCCGCCGTTCTCCGCCTCGGCGTCTCGGAGTCCGTCCCCCGCGGGGCGGTGACCCGGGTGCTGGAACACCTGCACGAGCTCGACCCGCACCTGCGCGTCAGCGTGCTCGGAGCCGGGGCGGAGGAATTGCGCGAGAGGCTGGGCCAGCATCGCCTCGACCTGGTGGTGTCGCACGTCGATTTCACGCCTCAGCTCGGCGTCGAGTTCGCGGGCCGCCTAGCCGGGACCATCCCGATCTATTTCGTGGGAGCTTCGAAGCTGGCGGAGCGCGTCGCGCGCTTTCCGTCGGATCTCTCCCGCGTCCCGGTGATGCTCATGTCCCCCGACAATCCGGCCCGGAAGGAGATCGACCTCTATTTGTGCCGCCACGCCGTCGCGGTCTCGGTGGACGTGGAGACGGAGGACGCCGAGCTCATCCGCTATCTCGCGCTCCGCGGCAAGGGCGCGGCGGCGCTCGACGCGCTGACCGTGCGGGACGACCTCGCGAGCGGCCGGCTGCGCAAGCTCCATCCGCGCGGCCCCGCGGTCAACGAGCGGATCTGGTTCGTGTACGGGCGCCACCCCAAACCCAATGCGTCCCTGCGCGCGGCGATCGAGAGCCTCTCCGACCGCTTTCAGCTTCGCGTGTAGTAGAATGCGCGCAATGATCCGGCGGCCCGCCGTCGTCCTCCTCGCGCTCCTCCTGTCGGCGTGCGGCCGCTCGGAGCCAGACGACGGCAAGGTCCACGTCCGCTTCCTGGCGGCGCCCGACGTCGGGGGCTTCGCCAAGGCCATCATCGAGCGCCTCGAAAAAGACCACCCGGGAGTGAAGGTGGACATGATCGAGGGCCCCGCGGCCGGCGACGCGCGAGAGAACATGTATTCCACCGCGTTCATGGGCAAGGAGGATTCCTACGACCTCGCTTACGTGGACGTCGCGTGGGTGCCCAAGTTCGCGGCCCAGGGCTGGCTTATGCCTTTGGACGCGCTGATCCCGCCGAAGGAGCTCGGCGAGTTCCTGCCGGGGGACCTCGAGGGGTCCCGCTACGAGGGCAAGCTCTATCGCCTGCCCGTCCAATCCGACGGCGGGATGCTCTATTACAGGAAGGACCTTCTCGCGGAGAAGGGCCTCCCGGTGCCGCGGACCTGGGAGGAGCTCGTCGCCGCCGCCAAGAAAACGCGTACGCCGGAGGTCGCCGGCTTCGTCTTCCAGGGAAAGCAGTACGAGGGTCTCGTCTGCGTCTTCATGGAACTGGTCTGGGGGTTCGGGGGGGACCTGCTCGATCCCGGCGGGGCCGTGCGCATCGACGAGGCTCCGGCCGTCGCGGCGCTGACCGCCCTCGTCGACGGGATCCACGCCGACAAGATCATCCCGCAAGCCGTGCTGACCTACCAAGAGGAGGAAACGCGCAACGCATTCCAGGAGGGCCGCGCGGTGTTCATGCGCAACTGGCCCTACGCCTGGAACCTCATGCAGAAGGAGGGGTCCCGGGTGCGCGGCAAGATCGGCATCGTGCCGATGGTCGCCGGCCCCGGCGGCAAGCCCGCGGCGACCTTGGGCGGCTGGGGCTTCGCGGTGTCCGCCTTTTCCCGCCGTCCGAAGGAGGCGTTCCTCGTCGCCGAATACTTCGCCTCCGCGGAAAGCCAGAAGCTGGCCTTCCTCAAGGGCGGCATACTCCCGTCGCGCAAGGCGCTGTATGCCGACCCCGAGGTGCTCAAGGCCGCTCCGCATATGAAGGCCCTCGGGCGCGTGCTCGCCGGGGCGCGCCCGAGGCCGACTCACCCGAGATGGCCGCGCATGTCGGACGCGCTGCAGATGCACGTATCGGCGGCCCTCTCGCGCCAGGAGAGCCCCGCCGAGGCTCTCCGGGCCGCGGCCGTCGAAATCCGCGCGGCGGCGGCCCGTTGATGCGCGACCACTCCCGGGCCGGCGCCGTGAACTGGCTTTACGCCGCGCCGGCGATGCTCGTCATGGCCGTCGTCGGCCTTCTGCCCATCGGCTACACCTTCGGCCTCGCCGGAGAGTATCACCGCCTCGCGCTGGACACGCGCTTCTGGCCCGTCGTGCGCACGACCTTGAGCCTCACGGCGGTCACGGTGGCCCTCGAACTGGTCCTCGGCCTCGCCGTGGCGCTCGTTCTGTGGTCCCCGTTCCCGGGCCGAGGGCTCGCGCGCGCGGCGGTCCTGATCCCCTGGGCCCTGCCCACCGCGGTCATGGCCATGGCCTGGCGCTGGATCTTCAACGCCGACTCCGGCGTCATGGGGGACCTGCTGTTCCGCCTCGGCCTCGTCGCCTCGCCCCAGGTGCCGTGGCTCGCCGACGCGACGAGCGCCTTCTGGGCGATCGTGCTGGCCGACGTGTGGAAGACGACGCCCTTCATGGCGGTCCTCCTCATGAGCGGCCTGGCCGCCATTCCCGACGAGCTCTATGAGGCCGCGGCCCTCGACGGGGCGGGGCCCGTCCGCCGCTTCCTCGTCGTGACCTTGCCGCTGCTCAAGCCGACGATCGTGGTGGCGGTCATCTTCCGCGCCATCCAGACCTTCGGTCTCTTCGACCTCGTCTTCGTGCTGACGGGCGGCGGCCCCGGCGGCCGCACGCAGACGATCGCCGTCTACGCCTACGACGTCGTGTTCCGTTATCAGGAGCTGGCCTACGGCTGCGCCTTGGTCGTCGCCATGGCGCTGTGCCTCGTGCTGATGACCGGCCTCATGCTCGGGGCGGCGCGCGGCGGGAGCGGCCGGTGAGGTCCACGCTCCGGGGCCGAGCGCTCTTCGCCCTCGCCGTGGCCGCCGTCGCGGCCTGGAGCCTGGCGCCCTTTTTGTGGCAGGCGATCACCTCGCTCAAGCCCGCGGCCGAGGTCGCGGCCGTGCCGGTGCGCTACTGGCCCTCCGTGCTCGACTTCTCCAGCTACGCGCAGGTCTTCAAGGCCCGGCCCTTCGCGACCTACATCTGGAACAGCTTCGTGGTCGGCGTCGGGACGACGGCGTTGACGACCGCGCTCGGCGTCTGCGCGGCCTACGCCTTCTCGCGTCTGGGCCTGCCCGGCGGGCGGGCGGCGCTGATCGGGATACTCGGGCTGTCGCTGTTTCCCGGGACCGTCCTCATCGTGCCGCTCAAGATGCTCGCGACGAAGGCGGGACTGCTCAACACCCGGACGGGCCTCGTCATCGCCTACACGGCGCTGAACCTGCCGTTCGCCATCTGGGTGCTCAAGGCCTTCTTCGACCGCCTGCCCAGGGACGTCGAGGAGGCGGCCTGGCTCGACGGCCTCTCGCGCTGGCAGACGCTTTGGAGGATCGTGCTGCCTCTGTCGGCCCCGGCGGTGGCGACGACCGCCATCCTCGTCTTCATCTTTTCTTGGAACGAATTTCTGATCGCGCAGACCTTGGTCTCGCGCGACGCCGCCCGCACCGTGCCGGTGGGCATCGCCATGCTGTCCGGCGTGACGGTCTATGAGGTTCCCTGGGGGCAGATCGCCGCCGCCGTCGTGGTCACGACGCTTCCGGTCGTGGCCATGGTGCTCGCCTTCCAGCGCCGAATCGTCGAGGGTCTCACCGCGGGAGCGGTGAAGGGATGACTATATGGCCGAAGTGAGAGTCGAGAACATCCGCAAGTCGTTCGGCGCCGGCAGGCCCGTGCTCGAGGGGGTGTCGTTCTCCGTCGCCGACGGCGAGTTCGTCTCGCTGCTGGGACCGTCGGGCTGCGGCAAGACGACCTTGCTGCGCATCATCGCGGGCCTGGAATACGCCTATTCCGGCCGCCTGAGCATCGGCGGACGCGAAGTCTCCGACGTCCCTCCCAAGGACCGGGACATCGCCTTCGTCTTCCAGAACTACGCGCTGTACCCTCACCTCACCGTCGAGGAGAACGTGGCGATGGGCCTCAAGCTCCGGGGCGTCCCCGCCCCCGAAATCGCCCGGCGCACCGCCGACGCCGCCGCTCGCCTGGGCCTCGAGCCGCTGCTCAAGCGCCGTCCCGCCGCGCTGTCCGGCGGTCAGCGCCAGCGCGTGGCGCTGGCGCGCTCGCTCGTGCGCGAGCCGCGGGTCTTCCTTCTCGACGAGCCGCTTTCGAACTTGGACGCGGTTCTTCGAGAACGCACGCGCGGCGAGCTCAAGCTTTTGTTCAAGCGCGCCAAGGGCACCGTCGTCTATGTGACCCACGACCAGGTCGAGGCCATGACCATGTCCGACCGCGTCGTGCTCCTTCACGAGGGCAAGATCCAGCAGGTCGGCACGCCCGAGGACCTCTACCGCCGTCCCGCCAGCGTCTTTGCGGCGACCTTCCTGGGCGCGCCTCCGATGAACATCGTGCCGCGCGCCGACGCGGAGCGCTCCGGTCTCTTCCCGGACCTGCCGGAGGGCGACCTGCTGGTCGGCGTGCGTCCCGAGGAGCTGAAGGTCGGCGAAGGCCGGGAGGCCGCGATCGTCGTCGTGGAGCCCGTGGGCTCGTACACCATCCTCACCCTCGACGCCGGCGGGGCGGCCCCGCGGGCCGCCCGCCCCCGAACCAGGAGCGGCGGCGCGACCTGCCGGGTCGCGGCGCCGTCCGGCGCGATGCACCTCTTCGACGCGGCCGACGGAGGCCGGCTTCCGAACCCTTAAGCGCCGGCGCCGTTTGCTATCCTATGCGCCGTGTCCGCGGTGCTCATCGGCCTGGGTCTTCTCGTCTTCGGCGCGCATTTGTTCCGCGCGCTGTTCCAGCGCACGCGCATCCCGGACGTCCTGCCCTTCTTCCTCCTCGGGCTGATCCTCGGTCCGCTCTTCGGCTGGATCGAACCCGGCGCCTTCGGCCAGCTGGGCGGGGTGTTCACCTCCATCGTGCTCGTCGTCATCCTGTTCGAGGGCGGACTCAACCTCAAGCTCCGGGACATCGCGGACTCGATGGCCCTGGGCACGCGTCTGACGGCGATCTCGTTCGCCGTCTCCCTGGTCGTGCTGCCGCTCATCTTGAGGCCGCTGCTCGGATTATCGTGGATCGAAGGTCTCATGGTCGGGGCGATCCTGGGCGGCACCTCCTCGGCGGTCGTCATCCCGATGGCCGCGGGCCTTCCCTTGTCGGAACGCACCCGCACCGGCTTGTTCCTCGAGTCCTCGTTGTCCGACGTGCTCTGCATCGTCATCACCCGGTCGCTCGCCTCGACCATCTCCTCCACCGAGGTCCTGCCCGGCCGTCTGCTCGGCCAGATCCTGGCGGCCTTCCTGCTCGCGGTGCTCATCGGGGGCGCGGGGGGCCTCGCGTGGGCGGCGATCCTGGACCGGGTCCACGACCTCGATCACAGCCTCTCGACGACGCCCGCGTTCATGCTCATCGTCTACGGCGTCGCCGAAGGCCTGGGGTTTTCCGGAGCGATCGCGGCGCTGGCCTTCGGGATCACGCTCGGGAACATCCGCGACCTGCCGCTCAAGTTCCTGGAGCGCTTCGCCTCCTTCCGGCCCGTGACGGTGAGCGACGTCGAACGCGAGGTGTACGCGGAGGTCGTTTTCATCGCGAAGGCGTTCTTCTTCATCTACATCGGCCTCCAGATCAAGGGCTCGGCTCCGAAGCTGTGGGGCGCGGCCCTGCTCGCGACGTTGGCGATCTACCTGGCGAGGATCGCCGTCGTGCGCGTCTCCTTCGGCAAGGAGACTCCCCGCGACGACGCCGCGACGGCCGCCGCGCTGGCGCCCAAAGGGCTGGCCGCGGCCGTCCTCGCCGCCGTTCCCCTGCGCGCGGGCTTCGTCCACGGCCACGAGATCGAGGCGACGATTTACGGCGTCGTGCTGTGCTCGATCGTCCTGACCTCCGTGCTCGTGTTCCTTCTGCGCGGCGGCGCCGTGCGCGCCGCTTATCACGCGTGCTTCCGCGGGTTCTCCGAGGCCTGAGGTGGAACGCGAGCCCGCGCGGCTGCTCATCGCGCTCGACTTCGACGGGACCCTGGCCGCGCTCAAGCGCGACCCGGCCGCGGTCCGCCTGAGCGCCTCGCGCCGTTCTCTCCTCGCCCGCCTGGGGCGCTCGCCGGGGGTCCGGGTCCTCGTCGTCAGCGGCCGGCCCCAGGCCTTCCTGCGCCGCGCGCTCGCCGGAGCCGGCGCGGCGCTGTCGGGCGAGCACGGCTGGGTGCTGGAGGGGATCGGCCCGGAGTGGCGCCATCCGCGCCTTCGCGCGCGCGCCCGCCAGCCGCCCGCCTTGGCCGCCGCCGCGCGGCGCGCGGTCAGGGGCCTCAAGGGCGGGCGGGACGAGCCCAAGACGGCGGCGGTGGCGGTGCACTGGCGCCGGGCCCCGGCCGTGATCCGCGATCCCTCGGCCCTGCGGCGCGTGCTCGCCGGCATCCGGCCGCGCGGCTGGCGTCTGGCGGGCGGCAAGCGGGTCTGGGAGTTCCGTCCCGCCGACGCCTGGGGCAAGGGCGAGGCCATCGCGCTGGCCGCCCGGCGCCTGCGCGCGCGCGTCGTCTTCATCGGCGACGACGAGACCGACGAGGAGGCGTTCCGCAGCCTCGGCCGCCGCGCTCGGACCGTGAAGGTGGGCGGGGGGGCGACCCGCGCGCGGGAGCGCGTGCGCGGCGTCTCGGGCGTGGACGCCCTGCTGCGCCGCCTGGCGCGCGTCTAGACCGGCTTGCCGTCGAGGCGCACCCGCGCCAGGTCGTCGACGAGTCGGGCGCCCCAGCGGTAGATGTTGTGCTCGCGCACGCCTTGACGCATGGATTCCCAGCGGCGCCGGCGCTCCGCGGGCTCCATCTCCACGGCCTCGCGCAGGGCGTCGGCCACCCGCTCGACGTCGTAGGGGTTGACGATGAGCGCGTCGCGCAGCTCGCGCGAGGCGCCCGTGAAGCGGCTCAGGATCAGCGCGCCCGGCTCCTCGCGGTCGGAGGCGACGTACTCCTTGGCGACGAGGTTCATGCCGTCGTGCAGCGAGGTGACCGCGCACACGTCGGCGACGCGGTACCAGCGCGCGACCTCGGTCCTCTCGTGGTGGGCGACCGCCAGCACGATGGGCTTCCAGTCCTTGGTCTCCTTCGTGACGAAGCGGGCGTTGATCCGCTCCGCCTCCTTCTTGACCTCCTCGACGAGGTCGCGGTAGCGGGGGATGTTCGTGCGGCTCGGCGCGCCCAGCTCGACGAAAACGAAGCGGCCGAGGTACGCGGGGTTGGCCTCGAGGAAGCGCTCGACCGCCAGGAAGCGCTCGATGATGCCCTTGGTGTAATCGAGACGGTCCACGCCGAGCGCGAGTATGCTCCCCTTCGCGCCGACGGAGCTCATCAGCTCGGCTTTCGAGGGGAGCGGGCCCGCGTCCTCCTCCATGGCGACGCTGATCGGGTACGGTTTGACCGAGGTCGAGTGCACGCCCCGGCGGACCGCGAAATGCTCCCAGTCGATGCGGCACTGGAGCGTGCGGTCGACGGTCTCCAGGAAGTTGTTGCAGTGGTACTGGATGTGGAAGCCCAGCACGTCGGCGCCGAGCATGCCGTCGAGGATCTCGCGCTGCCAGGGGCAGATGTCGAACGCCTCGGGGTTCGGCCAGGGGATGTGCCAGAACAGGGACACGCGCGCGTCGGGGCGCGCCTCCTTGATCATGCGCGGCAGGAGGGCGAAGTGGTAGTCCTGGATCAGGACGCGCCGCAGGCCTTCAGGATCGGCTCGACGCCGGAGACCAGGCCGCTGGCGGGGCGCAGGACCTTGATCGTCCCGTCGCGGCGGACGTGCAGGTAAGGCTCGCGGTTGGCGACGACGATCATCGGGCGGCCCGCCAGGCGCTCCTTGGCGTGCTCCTTGAGGCGGTCGGGGGTCCAGATCGACTGGCCGCTGTGGCGCAGGCGCGCCTCCGCCTCCGCCGCGGCGCGCGCGGTCTCCAGGCTCTTGGCCAGCCCCGCGGCCTCGGAGGCCAGGGGCCCGAGCAGGCCGCCGGGCGGCGGCGCGGCCCCGCGCCCCTCGCCCGCGCGCTGCAGGCGCATCCATTCGGCCGTGCGCTCGATGGGCGCGAGGATGTCGAAGCGCACGATCCAGAGGGTGATCGCGGTGATGAGCAGGACCTGGGTGAGCAGGCGGAAGAAGCCGCGCCGCCAGACCTCGCGCACGCCCGCCTCGACGTGGCTCGCGTCCTGGAACACCGCGAGGAAGCCGGGGGAGTTCTCGAGAGGCGCCGCGCAGCGGTGGAGCGCCCCGCCCGGGATCAGGCCGCAGTCGATGACCCCGTCGGTCCGGGGGGGAGGGGAGGAATCGGGCAGCCCCGCGGTCGCGACGAGGGTCTTCCCGTCGGGGGCGTGCAGGGAGATGCCTCTCAGGCGCCGGCGGCCGCCGAACTTCTCGGCGATGCGGGCGAGGGCCTTCGCGTCGGCCCGCTTGGCGAGGGGGTCGGCCGCCTCGCGCAGGCTCTCGGCGAGCAGGGCGCCGCGATGATTGAGCTCCTCGAGGAGGTGGGCTCTCTCGCCCCGGGCCTGATAGAAGGTCCAGCCGGCCGAGACGAAAGCCGCGGCGAGGACGATGGAGACGACGAGCCGTGTGGTGACGCGCATAGATTCCGTGGATGGCGGCCCGACCACCCGATCCTCCGGCGGATCGTCCCGCCGGACCCGGGATTATTATGGCAATTTTCGGCGCCGATCGAGGCTGCTATGACCCCGATTCGTGAGGAAGAGCGATGGGCCGAGAGGCCCGGTATTTCCTAGAATACCCGCATGGCCCTGCGCCTCTACAACAGCCTCACCCGCGCCAAGGACGACTTCGAGCCCGCGGCTCCGCCGAAGGTTTCCTTATATACCTGCGGCCCCACCGTGTACAACTACCAGCACGTGGGCAACTACCGCACCTACGTCTTCGAGGACGTGCTCGTGCGCACGCTCAAGCTGCTGGGCTTCCTCCCGAACCGGGTGATGAACATCACCGACGTCGGCCACCTGACGAGCCAGGGCGACGAGGGCGAGGACAAGATGGAGGTCGGCGCCGCGCGCGAGGGCAAGAGCGCCTGGGACATCGCCAAGTTCTACACCGAGGCGTTCCTCTCCGACTGCAAGGAGCTCAACCTCCTTCCCGCCGACACGCTGTGCAAGGCGACCGACTACATCCCCGAGCAGATCGCGCTCGTCCAGAAGCTCGAGGCCAAGGGCTTCGTCTACAGGACCGCCGACGGCCTGTACTTCGACACCGCCAAGCTCCCCGACTACGGCAAGCTGATGACCAAGGAGCATCTGGAAGGCTTGAAGTCGGGCGCGCGGGTCGAGGCCAACGCCGAGAAGCGGCACATCACCGATTTCGCGCTGTGGAAGCTCTCGCCCGCCGGGACGACCCGCCAGATGGAATGGGACTCTCCCTGGGGCAAGGGCTTCCCGGGCTGGCACATCGAGTGCTCGGCCATGGCGATGCGCTTCCTGGGCGAGACGCTCGACATCCACTGCGGCGGCATCGACCACGTGCCCGTCCACCACACCAACGAGATCGCCCAATCCGAGGGGGCGACCGGCAAGCCGTTCGCCAAGGTCTGGATGCACGCCGAGTTCCTGCTGATGAACAACGCCAAGATGGCCAAGTCCTCCGGCGGGTTCGTGAAGCTCTCCGACCTCAAGGAGAAGGGCTTCTCGCCGCTCGACTACAAGTACCACTGCCTGACGGCGCACTACCGCAAGCAGCTCGATTTCACCTGGGAGTCCCTCGAGGGCTCGAAGACCGCCCGCCGCCGCCTGAAGGACGCCGCGGCCGCCGTCGCCGGGGAAGCGGCGAAGCCGAACTGCGCCGAGTTCTCCGCCCGGTTCAAGGACGCGCTGTCCGACGACCTCAACGCCCCGTCGGCGCTGGCCGTCGTCTGGGACGCGCTGAAGTCGGACCTTCCGGCCGGCGCCAAGAAGGCGTTCCTCGAGGAGGCCGACTCCGTGCTCGGCCTGGACCTGTTCGCCGCGGAGGCCGTCGAGGCCGTGCCGGCTGGCATCGTCGCCTTGGTGGAGAAGCGCGTCCAGGCGAAGGCGCGCAAGGATTACGCCGAGGCGGACGCGCTGCGCAAAGAGATCGAAGCCGCGGGATACAAAGTGCTCGACGGCAAGGACGGCTCCAAGGCGGTTAAAAAGTGAAAAAGAAATTCGGCCGTCGTCCCGACCGCAACAACCGCCCCGACCGCGGCGACCGTCCCCAGCATCCGCCGAAGGCCAAGCCTTTCGACAAGAACCGCCATTTCGACAAGAAGCGCCAGCACGACAAGTTCCGCCACGAGCGCCTGACCGGTTCGGGTCCGCGCGGCGCCGAGCCGGCGGAGGGGGAGGAGCGCCCGGCCAACGCCGAGACGCGCTGGATGGGCGGCTTCGAGGCCGTGGCCAAGGCGCTGACCAAGACGCCTTACGACTGCCGCGAGATGTGGATCGAGCACGAACTGGCACATCCCAACATCGGGATGTGCATCAAGATGGCCAAGGACCTCGGCGTGCTGATCCGCTACATGTCCCGCCCCGAGCTCGACCGCGCGGTCAAGGGCGGCAAGCACGACGGCATCGCGATCCGCGTCTCGTTCGATCCCGCGGCGACCTTCTCCGAGTGGGTGCAGGGCCTCGACGAGGAGCGCAAGAAAGGCCTCGTCGTCGTGGTGCTCGACCAGATCCAGGACCCGCACAACCTCGGCGCCATCACGCGCTCGGCGCTCCAGCTCCACGCGCGCTGCGTCGTGATCCCCGAGCGTAGATCCGCGCCCGTGACCCAGGCCGTCATCCAGGCCTCGGCCGGCGCCGCGCTCAAGATCCCGGTGCACCGCGTCGTGAACATCGCCCAGACCCTCGACCTGTGCAAGAAGCACGGGTTCTGGGTGTACGGCGCCGACGCCTCGGGCAAGGACGCCTGGGACTGCGTCATCAACACGCCCTGCGTGCTCGTCATCGGCTCGGAAGGCTACGGGATGCGCCCGCTCGTGCGCGCCTCCTGCGACGAGCTGATGCGCGTGCCCCAGTCGGAGCACGGCGTCGGCAGCCTCAACGCCTCGTGCGCGGCCACCGCCCTCCTCTACGAGATCGCCCGCCAGAACCGGAAAGCCAAGCTCCCATGATCCGCGGCGGAGGTCACGACCACGAGCATCACCAAGCCGAGGGCGACGCCGAACGCCCGCTGTACGGCGCGATCGCCCTGACGGGCGTCATCTTCTTCGTCGAGCTCGCCGGCGGCTGGTGGACGGGAAGCCTGGCCCTGATCGCCGACGCCGCGCACATGGCCGTCGACCTGCTGGGCCTGAGCCTGACCTTGGTCGCCGCGATGCTGGCCCGCCTGCCCGCCGACCCCAAGCGCACCTACGGCTACCGCCGCGTCGAGGTCCTGGCCGCGCTCGGCAACGCGATCGCGCTGATGGTCGCCACCGGCTTCCTGCTGCGCGAGGCGTGGGCGCGCTTCGCCTTCCCGACGGCCATCGCGGCCAAGCCGATGATCGCCGTCGCCTTCGTGGGCCTGCTGTGCAACGTCGGCTCCGCCGCGATCCTGTGGAAGGCGAGCCGCACCAACATCAACATGCGAGGCGCTTTGCTCCACGTCATCTCCGACGGCGCCGGCTCCGTCGGCGCCTTGCTCGCCGGGTTCATCATCCTGCAGACGCGCTGGTACCGCGCCGACGCCATCGTCACCGTGCTGATCTGCGGCGGCATCGTCCTCACCGCGTTCTGGCTCCTGCGCGACTCGGTGAACATCCTGCTCGAGGGCGCCCCGGCGCACCTCGACATCGACGAGATCCGCGCCGCGCTCAAGGAGATCCCGGGCGTGACCGACGTCCACGACCTCCACCTCTGGTCCCTGACCCAGGGCAAGGACTCCATGAGCGGCCACCTCGTCCTCGAGGCCGGCCGCGACCACGCCGACGCCCTCCTCGCCGGGAAGAAGATCATGGCCGACCGTTTCGGCATCACGCACGTGACTTTGCAGATAGAAAAAGAAAATGCCGTTTAGAACCAGGATCATGCCGGTCTCTTTTTTATTCTCGGCCGTTCTTCTGTTCGGCTCGTCCGCTTCGGCCGCCGTCCGCCTCGGCGTGGTCGTCGTCGTCGACCAGATGCGCCCCGAGTACCTCGACCGCTCCGACCTCCCCGACGGCGGCTTCCGCCGCCTGCGCCGCGAGGGCGCGGTCTTCACCCGGGCCCGCCATCTGCACATCCCCACGGAGACCGCCCCGGGCCACGCCGCGATCTCGACGGGCCGCACCCCCGCGGTGCACGGCATCGTCGCCAACGACTGGTACGACCGCGTCGCGGGCTCGGAGACCTACTGCATGGCCGACGCGGCCTACGGCCTCGGCCCCGAGCACCTGCGCGGGCCGACGCTCGCCGACGCGCTCAAGGCGTTCGACCCGAAGTCCCGCGTGTTCGCGGTGTCCGGCAAGGACCGCGGCGCCATCATCCTCGGGGGACGCAGGGCGGACGTCGTGCTCTGGTTCGACCGCTTCAACGGGGAGTTCACGACCTCTTCGTATTACAAGCGTCCCGCGTGGCTCGCGGCGTTCAACGCGGGGCTCAAGAAGAAGGGGCTCCTCCCGGTGAAGGGCAAGCGCGTGCCCAAGGAGCTGATCGCCAGCCCCGTCTACGACCAGGCGCTGGACCTGCTCGTCGCCGAGCTCGTCAAGCGCGAGCGCGTCGGCCGGGGCGCTGGCACGGACCTGCTCCTCGTCAGCTACTCGGGGACCGACCTCGTCGGCCACACCCACGGCCTCGAGGTCCCCGAGATGGACGCCCAGCTCAAGAGCCTCGACGCCCTCACCGGCCGCCTGCTCCGCCTCGTCGACAAGGCCTCCGGCGGCTCGGTCGCGCTGGCGTTGTCCTCGGACCACGGGGCGATCCCCTCGCCCGAGGACGCCTCGGGCAAGGCCCTCGGCGTGCGCCGCGTGGACTGGCAGAAGTTCGGAGCCGAGCTCGAACAGGTCCTGCAGAAGAAGTGGCCGCTCCCGGACGGGCGCTGGATCCTGTCGAACCAGACGCCTCATCTTTACCTGAACCTCGACGCGGCCGGGAAGCTGGGCCTCGAGCGGCGCGATTTCCTGGGCCAGGCCGCGAAGGCTCTCGCCGCCGTGGACGGCGCGGGCGGGGTCTACGTCGCGGGCGAGAAGGGCGGGCCTTTCGCCGAGGCCTTCCGCCTCTCCTACGACCCGGGACGGTCCGGCGACTTGTTCCTGATCATGGCCGAGAACGTGCTCCTCGGCGACGCGCCCCCGGGCACGAGCCACGGCACCCCCTGGGACTACGACGCGCGCGTGCCGCTGGTCTTCTGGGGCCGGGGCGTCGCCGGCGGCGTCTACGACGCCCCCGCCGCGACGGTGGACCTGGCGCCGACGGTCGGGCGCCTGCTCGGCTTCGGCTACCCGCCCGGCGACGGCGCGGCGGTGAGGGCCGAGGCGCTGGCCGCTCCGCGATGACGACCAAGACCGCTCTGATCCTGCTCAACGGCGACATCCGCGACCCCAAGACGGTGCGCGCCTCCGCCCGCCGGGCGGACGCGTTGATCTGCGCCGACGGCGGCGCGCGCCACGCGGTCGCCCTGCGCCTGCGGCCTGACTACATCGTCGGCGACATGGACTCCGTGCCGAAGTCGCTCCCCAAAGCCTGGACGAAGACCGAGCACCGGTACGACTTCGATCCCGAGTGCTCCGATCTCGACAAAGCCCTCGGCCTCGCCCGCTCGATCGGCGCCCGCGTCGTGTGGCTTGCCGGCGTGCTGGGAGGCGGCCTCGATCACGAGCTGGTGAATTTCGCCGCCCTCGAGGAAGGAGCGCGCGGCCTCGACCTGACCGTGATCGACGGCGGGACCGCGCGCCTGCTCGGGCCGGGCCGCCACCGGCTCGCCTTCAAGAAGGGCGCGCGCTTCTCCCTGCTGGCCGCGCCGAGAGCCCGGCTGACCTTGACCGGCGCGCGCTTCGCTCTGAGGGACGAGGTCCTGCGCCGCGGCAGCCGCGGCCTGGGAAACCGAGCCGAGGGCAAGGTGATGTTGACCGTCCTCAAGGGCCGCGTGTGGGTCGTCGTCGCCCGCCACTATCCTCAAGGATAGTCTCCCCGGCCTTTGTCGCTTGACGCGGCTCCGTTCCGGGGCTAAACTGCACACGATGCGCCGCCTACTCCTCGTGCTCGCCCTCGTCGCCGCGCTCGCGGCGCGGGCGTCGGCGCGGGCGGGCGGCGGCGAGAGCTACTCGGGCGGGTTCTCGGGCGGCTCCTCCTCCTACAGCTACGGCGGCGGCTCCTCCTCTGACTCGGGCGACCTGCTGTTCTTCTTCCTCTACCTTTACGTCCGCATGGTCGTGGAGAAGCCCCTGTTCGGCGTGCCCTTCACCGTCTTCATGATCTACATGATCTGGAAGATCAACGAGGAGGTCCATTCCGCCGGGCCGGCGAGCCGGGAGTTCGGCCCGTCGGCGCGCGGCGGCGGCCAGCTGTCGGCGCGCAAGGGCGCGGAGCTGTCCCGCCTGCGGCAGCGGGACCCGGAGTTCGACGACCGGGCCTTCCTGCGCCGCGCCGGAGCGGCCTTCCATAAGATCCAGGACGCCTGGTCCTCGGGGGACATGGCGAGCGCCCGGGCCTTCATCTCCGACGGCGTGCGCGAGCGCTTCGAGCGCCAGCTCGGGGCCCTGAAGGCCCGCGGCCTGCGCAACCTGATGGAGGGCGTCGAGGTCCGGGACATCGAGCTGCTCGCCTGCGTCAGCGACAAGCACTTCGACGAGCTGTGCGTGAGGATCGTCGCCGCCGCCTCCGACCGCATGGTCGACGCGGAGGGCGGCACGGTCTCCGGCTCCCCGGGACGCGAGGAGTTCGAGGAGGTCTGGACTTTCCTGCGCCGTCCCGGCGCGAAGACCCTCAAGACGCCCGGCCTCATCGAGGGGCGCTGCCCGAGCTGCGGCGCGCCGCTGCCGATCGCCGACGCGGCGCAGTGCGCGGCGTGCCGGTCCTGGGTGAACTCCGGCGAGTACGACTGGGTGCTCTCCGAGATCACGCAGAGCTGCGAGTGGCGCCTGCGCGACCCCATGCGCGACGTGGACGGCTGGGCCGAGGCGGCCGCGTCCGACCCGGGGCTGAGCCTGTCGGAGCTCGAGGACCGGACCTCGGTGGTCTTCTGGCGCTGGCTCGACGCGCGCCGGCTGGGGGACCCCGCGCCGCTGCGCCCCGTCGCCGACGAGGCCTTCTGCGCCGGCTTCGCCGCCGCCGGGGGCTGGGGGGACGCCTTCGAGAAGGCGGCCGTCGGCGCGGTGGAGGTCGTCGCCTTCGAGAACGGCGGGGCCTGGCGCCGCGCCCACGTCGTCGTCAAATGGTCCGCCGCGGGCGAGCTGCGCCAGCACTTCTTCGTGCTGCGCCGCGCGGCCGGGGCCCGGACCGACGCGCACCAGGGCCTGCGCACCGCGCGCTGCCCCTCGTGCGGCGCCCCGCCGGCCGAGGGCTCCGAGGCGGCCTGCGCCTACTGCTCCACCCCGCTCAACGACGGCCGCAAGCACTGGGTGCTCACCGAGCTGATCCCGTTCGGCGAGTGGAGGCGGCCGGCCGGCGTGTCCGTCGCGGCGGCGCGCGTCCAGCCCGCGCTCGCCGGCCTCGACTGGGGCTCGGACCTGAGCCCCGCCGACGCCTACGGCATACTCGCCCGCGCGACCTTGGCCGACGGAGAGGAGAGCCTGGCCGAGAAGGCCTTCCTCGACTCCTACGCCCGCAGCCGCGGCCTGCCGCCGTCGAAGGCGGCCCAGATCGCCTCCGCCGCGCGCGCGGGCCTGCTCGACGCCCCGAAGGCGGAGGACGGCGGCCAGGCCGAGACCATGCTGCGCGGCATGATCCGCATGAGCCTGACCGACGGCGTCGTCAGCGAAGACGAGCGCTCCGCCCTGCACTCCTTCGCCGCCCGCTTCGCCCTGCGCCCCGACGACGTCACCTTGATGATCAACGAGGAGCGCGACGCGATGAGCCGCTCCGTGCGCGGCGTGGCCTGACCCGCTCCGGAAAGGGTTGACAGGGTCCGGCGCGGAGGCTATAGTAAAGATTCTGGAGGTTACACCCCACCATGGCATTAATTGATCGAGTCAAGTATGACGGCCCCGCCAACGTCCTCGTCTGGCGCCATCCGCCCGACGACCTGAGCTGGGGCACGCAGGTCATCGTCAACCAGGCTCAGGAAGCCATCTTCTTCAAGGGCGGCCAGGCGCTCGACGTCCTCGGCCCCGGCACGCATACCCTGCGCACGGCGAACATCCCGTTCCTGCGCAAGTACGTCAACATCCCCTTCGGCGGCGAGACCCCGTTCGCGGCCGAGATCTACTACGTGAACAAGGCGGTCAACCTCGACGTGAAGTGGGGCACGAACAGCCCCATCCCCGTCCTGGACCCCAAGTTCAACGTGTTCCTCCCCGTGCGGGCGTTCGGCCAGTTCGGGATCCAGGTCGCCGACTCCAAGGCGTTCGTGACCCAGCTCTCGGCCACGAGCCCGCAGTTCACGACCGACCAGCTGTCGAACTACTTCCGCGGCGTCCTGCTCACGCGAGCCAAGGACTACATCGCCGAGACGATCGTGAAGCAGAAGATCAACGTCCTCGAGATCGCGGCTCACCTCGAGGAGATGTCCGGCGCGATCCAGGGCAAGCTCGCCCAGGACTTCGGCCAGTTCGGCGTGAAGCTCGTCAACTTCTACCTGAACTCGGTGGACGTGCCCGAGGACGACGACACCGTCCTGCGCCTGAAGAAGGCCCTCGCGGACCGCGCCGAGGTCGACATCCTCGGCGACAAGTACCAGCAGAAGCGCACGCTCGACGTCATGGAGAAGGCCGCCGGCAACGAGGGCGGCGGAGCGGGCGCGGGCATGACCGCGGGCATGGGCCTCGGAGCGGGCCTCGGCATGGGCCAGATGATGGGCCAGGCCATGGGCAACATGAACCCCAACGCGCCGGCGGCGGGCGCCGCGGCCGGAAGCCCGGCCGGGGCGAAGTTCTGCTCGTCCTGCGGCAAGGGCCTCGCGGCCGGAGCCAAGTTCTGCGCGGAGTGCGGCGGCAAGGTCGGCTGAACTCGTCGATCTATTCTCGTAGATAAACACTCGTCCCGGGACGGGTGTTTATCTTTTTTGTACGCCCAGCATGACGCACGACTGAAGAGGTGGAAGTCCTCTGGGAACCCGGTCGCAGGGACCCGAGGGAAACGCAAGGGCGGGGTCGCGAGGCCCTGTCCGAAGGAAGCGTGGAACGAATTCCTGAGCCGACG
>JACPOW010000062.1 GCA_016191335.1 Elusimicrobiota bacterium | reverse complement strand
TGCCGTTAAAAGGGCTCCTCGCCGCAGGCGAGGAGCCTGGCGGCCCCCGCGGGGCCGCCAGGCTGTTGGGGGCAAACGCCGTTGCGTTCGTCGCGTGATCGATGCTCAATGATAATCACTCGCGCCGGTGCGAGTGATTATCTATCGCCGTAGATCAGTTCGCCAACTCCGATTACTCGGACGAACTCCTAGTAATCGAGCTTCCCGATCTCGACGCCCCGGAAGTATGCCCGGACGATGGTCTCATAGTCCTGGCCGGCCTCGGCCCGGCCCATCGCGCCGGACTGGCACAGGCCGACCGCGTGGCCCCAGCCGCCGCCGCGGAAGACGAAGGTCTCGGGCGTCAGGACCTTCCCCTCCTTGCGGTACTCGGTGTCGACGACGAACAGGGTGCTGCGCAGGGAGCCGACGCCGAGCAGGCTGCGGATGTCCATCTCGTCGCTCAGCTTCTTGTTCCGCTTCGAACCGACGATCAGGAGGCTCTCGACGTGCCCCGAGGCGACGCGCCGCAGCACGCGCAGGCCCTTGAGCTTCCCGATCTTGAACTTCCGGTTCAGCTTCTCCTCGAGAGCCTTGGCCGGGATCGCCCGGGTCCAGCGCGCGTGCGCCGGGTGGACGTAGCTCGACGGGCGGTCGAACCCTTTCGGCCAGTCCGACAGGAACAGCCGCAGGGCGAGCGGCGTCGCTGGAGGGTCCTGGTACTCGGCCGAGTCGTCGACGCTCGTCCAGTACGGGACGTTGCCCCAGCCGATGTCGGTCCCGCTCTGCGTGCGGCCCCCGCAATGCGAGGAGTAGATCACGTGCGCGGGCCGGCCCTGGTAGACGGCGACGCGTCCGCGCGTGTCGACGACGACGGAGCGCGTGCGCTCGGTCTCGGCGCGGCGCCCGCCGTAAACCTGGCAATGCTGCTCGTCGCACAGGTCGTAGCCTTCCTTGCGGTGGCGCTTCGTGACGGTCTTGATGAACAGCGCGTGCGTGCGCGCGACGACGGCCTGGGCCTTGAGGGCCTCGAACGGCGCCCGCTGGGGCATCTCGGCGGAGACCACGCCGTGCGTGTAGTCCTCGAGGCCGATGATGTTCACGACGCGGATGGTCCGGCGCCCGCCGAACAGCGCCAGCTCGAGGTCTCCCCGGAACGCGCGCGGCGAGTGCTCGGGGTCGTCCTCGAGGGTCAGGGCGGAGGTCGCCGGTTCCAGCGGCTTGAGCAGGGCGACGTCCCCCGGCACGGCCGAGACCCTCCCGTCCGCGGCGCGGAACTCCAGGCGCGAGCGGCCCTTCTTCTTCTTCACCGTCTTCCCCGGGACGAGGCGCAAGGTCCAGGCCTCTCCCGCTTCGGCCGTGAGCAGGACCCGGCCGGTCTTCGGGTCGACGGCCTTCCACGGGCCGTTCCCGCGCACGGTCGCCGAGCGCCTCGGCCGGGGCCGGCCCATCTGCGTCGACGAGACGCCGATGCGCAGCACCGGCACCTTGCCGTCCCAGGGCTCGGTCTCGTGCACCGGCGCCGCCTCCGGCGCGGGACCGAGCGCCGGGGCGGGCGATTCCTCGGAGCGCGGGAGCATCGGCCGGACCTTCTCGAGCATGGCGCGCGCCAGCTTCGAGCCGGGGTCGGCCTCGACGAGCCTCTGCAGGTGCCGCCACGCGTCCTTGTACCGGCGCAGCTTCAGGTAGCTGCGCGACAGGACGGCGCGTCCCTCGTAGAAGTAGCTGTCGGCGCCGACGGCCCGCTTATAGGCCTCCGCCGCGGATTCCTCGTCGCCGAGCTTCTCGTAGGCCATGCCGAGGTAATAGTCGGCCAGGGACTGCCCGGGCGAGGCCTTGCTCATCAGCGCGACCGCCTCGCGCGGCTTGCCGAGGGCCAGCTTCGCGCGCCCGGCGCCGAGCAGCGCGTAGGCGGAGCCGGGATCCGAGGCGAGAGCGCGCGCGAACTCGGCGTCCGCCGCCTCGGGCTGCGCGGCGCGCAGCAGCGCCCATCCCGAGGCCGCGCGGGCCTTGGCGCCGTCGTCGAGCGACGCCGCCTTGCGCTGCCAGGCCACCGCCTTGTCCGGACGCCCGGCTTCGGCCCAGGCGATCGCGCCGTCGGCCCAGACGCGCCGGTCCGCGGAGGACACCTTCACCGCCGCCTCGAAGGCCTCGGCGGACTTCAGCACGTCGGAGGTGAAGTAGAGGGCGCGCGCCTTCTCCGCGAGGGCGTTCCGGAGCGGCGGCGGGACGACGGCGCCCGGCGGGGGCGCGATCGCGGGGCCCGGCGCCTGCGAGACGGTCGTCGCCGGCCCCGACGAGAGGGCGGCCGACGGCGCCGCGGCCGGCGCGTCCTCGGGCTCCTGGGCGGACGCGAGGCCCGCGCAGAGGACGACGGCCCAGATGGCTCCGCTCACTTCAGGACGATGGTCTCCAGGAGGATGAGGACCAGGCCGATGATGGAGCCGCCCGCGATGGCGCCGGCGCAGACCGTCTCCTGGTTGTCGACGAAGGCCCGGTAGCTCACCGACTTCTTGTCGGTCAGGTATCTCCCCGCCAGCCAGAAGATCAGCGCGCCCAGCGCCATGGACAGCGAGTCGCTGAACTTCAGCACGAACGCCAGGCCCAGGCCGACCCCGGAGACCGGGAAGTTCCCCTTGCTGCGCTGGTTCAGGACCTCGATGACGAGGCCGAGGCCGGCGCCGACCGCGATGGCGAGCTGGGCCGACGGATGCAGGAAGCTCAGGCCCTTGGTGAGCACCTCGGCCACCGCCTTCCAGATCTGCGCGCCCGGCATGGGCAGGCGGTCGGACATCAGCACCGAGAGGTCGTTGTTCATGATGGCGTAGAACACCGGCACCGCGACGAGCGCGCCGGCGATGATGCCGAGCGTGTGGCCCAGGGCCTGATGCCGCGGCTTGCCGCCCAGCATGTAGCCGGGCTTGATGTCCATCAGCAGGTTGGCGGCGCTCGAGGCCACCTCGCCGGTGATGCCGGCGGTCATGATGTTGGTCTGGATGTTCCCGGGGGCCAGCACGCTGTAGGTGAGCTGCGTGAGCTTGCCGAGCGCGCCCGTCGGGGTGATCGAGGTCAGGCCCGTCGCGTTGACCGCGATGAGGGTGAAGACGAACACCATCGGGATCGCGATCACGCCCAGCCACCAATGCACGCCGAAGAAGATGTGACCCATCCACACGGTGAGCAGGCCCACGACCGGGATGCCGACGGCGAACAGCCACATCGGCAGCTCGATGTCCTTGAGCACGTCCTCCTCCCCCGCCTTCTTCTTGCCGAACATGCCCTGGAACGACTGCAGGATGACCTTGGGCTTCGACAGGAACGAGTAGATCGACGAGGTCGTCATGAGGGCCACGCCGCCCCACAGCGCCCACATTGTTATATTCTTGAAGCCGGGGCCGGCGATGATCCCCTTCTGGATCAGGTACGGAGCCAGGACGAGGTAGTTGACGATCGCGCCGATCATCAGCGAGGCCGCGGTCTTCGTGCCCATCAGCCCGCCGGCGGCGACCATCACGATCGAGGTGTCGCACTGGACGGTGAGGCCCTTGAGCGGCGTGCCCATGATGCTGGGCGTGAACCACTTGTAGACGACGTCGTCCCAGTGCTCCGGCAGGTTGAGCCAGTGGAGCTTCATCGCGGTCATGACCTTCTCGTTGACCATCGTCTCGATCGCGGCGGAGACGGCGGCGCCCCAGCCGAGGAGCTTGGCCTTGAACATCCCTTCCTCGCCCTCGCCGGTGTGCAGGTTGTCCATGACGATGCCCGCGGCGTAGCCCTCGGGGAACGGCAGCTGCTCGTCGTTGATGAAGCGCTTCTTGAGCGGGAAGGCGAAGAGCACGCCGAGTATGCCGAGCAGAATGATCCAGACCATCGTGTGCTGCCAGGGGATGATGCGGCCGGTGACGGACATGTACGCGGCCAGCGAGGAGATCAGCGGCGCGGTCATGTAGCCCGCGCTCGTCGCGATGGACTGCATCGCGTTGTTCTCCAGCACGGTCATCTCGTTGCCGAGCTTGAGCTTGGAGATCACCTTGAAGATCGCGAAGGACAGGATCACCGAGGTGATGCCGACGCCGAGCGTCCAGCCGGTGCGGATGCCGACGTAGAGGTTGGTGAGGCTGAGCACGCCGCCGAGCAGCATGCCGGTCAGCCCCGAGCGGAGGTTGAGCTGGGGCATGTCTCCCTTATAGACGTTCTTGAGCCACCAGCGATCCTTCTCCGCCAGCGTCATGTCGTGGATCTGCTCTGGGGTCAGCTCTAAGATGGCCATTCGGGCGCGTCCTCCGGTCCGTCGAGTCCGAAGAGTTTACATCAAACCGGATACATTATTCGTTCTCGATTCCGTCACGCGGGGAGAAGGCGACTGTTTCCGTAAACAGTCGCCTCGGGCAGGAAGGATGCACGAAAATTGGAGCGGGTGATGGGAATCGAACCCACGTCTAAAGCTTGGGAAGCTCTCGTTCTACCATTGAACTACACCCGCTAAAACGACTATTTTTCAACGACTTTTCGCCTAAATCCGCGCTCCCAAAAAACGATTTTCGCGGATTTTTTGTCGACTTTTCTGTCGAGGTTTCCAAAAATCAGACTTGAAAGAACGGCTCGGCAAGATGCGGGAAGTTCTAATCTCGCATCGAATCGAATGACAGGATTATAGCACCATCGGCGC
>JACPOW010000061.1 GCA_016191335.1 Elusimicrobiota bacterium | reverse complement strand
GTTCGTCGGCTCAGGAATTCGTTCCACGCTTCCTTCGGACAGGGCCTCGCGACCCCGCCCTTGCGTTTCCCTCGGGTCCCTGCGACCGGGTTCCCAGAGGACTTCCACCTCTTCAGTCGTGCGTCATGCTGGGCGTACAAGAAAGAGGCCGCCGGGCTTTACCCGGCGGCCGAGCCGGCGGCCGTCGTCGGCGCGCGTGAGCGCGCCGGATTGATCTACTTGGCGGCTTTCGCGAGCTTCGCCGGAGCGGCCTTCGCGGCGGCGGGGTACACGGACGCCATCTTCTTGTCCTTGTACGCCCACTCGAAGGTCACGACGCCGTTGATCTTCGCGAACAGCGTGTCGTCCTTGCCGCGGCCGACGTTGAGGCCGGGAAGGATCTTGGTGCCGCGCTGGCGCATGATGACCATGCCGGCCTTGACGACTTCTCCGCCGTAGCGCTTGACGCCGAGGCGTTGACCGTGGGAATCACGGCCGTTGTTGGATGAGCCCTGTGCTTTCGTTGAAGCCATATGTTTTTAGTTGAGGGAGATGCTTTCGATTTTGATGCTGGTCAGCCACTGACGATGGCCCTGCGTCTTCTTGTAGGCCTTCTTCGTGCGCTTCTTGAAGACGATGATCTTCGGCCCGCGGCCCTGCTTGACGACGGTCGCCGTGACCTTCGCGCTGCGCGTGGACTTCGGCTCCTGGCCTTCCGGAGCGTCGCCGACGGCCCAGAGCGCGTCGAACGTCAGCTTGTCGCCTTCCTTGGCCTCCAGCTTCTCGACCTTGACGGTCTCGCCGGGAATGACCCAAAGTTGTTTTCCGCCCGTCTCGATAATCGCGTACATAGGACTCCTCTTGAGGTAGGCGTACATCATAACAAAAACCCCGACGGGTGACAAGGCGATTCTGAGCTTTTAGCCGGTTTGTTGCTCCAGGACGGCCGTCATGATCCTTTACGAAAAAGGCCACGCCCTCTACCTCAACCTGACCAACCGCTGCCCCGTCTCCTGCAGCTTCTGCGTCAAGGTCCCCTGGGACTACCTGTTCGAGGGCAACGACCTCCGGCTCAAGGGGCCGGAGCCCACGGCGGCGGCGATGATCAACGCGCTCGAGGCCAAGCTGGGCGAGGGCGGGGGCTGGCAAGAGGTCGTGTTCTGCGGCTTCGGGGAATCCACCTACCGCCTCGAGGAGATGAACAAGGTCGGCCAGTACCTCAAGACCCACCATCCCAAGGTGAAGCGGCGGCTGAACACCGTCGGCCTCGGCGACCTGATCTGGGGCCGGGACATCACCCCCGACCTGGCCAAGTACCTCGACGAGGTCGCCGTCAGCCTCAACACCGCCGACCCGAAGCAATGGGTCGAGCTGCTACGGCCCGCGCCGGCGTACCGCGACACCGGGTTCGCCGCTTCGCGGAAGTTCGCCGCCAACTGCGTCAAGGCGGGCATCCGCACCCGCGTCACGGCCGTCGAGCTCCCCGAGGTGGACCTCAAGCCCCTGGAGCTCTTCGCCAAGTCCATCGGCGCCGAATTCACCGCCCGGCCGATCCTCGCCTGACCCTGGACGCGAGGCCGGGCCGCTGTTACACTCTAAGAGGAAGGTCCCCCCAATGGCTAAAACCCGCTCCGCAGGCAAGATCCACCTGACGCCCAACCAGCACAAGGTCATCAAGGACAAATACCTCCGCGACGCGCCGTCGGCCGAGGCGTGGCTCATGGGGGTGGCCCGCAACGTGGCGCTCGGCGAGGTGCTCAGCCACCCGAAGGCCGAGGCCTGGGGCGTGTTCGTCGGCGTCGAGCGCAAGGTCGTCCCGGTCCCGGCCGTCGACGGCGCCGCCGCCGGGCGCATGATCCTCTTCCATCAGGGCCTGCCCGACAACGACGCGCGCCAGGCCAACTTCGCGCGCCTGCTGGCCAACCTGGAAAAGGCCTGCGCCAAGCATCCCGAGGCCAAGGCCCTGCGCGAGGAGTGGGCCGCGAAGTTCTACGGCCTCATGGCGGCCTGGGACTTCCTGCCGAACTCCCCGACCTTGATGAACGCCGGACGCGAGCTGCAGCAGCTCTCCGCCTGCTACGTCCTGCCCGTGCCCGACTCGATGGAGGCCATCACCAAGTCGCTCGCCGCCCAGTCGATGATCCAGAAATCCGGCGGCGGCACCGGCTTCTCCTTCTCCTCGCTGCGCCCGAAGGGCGATCCGGTCAAGAAGACGCAGGGCGTGGCCTCGGGCGCGCTTTCTTTCATGAAGCTGTTCGACACGATGACCGACGTGGTCAAGCAGGGCGGCACCCGCCGCGGCGCCAACATGGCCATCTTAAGGTACGACCACCCGGAGATCATGGACTTCATCAAGATGAAGACCACGCCCGGCGTCATGGAGAACTTCAACATCTCCGTCGGCGTCGACGCGGTCTTCATGCGCGCGGTCCTGGCCGACGCCGAGTACGACCTGATCAACCCGCGCTCCGGCAAGCCCGCCGGGAAGCTGCGCGCCAAGGAGGTCTTCGACGCGATGGTCGACCTCGCCTGGAGGACCGGGGACCCGGGCTACGTCGTCCTCGACCGCATCAACGCCTCGGGCTCCAACACCACGCCCGCCTTGGGCCAGATCGAGAGCACCAACCCCTGCGGCGAGCAGCCGCTGCTCCCATGGGAGCCGTGCAACCTGGGCTCGCTGAACCTGGGCGCCTTCGTGACCGGCGAGACCGGCGCGGGCCGCTGGGACTTCCCGCGCCTGAAGGAGACGGTCGCCGTCGCGATCCGCTTCCTCGAGGACGTCATCGAGGTGAATAATTATCCGTTACCCGAGATCGAGCGGCTCGCCAAGGGCAACCGCCGCATCGGCCTGGGCGTGATGGGCTGGGCCGAGGCGCTGGTCAAGAGCGGCGCCGCGTACGGAGACCCCGAGGCGCTCAAGCTCGGAGACAAGGTCATGTCGTTCATCAACGGGGCCGCGCTCGAGGCCTCCGAGAAGATCGCCCGGGAGCGCGGGGTCTTCCCGAACTGGCAGGACTCGGTCTACGACCCGGGGTCGAAGCACTTCCGGGGCGAGGCGCGCCATCCGCGCCACTGCGCGCGCACGACGATCGCGCCGACGGGAACGATCGCGATCGCGGCCGGCCTGCAGGGCGGCGGCATCGAGCCGTTCTTCGCGATAGCGTACACGCGGTATAACGCGAAAGCCCTCGAACTCTTAAAACAGGGCAAGCAACCGGACGACAAAGACGTCTTTTTCGAGGTCAATCCGCTGTTCAAGGATTACGCCGAGAAGAACAAGTGGTTCGGGTCGGATGAGAAGTCCTTGATGAAGACCATCGACGCGAACCACAAGTCGTTGTCCGGCCTTCCCGGGATCCCCGATCCCGTTCAAAAGCTGTTCGCCACGGCGCACGACGTTTCCGTCGAGACCCACGTCCGCATGCAGGCGGCGTTCCAGCGTCACACCGACAACGGCGTTTCCAAGACGATCAACCTTCCCGAGGAGGCGACGGCCGACGACGTCCGCAACGCCTACCTGATGTCCTACGAGCTCGGCTGCAAGGGCATCACGGTGTACCGCGACGGCTCCAAGGCCCAGCAGGTGCTCAACCTTTCCTCCGCTCCGTCGAAGGCCAAGCGCCGCACGCCGGAGGCCTCGTTCGGCCTCGACGCCGAGTACTATCAGATCCGCACCGGCTACGGGCCGCTGCACGTGCACATCAACTACGACGAGAAGGGGCCGTTCCAGCTGTTCACCAACATCCCCCCGCTCGGCACCGAGATCGCGGGGCTGACGAGCTTGGTCGGCATCCTGATCTCGAAATACCTGGCGGAAGGCGGCGATCCGCTGCGGCTGCTCAAGCACCTCAACTCGGTCAAGGGCGACCGGCCGATCGGCCTGGGGCCCAACCGCGTGGACTCGATCCCCCACGCGCTCGCCATCGCCTTGCGCGCCCATCTCAAGAAGACGGGCTGGATCGAGGGCGGGGCTCCCGTCGAGCCCGCGGCGGAGGCGGCCCCGTCCGAGCATTGCCCGAAGTGCTTCTCGCGCAACGTCTCGCACGAATCGGGCTGCTCAGGGGTGACCTGCCACGACTGCGGCCACTCGGAGTGCTCCTGAGCGCTTCCCCGGTCTAGTTTCCCGGGCGCGGCGCGCCCGGCGCGCCCGTCAGCGGCGGCGGAGGCTCCTCCTCGGCGGGCGGGAGCGGCGGGGGAGGCGGAGGCGCCGCCGCCGGCTCGGGCGCGGGGATAGTCGGGAACTCGGGCGCGGGCTCCGGCTCCGGCTCCGGCGCGGGGGCCTCGCGGACGGGCTCGACGGCCGGGGGTATCGGCGGCGGCGGGGGAGCGCGGCGCGTCGCGGCCCACAGCGTGACCATGACGCTCGCGGCCAGAAGCACCCCCAGCCAGGGATAGGCCTTCAGGAGGCCCAGGAAGGAGGGCGGAGGCGGGGTCTTGGTCATGCCCGATAGAATAGCAGTCGCGGCCGCCCTCGTCGAGCCCCCGGGATGTGACTCCGGTCGCTTCCCTAATTACGCAGAAGTTTCCTTGATTTGTCCTCGACAACCACCTATACTTCACGGGCACATGCGCGAACGAAACCCGCGGAGAGGCGGAACCTTGACCGAGCTGATGGTGGCCACGGTCATCCTGTCCGTCGGCGTTTTGGGCCTTTTCGGCTCCTTCCGCTACATCGCCCGCTCCACCTTCATCTCCCGCGCCACCTCGCTGGCCACCAACCTGGGCCAGGAGCGCATCGAGTCGCTCAAGAACATGAGCTACTACGCCCTGCAGATCACCACGTCGGCCGGCACCTACACTCCGACGGATCCGGACATCCTCTACGACACGGTCAACTACCCGCCGGAGACCATCTCGATCGGCGGCATCACCTTCACCCGCTATACCCATGTCAGCATGGCCCAAATGTACGGCAGCAACGTCAGCACCGTCGCCCCCAATTACCCTGACACCGGCCTCAAGCAGATCGCGGTCAGCGTCGTGTGGACGGAGGCGGGCCAAGTCAAGTCGTGGACCTTGCGCAACCTCCTCGAGAACCCGAACGTCAACCCGCTCGACTCCACGATCACCGGCACGGTCAGCAACTCGGCGGGCGGGACCGTGGCGAGCGCCATCGTGGTGGTCGAGCAGAACGAGAACTGGGGCGCGACGGCGAATTCCGCGGGCGTGTACTCCTTCACCGTCTATCACGGGACATACACCGTCCGGGCCTCGTCGGCCGGCTTCAACGACGGCATCTCGGGCTCGGTGATCGCCAGCCGCGGCGCGGTCACCACGGCCAACCTCACTCTGGTCGCCGTCGCCACCGGCTCGGTCCTCGGCACGGCGTGGTACAACAACGACCTCGTGATCAGCCAGGTCGTGGCCGCCACCCGGACCATCGTCGGGGACCTGTCCGAGCAGGACGTCGAGTACATCGAGCTGTTCAACCCGACGACCTTCCCGATCAACATCGGAACCACCAACCAGGCGAGCAACAAGCCCTACGCGCTCCTGACCGGCTGCTACAACGGCGCGACCTTCGATTACCACGTGGACAACGGGCCCGGCGGAGGCTCCTGGCCGTTCTACATGGTCAACATCACCTCGTACGTCGCCCCGGGGCGCTACTACCTGATCGCCAACGCGACCTATTTCTACGTCGCGGGCGCATGGGCCGCGGCCGACGCCTTCTACACCGACGCGGCGGGGTACGCCGGCGCCACCAAGACCCCCGCCACGCCCACCCTCGTCGACTACATCAAGGACAACCGACCCTGCAGCGTCCTGCTCTACACCTATGGAGCCGGCATATGGCACGACTACGTGGGCTGGACCGACAACACCGGGAGCGACCCGCCTTGGTACGAAGGGGTCGTCATCCCCAACCCGGCGGGCCACGACGGCCTCGGCGATCCCAAGGGCAAGCAGATCGTGCGCGTCTCCAGCCCCGCGGTCAGCGAGGCGAACCTGCCGCTGTACGGCCGCGCCTACGACACGGACCGGAACACGCGCGACTTCCTCTACCCGAGCGACGCGTTCACGAGCTTCCTGTATCCCCCCAAGAGCACGGCCTCGGGCGCCTTCACGACCATCACCGGCAAGGTCCCGACCTTGACCGACGTCACCTATGTCACGTCCAGCGACCCGAACTCGGGCTCGACGACGGCCTTCACCGCCTACATCACGAGCGGCACGCAGAGCCTTCCCTATTCGCGCTTCCAGCTGTCCGGCATCTCCACGGGCACCTGGAGCCTGACGGCGGCCTACGGCAATTACTCCAACACCTACGACAACGTCATCGTCACCCAGGGCGGCTACACCGGCGTTCCCAACGCCGTGACCACGCCCGCCTGGCCCGCCGCGGGCGTCAGCCAGGTCCAGCTCACGAGCTCGACGACCACGGGGTTCGTCAAGGGCACGGTCAGCAACCCGTCGGCGCAGCCGATCAACGGCATCACCGTGCAAGGCGGAGGCGCCTCGAAGGTGACCGGCTCGAACGGCGTTTACTTCATGAGCGTGCCGACCGGCACGGTGACCATCGTCGCCAACCCGAACAACCTCAACCCATCCTATGTCGAGGGCATCGAGACGCCCTCGGTCTCCGCGGGCGCCGTCACGACCAAGAACATCACCCTGAACTTCGGCGGCCGCATCACCGGCTACGTCACGACGGGCACGACCCCGCTGGCGTACCAGGCCATCACCGCGGTCAACGCCGCCGGGCTGCAGATCGGCTCCGGCGTCACCGACACGGGCGGCAACTTCACCATCCGCAACGTCTCGACGGGGACCTGCACGGTCTACCCGGTGCTCGAGTCGGGCCAGGACGTGATGCCGAACACGCTCCCCGCGAACGTGGTCTCGACGGCCACCATCTTCATCGGGACCTTCACCGTCTCCGGCGCGTTCGGCAGCATCGCCGGCACGGTCTCCGACGCCTCCGGCCTGGTCACCTCGGGCGCGCTCCTGCTGGCCTCGACCAACACGATCGCCAGCACCCCCTCGGCCATCGTCGGCTCCTCGGCCCCGGCGCAGGTGCCGATGTACATGGTGTCGAGCAAGGCCGACGGGACCTACACCTTGCCCGTGCGCGGCGGCGCCACCTACTATCTCTCGGCCTACGTCCCCGTCATCTCCGGCACGGGCGTGACCATCACGACGAAGACCTACAGCGGGATCATCGTCTCGCCCAGCGCGGCGACGACGAAGAACGTGACCATCCCATGAGGAAGCTCAAGAGCCGCCTCGGCTACACCGTGACGGAGCTGATGATGGTCGTCGCCATCATCGGCATCCTCGCGACCGTCGCGCCGACCATGCTGATCCAGATGCAGAACTTCTTCCTCATGACGAGCGCGCGCTACGAGATCCAGCGCGACGCGCGCACGACCCTTGACACGGTCAACCGGTACATGCGCCAGGCCGTCGCCACCACGGTGGTCATGGACACCCCCGCGGGGCAGGGCCCGTACTCCCGCATCCGCTTCCGCCACGTGGACGGCCGCTACATGGAGTTCCGCCAGCAGGGCAGCAAGCTCATCCAGGTCATCGACACCGCGCAGTCCGTCGTCAGCAGCAACCTCATCTACATCGCCTTCACCTATCCACACACCGACGACATCTCGATCATCTCCGTCTCCATCACGATGGGCAAGAACATCCAGCTCGGCCGGCGCAAGGTCCTCGAGCTGACCATTCAGAAGATCCGGGTCATGAACTGATATGAAAACGATCCTTTCGCTCGGCCGGCGGGGCCAGATCCTCCCCGGCGCCGTCGCCATGCTCGTGATCCTGGCGATCATGGTGCCGTCCATCGTGCTCTGGATCCAGCGCGAGACCGTCTTCGCGAGCAAGCAGTCCCACAACACCGTCGCGTTCCATCTGGCCGAGGCCGGAGTCGAGAAGGCGTACCTGTTCGTCTCCCTGTCCACCATCACCTGGAACAACATCCAGGCCGGGCAGGCGCAGACCGACTACAGCTTCGACAAGACGTACTCCGACATCACCGGCGGGACCTACACGATCAGCATCACGAGCGGCCCCGGCACGCAGCAGGTCACGATCGTCACCGTGGGGCGCGACCGGTTCCGCCGGGAGACGCGCGCCCTGCGCGTCGTCTACAGCAACACCATCCTGGGCGACACCGCGATCTTCGCCGGCCAGGGCGTGAAGATCGCGGGCGGCACCAACGTGCATTGGGGCGCGGTCATGAGCCCCAGCAACATCGACGCGACCAGCCGCAGTTATCCCCAGTACTGGTCGGCCAGTCAGATCATCGGCAAGGACACCAGCGCCAACCCGCCCAACTGCGACTCGCCCGGCTGCTGCCAGTGGCACGCCTTCCAGACGAGCCTGCCCACGCCGCCGTCCCTCGACTTCGATTTCTACCGCACCTCGGCGGCCGCCACGGCCGGCTGCCCGGCCGGAGGCACCCCGGCGGGCTCGTGCTACTACGCCGGCAACGTGGTCAACTGGGACAACACCACCGCCGGCAAGACGATCTTCATCGAAGGGGACCTCTCGGTCAAGTCCCCGGGGATGTTCCACACCGGCACCTTGATCGTCATGGGCAACATCAACCTGCCCAACGGCGTCTGGGGCAAAGGCACGGTCAGCATGACCATGCCGACCAAGGCCTGGAAGCAATACTGCAACGCCTGGCCCACCTACATCGCCTACGGGAACGATTCGACCGAGCCCCCGGATTTCCCCGGTCTGAATTCCACCTACCAGGCCACGGTCACCCCCGTCGTCTCCAGCAAGGTCTCGGTCAACGGGTTCCTCTACGTCGGCGGGAACTTCAACAACGGCGGGGGCGGCGGCGGCAACAGCGACGTCTACGGCGTGCTCTACGCCATCGGCACCTCGACGCTGTCGGCGGCCTCGCCGATCGACTTCTACTACAACGGCAACGCGACGAGCAACATCGTCACGACGAACGTCAGCCTGACCCGCAGCTCCTGGCAGGACGAGGTCCGCGGCTGGCCGTCCGGTCTTTAATCCTTGGGCGGAACGAGGCAGTAGCCCAGGCCGGAGACGCTGAGCAGCCAGCGATCCGAGCGCCAGCCGAGCTTGAGCCGGATGCGCCGCACGTGCACGTCGACGGTCTTGAGGCTGACCTCCGACGGATGCGGCATGCCCCAGACGTCGAGGTAGAGCGCCTGGCGGTTGCGCGGCTTGGGGCTGTGAAGGGCCAGGTCGTAGAGCAGGCCGAACTCCTTGGACGTCAGGTGCGGGTACTCGACGCCGTCGAGGGTGACCAGGCGCCGGTCGGCGTCGAGGAGAAGCGCCCCGAGGCGGCGCTGCTCGGAGGCCGCGCCCGCCGCGGCCTGCGGGGACCGGCGCAGGAGGGCGCGCACGTGCGCGAGGAGGCGGTCGGCCTTCGCCGGCTTGGTGAGATAGTCGTCGGCGCCCATGTCCAGGCAGGAAACGTCCTGGCCGTCCTGGTCGTTGGCGGTCAGGATCAGGACCGGCGTGCGGATGATCAGGTCGTGCGCCCGGCGCTGCGCCGCGGCGACGCCGGCCTTCCCCGTCGGCGCGGAATCGACGGCGTACGACTCGCCCTCCAGGGTCCGCGCGAGGATCTTGCGGAAAGCGGAGTCGTCGTCGATGATGAGGATTCTCTCGCTCATGGGCGATATTATATAAAGGGCGACGGTGCAATCCACGTATCTCCTCCTGTTCCGCGGGATCCTGTGCGAAGTCCTTCTGCTTCAGGCCCTCTACGCCCCGGACAGCGTCCTGGAAAAATGGATGTGGCTGGCCTTCCCGATCTACGCCGCCGCGGCCGCCGCCTGGTTCTGGGCGATGCGCCGGGAACGGATCCCCGCCGCCTGGGAGACCTGGTTCTTCTTCGTCGACATCGCCTTCACCTCGACCGTCCTGTACCTGACCAAGGGCTTCTCCAGCGATTTCTACATCGCCTACTTCCTCGTCATACTCGCTTCCTGCTTCCTGGAGGAGCTGTCCTACAGCTTCATCGTCGGCGGCGTCGCCAGCCTCGTCTACGGAGGATTGGCCTGGCCCGCCGAGGGCGTCTTCGAGCAGCCTTTCTACCTTCTGCGCACCTCCTTGCTCCTCGTGACCGCCTTCTTCGCCACCTACATCGCCGGCATGGCCCGCCGGACGCGGGTCGCCGTGGGGGAGAGCTATAACCGTCAGCTGGCGTGGATGCACCGGCTGACCGTGGTCGGGCGGGCCCTGGCCGGCGTCCTCCACGAGGTCAAGACTCCGGTCAGCACCGTCATCCTCAGCGTCAACTACATCCGCGGACGGCTGAAGGAAGGCGACATGGCGGGCGCGGAAGCGCAGCTGGGCATCATCGAGGACGAGGCCGAACGGGCCGCGGCGATCCTCGGCGACTTCCTCGAGTACACCAAGCCGGCGGAGCTGACTTTGAAGCCCCTGCCCTTGAGGACTCCGCTCCAGAGGGTCATGGACGTCCAGTCCATCCGGCTCGAGGACCGAGGGATCGCCGCCAGCCTCGATTGTCCCGAGGGCCTCGTGGTGGCCGGCAGCGAACGCCATCTCGTGCAGGTCTTCACCAACCTCGTCATGAACTCGATCAACGCCATGCCCCTCGGCGGCCGTCTCGCCGTGACCGCGCGGCGAGACGGCGGCCGCGCGGTCGTCGAGGTCCAGGACAGCGGCGAGGGCATCTCCCGGGAGACGCTGGACCGCCTGTTCGAGCCCTTCTCGAGCACCCGGATCGAGGACTCCGGGACCGGCCTCGGGCTGTTCATCGCCCAGTGGATCGTCCAGAAGCACGCCGGGACCCTCGCCGCGCACAGCGAAGGCAAGGGAAAAGGAACCCGGATCCTCGTCGTGCTTCCGCTGGCGCCGGATTTGTAACCTTTAGTTTTCTGGACGGCCCCGGCAGGCGGGGCTAAGCTGAGGTCATGGACCGCTCCCGATCGCGCGGCGCGACCTTGACCGAGCTGATGGTGGCCACCGCCGTCCTCTCCATCGGCGTCGTCGGGCTGACGGGCTCCTTCATCGGCATCCAAAAGGTGATCCAAGGCTCCAAATCCGGGACTTTGGCCGCCGGGCTCGCCCAGGAGCAGATGCAGATCCTCAAGCAGAAGGTCTACTACCAGATCCTCATCACGACGAACCCCTCCTACGACAACGGCTTCGTCCCCCCGGCCGCGTACGACACGGGCTACTTCCCCCCCCAGTCCATCCTCGAAGGCGGGGTCAACTACACCCGGTACACCTATGTGGAGGTGGCCAAGGAGGATTCCGGCTCGATCGTGGTCGTGCCGCCCAGCACGCCCGACACGGGGCTGAAGCTCGTCACGGTCAACGTCGTCTGGAGGGTCGCCTCCGAGCGCAAGAGGCTCACTTTGCGGACCCTCGTCGCCAACCCCGACACGGTGACCGCCAACGCGATCTTCAGCGGACGGGTGCGCGACGCCTCGACCTTCATGGACATCCCCGGCGCCGTCGTGAACGTGGCCGAGAACCTCGGCTGGCGCGACACCTCGAACGCCTCGGGCCTCTACTCCATCGACCTTTCTCCGGGCAACTACTCCCTGGGCACGGTCGTTCCGGGCTACTTCCCGGCCTACCGGGCCGTCTCCATCGCCGCGAACCAGAGCCAGACCCAGGACTTCGACCTCATGCCGATGAGCTCCGGAAGCGTGACGGGAGCGTCGCCGCTGTGGGTGAACCCATCGCCGGTGATCAGCCAGGTGGTGGTCTCCAGCGCGCAGGCGGACCGCGGCGGGTTCGAGGCGCAGTTCGTCGAGCTGTACAATCCGACGCCTTCGGCGGTCGTCGTGGGGATCGGGACCACGCCTTCCGCCCTGAAGCTGAAGGTCACGAGCGGGTGCAGCGGAGCCAATTTCGTCACCTGCGCCGGCTCCGCCTACGGGGTCAAGCTCGACTACGCCAACACGACCTTGCCGGCCTACGGGCATTACCTGATCGCCAACGTCAGCAGCTTCACCATCGGCGGCGTGGTCAAGACCGCGGACGCGGTGTACGCGGACGACGCCAACGCGTTCTGCACGGCCGCGCCCCTCCCCGCCAACTGGAACGCGTCCGCCGTTCCCCCGGTCAAGAAGATGGCCGTGACGGGGCACTCGGCCGCGTTCTACATCACCGACGGTTCCGACGCCGTGCTCGACGGGATCGGCTGGGACCACGGCGCGACCTCCTCGAACCACTGCGAGACCTCCTGCCTCGCCCTGGCCGCGGGGGCGGCCGCCGGAGAGCAGTTCGTCCGCCTCACCAGCACCGACACGCGCGCCGCCGACCTCTCCGCCTTCGGACGGGCTTACGATTCGAATGCGAACCGCGTGGACTTCACCACCACCACGGGAGGCATCGTCTATCCGCCCTTCACGAGCGGAGACCCCGCCCTGCCTTTGGTCAGCGGCAAGCCCGCCGTCGGCGCGATCGTGTCGGCCACGGACGGCCTGTCCCAGTCCGCTTTGGCCTACGCCGTCGGCAGCCCCCCGGTGGCGCGCTTCTCCCTGACCCAGGTCGCCACAGGCACCTGGACGACCTTGATCTCGAGCGGCGGCTGGAGCCTCCAGCACGACTCGGTCACCATCGCCGCGAGCGGCTCGGTGTTCATCTTCCCCTCGACGATGTCGTTCCTGACGACGCCGAACACCGACGGGTTCATCACCGGCACCGTGCTGAGCGTCCTCGGAGCGCCGATCTCGCCCGCCATCCCGGTCGACCCCGGCGGGGGGGGAGCGGCCCAGTACGCCTCCGCCGCCAACGGGCGCTACCTGCTGCGCGTCGCGCCGGGAAGCGTGGACGTGACCGCCAACTCGGGAGTGGGCTCGGCGTCGAACTACGTCTCCGCGTCGTCGCTGACGATCACCGTGCCCCTCGGCGGGATCAAGTCGGGCGTGAACTTCCTCCTGTCCCAGGGCGGACGCGTCTCGGGGTTCATCACCCGCGACGGCACGAACCCGCTGCCCGGCGTGGCCGTCGCCCTCGTCGACGCCAACGGCTATTCCCACGATCAGCCCGTCTCCGGGCCCGACGGGCGGTTCACCTCGCTGAACATCTCGACGGGCGTCTACACGGTCGAGCCCGCCCTCGACTCGCTCGAGAGCGCCTCCCCCTCCTCCGCGGCCGTGAGCGTCGTCTCGGGCGGCGTCGTCTTCGCCTCGACCTTCACGGTCAGCGGCGCGCTGGGCGCCATCACCGGGTCGGTGACCTTGGGCGGGGCCCCGTTGCGGACCGGGGCCCTGATCGTCGTGACCACGGCGACGCTCCCGGGCTCGCCGCCCGCGCCGCCCGCGCTCAACTCCACCACGCTCACCGGCTCCCCCTATTATCTCGTCTCCAGCAAGGAGGACGGCACCTTCCGCGCGGAGGTCCGGCAGAGCACCTCTCCGGCCTATCGCGTCTACGCCTATTACGTCACCTACAGCGGCGCGACGCCGACGATCACGGCCCGGACGCAGGCCAACGTCGGCGTGCTGGCCGGACAGACCGTCACGGGGGTGAACTTCTCATGGTGAAGGCTCACCGGAGCCGCTCCGGCTATTCCCTGACCGAGATGATGATGGCCGTGGCCATCATCGGCATACTGGCCACGGTCGGCGCGCGGGTCATGCTGCAGGTCAACCGCTACTTCATCATGACCAACACCCGCACCGACCTCCAGCGCGAGGCCCGGGACCTGATGGCCGTCATCAACCGCAACCTGCGCCAGGCGCGTGCCTCGAGCATCACCATCGACACGGTTCCCGGGCAGCCCTTCTACTCGCGCCTGACCTTCACGAAGATACAGGGCACGACGATGACCTTCTACCTGACCGGGACCACCTTGGTCCAGGTCACGGGGGCCAAGAACCGCGTCCTGACGAAGAACGTCAAGTACCTCGCGTTCACCTTCCCCCGCTCCGACGACCTGAGCATCGTCTCGGTGTCGGTCACGCTCGAGAAGGGCATCTACCAGGGACGCACGAAGGCCCTGCACATGGCCTCGGAAAAAGTGCGGGTGATGAACTGATATGAACAACCGCGGCCGACCGAGCGATACGCGAGGAAGCGCCCCTTCCAGATTCCGTCAGGAAAGGGGCCAGGTCCTCGCCGGCGTGGTCATGCTCATGCTCGTCCTGCTCATCGTCGTTCCCGCGATGGTGGCCTGGGTCCAGCAGGACAACCGTTCCTCGGTCAAGGACCGCAAGTCCACGACCGCCTTCAACATCGCCGAGGCGGGCCTGGACCGGGCTTACTGGAAGCTGAAGAGCTCGACGAGCACCTGGGCCGACGCGCGCGAGGGCGTCCCTCTGGCGGGCTACGCGTTCGATCAGGCCTACGCCGACGTGCCGGGCGGCGTGTACCGCGTCAGCATCACCTCGGGCCCGCTGGCCGACCAGGTCACCGTGATCTCCGAGGGGCGCGACCTTCAGGGCAAGGAGAAGCGCGCCCTCCAGGCGGTCTTCGCCAACATGACGATCCCGGGCGCGATCATCTCGGGCGCCGGCATCAACAGCTCGGGGAGCTCGATCGCCCACTGGGGGCCCATCCTCGCGATGCAGAACATCGCCCTCTCGGGCACGTCGGCGCTCCGCTATTATCCGCGCAAGCTGTCCAAGCAGGCCGTCGTCGGCACCGGCGGCAACCCGCGCGACACGAACGGCGTCACCCCGCCCAACACGGACAACCTCGAGTGGTGGTCCAGCTACGAGGTGCCGGAGCTGCCGGTCTTCGACTTCGCCGCCCTGCGCTCCTCCGCGGCGGCGACCGGCACGCTGAATTGCGCGGGCAACGTCACCGGCACCCACGTCAATCAGCTCGTCTGCGGCAGCTCCTGCGTGAACTGCGCGGTGTCGAACCTCTACAAGGACTCCCGCTACGACAAGGGCTACGTCTGGTACTGGGACAACAACGTCTCCATCTCCGGCCAGAGCGGCACCATCGGCACGGTGATCGTGCGCGGCAACATGAGCACCTCCGGCACCGATTCCTACAATCCTCCGGCGCTCCGCGTGCCCGCCAACGCCTGGCAGGAATACCAGAAGATCGACACGGGCTCCTCGAACCAGTACCCGGGCGACACCGGTCTCAGGAGCAACGCCGCCGCTTACGACATCGGCTCCTGCGGCGTCGCCTGCGAGGGCTCCGCCTCGGGCAGCGACCTGGGCATCCGCGGCTTCGCCTATGTCGGCGGGACCATCAACATGACCGGGGACAGCGACGTCTACGGCGCGATCTGGGTGCAGTCCGGCTGGTCCGGAGGCGGCAACGTGATGGTCTTCTACGACGACTCGCTCGTGCTGCCCCAGCTGAACGTGACCTTGTCGCGCCAATCCTGGCAGGAGGTCGCCCCGCGGCCGGGGGCGTGGTGAACGGTCATGGAGGCCTCCCGATGACGCTCTGCCCCTTGTGCGCGCACCCCTCAGCCGAGGGCGCCGCGGAATGCCCAACGTGCGGGGTGATCTTCGCCAAGCTGCGCGCGCGACGAGCGGCAGAAGGCGGCCTCGGCCCAGCGGCTCGACCCGACTCCGCCGCCGGCGCTGGATCCCTGGCATGCCCGGATCGCCGCCGCCGCCGTCGTCGTCTGCTGGATGCTCGGCCTGGGGCTCTACTACCGCATCGAGCTGAGCCGCAGCCCCCTGCGCGCCAAGCCCCTCGCGCTCCAGGGGCGCTCGACCCTGACGGTGCGCGACTCCTACGGCCTGGTCGGGGAGGTCCCCGTGGCCACGGCCCGGCCCGGCGCGTCGCGGAGGGAGGAGACCCCGCCTCCGCCCGCGGAGGAGCCTTCGAAGCCGGATCCGTTCGACGAGTGAGCGGGGCCGGCGGCCGTATTTGTTAGAATGGCCCTCATGCCCCGCCTCAAAGGCCTGTTCATCGTCTTCGAAGGCCCCGATAAATCCGGCAAGTCCACCCAGGCGCGTCTGCTGGCCGACACCCTGCGGGGCCGGGGGCACTCGGTCCTCCATACCCGCGAGCCCGGCGGCACCTCCGTCGCCGAGGGCGTCCGCAAGGTGCTGCTCGACCCGGCTCTGACCATCGATCCGCTCGCGGAGCTTTTCCTGTACGAGGCCTCGCGCGCCCAGCACACCAACGAGAAGATCATCCCCGCGCTGAAGGCCGGCCAGGTCGTCATCTCCGAGCGCTTCACGATGTCGACCGACGCCTACCAGGGCGCCGCCCGCGGCCTCGGCCTGAAGACGACGACGACCCTCAACCGGATCGCCACGAGCGGCCTGAAGCCCGACCTCACCATCCTCCTCGACATCCCCGTGGCGGAATTCGACACGCGCGACCAGGGCCGGGAGCTCGACCGCCTGGAGCGCGAGAACGCGGAATTCCGCATGAAGGTCCGGGAAGGCTATCTCAAGGCCGCCAAGGCCGATCCCCGCGCCGTCGTGCTGAACGGGAAGCTCCCCGCGGACGTCCTCCAGAAGAAGATCCTGAACCTCGTCGGGAAGAAGCTGTAGTGCGGCTCGACAAGGTCCTCGGCCAGCGCCGCGCCGTCAAGACCCTCGAGGGGCTGCTGGCCTCCGAGCGCCTGCCGGCCGCGATGCTGTTCGTCGGGCCCGAGGGCGTCGGCAAGTCGCTGGCCGCCATCGAGTTCGCCAAGGCCCTGCTGTGCCGCGAGCGCCCGTTCACCGGCGAGTCGTCCTGCGGCGAGTGCGCCGACTGCCGCGGCGTGGACGGCCGCGTGCACCCGGACGCCGTCATCGTCGACGCGGCCTACCAGGCCTCTCTCGAGGAGGAGGAGCCGGAGAAGCAGAAGGTCTGGAAGGTGGACACCATCCGCCATCTGCTCAAGGACCTCAGCTTCAAGTCCATGATGGACGGCTGGAAGGTCGCGGTGATCCCCGACGCGCAGCGCCTCAACGAGGCCGCCGCCAACGCGATGCTCAAGATACTCGAGGAGCCCCAGCCGAAGACCCTGTGGATCCTCGGCGCCACCCAGCGCGAGCGCCTGCCCCGCACGATCTCCTCGCGCTGCTTCACCGTGCCGTTCGGCCCCCTGCCCGAGCCCGTCCTCGAGAGGATCCTGACCGGGCGCGGCATCGATCCGCGGTCGGCCAAGCGCCTGGCCGCGCTGTCCGACGGCTCCGCCGGACGCGCCCTGGAGCTCGCCGACGACGACGGACTGCCCAAGGACGGAGGTCCGCTGGCCGCCGTGACGGCCGCTGACGGGCTGCCCAAGGACCTCGCCGCGGCGCGCGTGAAAGTGGAGCGCGCCCTGTACTCCCTCGGCCAGGAGCTGCGCCGCCGCCATCTCGACGGCGAATCCGCTTTCTCCAAGGTGGAGGGCCCGCTCCGGGAGCTCTCCCGCCTGCGCGCGGCCCTGCGCGCCAACGCCGACCCGAAGTTGATCCTCACTCTGGCTTCCCTGGAAGCCGAAGCCTCACGGTGACCCTATGACGAAGCGCTACTACATCACGACCCCGATCTACTACATCAACGCCGCGCCCCACATCGGCCACGCGTACACGACCATCGCCGCCGACGTCCTGGCCCGCCACATCCGCGGACGCGGCCGCTCCGCGTTCCTGCTCACGGGCACCGACGAGCACGGCCAGAAGGTCGAGGACGCGGCCAAGGCCGCGGGCAAGCACGTGATGGACTTCTGCGACCTGACCTCGGCGAAGTTCCGGGACCTCTGGAAGCACCTCGACATCCACGTCGACGACTACATCCGCACGACCGAGAAGCGCCACGAGGACAAGGTGGTTGAGCTGTTCGCCCTGCTGATGAAGAACGGCGACATCTATAAAGGCAAGTACGAAGGGCTCTACGACGTCGTCAGCGAGGCGTTCGTCAAGGAGTCCGACGCGGTGAAGGGCCCCGGCGGCGTCCTGCTCGGCCCCGACTCCGGCAAGCCGCTGCAGAAGCTCTCCGAGGAGACCTATTTCTTCAAGCTGTCGAAGTACGCCCCGCGCCTGCTCGAGCATTACAAGGCGAACCCCGGCTTCCTGGCGCCCGCGCACCGCGCCTCGGAGCTGCACCGCTTCGTCGAGGGCGGCCTCGACGACGTCTCGGTCTCGCGCACCAAGGTGAAGTGGGGCATCGAGGTGCCCGGAGACCCGGAGCACACCATCTACGTGTGGTTCGACGCGCTGATCAACTACTGGTCGGCGACCGCCGGGACCGACGACCTCTGGCCCGCCGACGTCCACATCGTCGGCAAGGAGATCTTCCGGTTCCACGGGGTGATCTGGCCCGCGATGCTGATGGCCGCCGGCCTCCCCCTGCCGAAGAAGGTCTTCGCTCACGGCTGGTGGACGGTGGACGGCCAGAAGATGTCGAAATCCCTCGGGAACTTCGTCGACGCCCGCGACATCACCGCCGAGTTCGGCGTGGACGCGCTGCGCTACTTCGTCCTGCGCGAGATGCCCTTCGGCAACGACGGCGACTTCTCCAAGGCCTCTCTGACCAAGCGCTACAACGCCGAGCTCGCCAACGACCTCGGCAACCTCGTCTCGCGCGTCGCCGAGATGGTGGACAAGTTCCTCGGCGGCCGCCTGCCGACGAAGCCGCCGCTCGGGGAGGATTTCTACACGACCACGGTGGCCAAGCGCACGCCCGAGATCTCGGAGAAGATGGAGGCTCTCGACTTCAACGGGGCGCTCGACGCGATCTGGGACGTGATCCGCAGCCTCAACGCGCGCGTCAACGAGAAGGCTCCCTGGAAGCTCGCCAAGAGCGACATGAAGGAGTGCGAGGCCGTCCTCTTCGACCTGGTCTGGTCGCTGCGCCTGGTCTCCGGCTGGCTCGACCCGTTCATGCCCCACACCGCGGCGAAGATCCACATGCAGCTCGGCGTGCGGGTGTTCCCGGACGCGCTGACGGCCGAGGACATCCTCGCGGGCAAGACCCAGGGGACCGGCCTGATCCAGAAGGGCCCGATCCTGTTCCCGCGCAAGATCTGATGACGAGACGGCTCGTCCTCGCGCTGCCCGTCCTCTTCCTGGCGCTGAGCCTCGACCGCGTCCTGCCCGAGGCGCCGCAGCCTCCCCTCGCCGTCCGGACCGTCGCGCTCGACCAGGCCGTCGCGGGCCTGCCCGGCATGAACACGGGCCGCTTCGGCCGCCCGGGCAACCCGCTGAACCTCGTCTTCGTCGGGAGCGCGGCGAGCCTGCGCGAGGCGCTGTCCCACGCGGGCTGGACCGAGGTCCCCGGCACGATCCGCGCCTCGATCGCCTACGGCGCGGCGGAGCTCCTGACGGGAAGGACGGTCGCCTCGACGCCGCCGATGAACGAGTACTGGCTCGGCGGCCGGCGCCAGGACATGAACTGGGCGATCCAGACGAAGTTCCTCACGGCGCGCCATCATTTCCGCGTCTGGGACACGGGCCTGCGCGACGAGCGAGGCCGCGCGGTCTGGTGGGGGGCGGGCGACTACGACCTCAGCATCCGCTGGCACGACCTGTCCCACGTCCGCGACCCCGACCTCGACGCCGAGCGCGACTTCATCGCCGCGTCGCTGAAGGATTCGCCGCTCCTGGAGCGCGCTTCCCTCGTCTCGGTCCCCGCCGTCCCGCGCGAGGGCGCCAACGACCAGGGCTACCCGTTCCGCACCGACGGGCGCGCCGCGCTCATCGAGCTTCGCTAGACGCGGGACTCGCACCGGTGCGAGTCCGAACTGTTTCCGGAAACAGTTACTTGCCCGTCGAGCCGAAGCCGCCGACGCC
Organism: Elusimicrobiota bacterium; assembly: GCA_016191335.1. GTDB lineage: Bacteria > Elusimicrobiota > Elusimicrobia > UBA1565 > UBA9628 > GWA2-66-18. The sequence continues at coordinate 36,592 of JACPOW010000061.1, read as the reverse complement.
GCGCGCCGTCTCGCCCAGGTCGTCGGAGTCGACGGGAGCGGGCGTCGCGATGGGGATCACCAGGAGCTGAGCGATGCGCTCGCCCTTCTTGAGCGCGTGGACCTGCGTCGAGATGTTCCAGAGCATGACGCCCACCTCGCCGCGGTAGCCCGCGTCGATCACGCCGCCGGCGGTCTTCAGGCCCTTCTTCGCCATCGAGGAGCGGTCGCAGACCAGGCCGACGTGCCCCGCCGGGATGGCCATCGCCACGCCCGTGTGCACGACCTTGCCCTGGCCGGGGGTCAGCTCCGCGTCCTCGAGCGCGTACAGGTCGAGGCCCGCGTCGTCGGCGTGCGCGCGGGTCGGCAAGGTGGCGGCCGGCTCGAGGCGGCGCATCGCGAGTATTCCGTGGACGGGCTTGGCGGTCATGGCTAGAGGTGCTCTCCGTAGTTGTCGTGGTCGTGGTGCGGCGGCTTCCAGCCCACCAGGCGGCCGGCCCAGCGCGCGAGCATGGACACCGGCCCGAGCAGGGCGTAGAAGAAGAAGACGAAGAACAGCACCATCAGCGGATAGTAGAAGAGCAGCAGCCCGATCGAGACCACGGCGATGATCCGCGTCATCGTCTTCGGGCGCATCACGCCGGGCTGCTTGAACGCCGGATACGGGATCGTCGAGACCATCAGCAAGGCGATGACGACGGTCATCGCCGGCGCCAGGCCGTACAGCGCCGGGATGTGGTCCATCAGGAGCTTCCAGGTGCCCGCCGGACGGCCCTCCTCGATGACCTGGTACAGGAGGACGAAGCTCGCCAGGAAGCCGGCGCCCGCGGGGATCGCGAGGCCGGTGAAGTGCGTCTTGGAGCCCTGCCCCAGGTGCGCCATCGCGTTGAACCGCGCCAGGCGCAGGCCGCCGCACAAGGTGTAAAGGAAGGCGATCGGATAGCCCCAGACGCCGTAATCCTTCAGGATGAAAGCGTACATCATGTGTCCGGGCGCCACGCCGAAGGTGAGGAAGTCTGACATCGAGTCGAACTCGACGCCGAACTCGGACTCGCCGTGGACGAGGCGGGCGACGCGGCCGTCGAGCGCGTCGAAGACCATGCCCAGGATGATGGCCGTCGCCGAGGAGACGAACTCCCCGCGCACGGAGGACAGCAGGGCGTAGAAGCCGCAGGCCATGTTCCCCAAGGTGAACAGGGACGGGGCGAGGACCGCTCCGCCGCGCTTTAGGAGTTGCTTGTCCATTCTCCGATGGGGGTCAGGCCGCCGGCGACGCGGTCGCCGGCCTTGACCGTGCACTTCGAGCCATTCGGGAAATGAACGGCCGCCTGCGAGCCGAAATAGATGATGCCGTACTTCTCGCCCGTCGCCACCGTGTCGCCGGGCTTGCGCCAGCACTCGATGCGCCGCGCGATGAGGCCGGAGATCTGCTCGACGACGAGAAGGCCCCGGCCGGGAGGCTCGATGGTCATGACCACGCGGTAGTTGCCGCGGGCGGCGTCCTTCATCGCGGCGGCGAAGGAGCCCGGGACCTCGGCCACCTTCGTCACGCGCCCCGCGCACGGCGCGCGCTGGATGTGGACGTCGAAGACGGAGAGGAAGATGCGGCAGGTCATCACGTCGCCGGGGCCCTCGCGCCCGACGGAGAGCACGACGCCGTCGCCGGGGGAGTAGATGCGCCCGTCGGTCGGCAGGGCGCGCTCCGGGTCGCGGAAGAAGTACAGCGTGAACCCGGCGAAGCCGAAGGAGAGGACCGCGAGCAGAGCCCCGGGAAGGACGGTGGACGGGCGCCCCATGAGCCACAGGCCCGCGGACCCGGCCGCGACGGCCGGGACCACGAACTGCCACGCCTGGGGAGCGATTCTCACGCGCCGCTCCGCTTCGCGTGAATCTCTTTCATAAACATATCTGGTCCATGGTACTAAACTAGGAAATCATGGGCAGGGCGGGACTCGAACCCGCATGACCTTGCGGCCGGGAGATTTTAAGTCTCCAGCGTATACCAATTTCGCCACCTGCCCGACGAGAAATGATAGCACTAAAGCCCGATGTCCTCGTTCCAGAGGTCGGGCTTCTCGCGGACGAAGCGCTCCATCAGCGCGACGCAGTCCGGGTCCTGGAGCACGGTCAGCTTCACGCCCCGCGCGGCGAAAAGGTCCTCGGCGCCGAGGAAGTTCTTGTTCTCCCCCACGACCACGCGCGGGATGCGGTACAGCAGGGTCGTCCCGGTGCACATGACGCACGGGCTCAACGAGGACACCAAGGTCAGCTCCGGCCAGTCGCGGCGGCGGCCGGCGTTGCGCAGGCAGACGACCTCGGCGTGGGCGGTGGGGTCGCCGGTCTGCACGCGCATGTTGTGGCCGCGCGCCACGATCCTCCCCTTCGCGTCGACAAGGACCGAGCCGATCGGCAGGCCGCCCTCGTCGCAGCCCTTCTTCGCCTCGAGATACGCCTCGCGCACCAGTTCCCGGTCGTTCATGCCCGCATCTTACTTCTTCCGGCGGAGCGCGGCCATCTCCGCGCGCGCGGCCTTGATCGCCGCCTTCAGGCGACGGCGCTCGCTCCGGCTTCCCTCCCGCAGGGCCAGACGGTCGCGCCTCGACCTCTCGCGGACCTGGACCTTGGCGTCGTGCAAGGTCTCCCCCTTCGCCGCCGAAGCCTTGACCATGACCCAGTCCGACTTCTCCCGCTCGCGGATCAGGGCCAAAGTCTTGCGCTGCTCGACCGCGAGCCGCTTGAGCCGCTGCTGACCGTCGCGCACGCCCGCGCGGAGCTCGAGCACCTTCGCCTTCTCGGGAGCGCCCGCCCGAACCGCTCCCGCCAGGAACAGCACCGCCAACGCCGTCATGATCGTCCTCATGTCACCCTCCCGGCCCCGCGGGCCTCCCCATCATACGATCGACCCCCCGGAAAAGTTGCATCGGCGCCCCTGGCACAAGGAGGCCGCGCCTGTTATCCTTCGAGGAGCATGGCCCCCCTCCTGCTGATGTCCCTGCTTCTGTGCGCGGCCCCCGCGCGCGCCGACAGCGCCCGAACCCAGGCGCGCGACGCCGCCGCGGTGCCCTTGAGCGGGGACGACGCCGCCGCGCGCGACGCCGCCGGAAGGTCCTTCGACGGGAACCCCGCCTCGGAGACGGTCGTGACCGGCCGGGACGCCAACGGCTCCCCGCGCCTGGCCAAGGCCGCGCCCGTCGAGCGGCCGGCCAAGAAGGAACCCCCTCCCGCCGGCGGGAAGCAGGAAGGAGGAAGCAAGCTGACCTCCGGCCTCGTCATGGGCGGAGCCGCCCTCCTGGGCGGGCTGCAGGGCTGGTTCTCGGCGGGGCTGCTCGGCGCGGCGGCGGGCGCGGGCCTGGGCCTGGCCGCGGCGTGGCTCTTCCATAAGAAGGACTACGGCGGCGCGTTCGGCGTGACCGCGGGCGCCATCATCGGCACGGCCTTCGGCGGCCCCATCGGCGGCCTCATCGGCGCCGTCGTCGGCGGCGTGATCGGGCACCTGCTCGGCAAGCTGTTCCTGTAGTCCGGGGAATAGTACAATCGGGCCGTGCTTCCGCCTTATCTGACGCCGAAGCTTTTCACCACCCTCCGGAGCTACGACCGGACCCAGCTCTACCACGACGTCATCGCCGGGCTCATCGTCGGCGTCGTCGCCATCCCCCTCGCCCTGGCCTTCGGCATCGCCTCGGGCGTGACCCCGGCCGAGGGGCTCTACGCCGCGGTCATCGGCGGCTTCGTCATCTCCCTCCTCGGCGGCAGCCGCGTCCAGATCGGCGGCCCGACCGGCGCCTTCGTCGTCATCATCTACGGCATCGTCCACCAGTACGGGCGCGAGGCCCTGACCGTCTGCACCATCATGGCCGGCGTGATCCTCGTCGTCATGGGCCTGTTCCGGATGGGGAACCTCATCAAGTGGATCCCCTATCCCGTCACCACCGGCTTCACCAGCGGCATCGCGGTGATCATCTTCTCCTCGCAGGTCAAGGACCTGCTCGGCCTGCGCATGGGCGCGGTCCCGCCCGAGTTCATCGACAAGTGGGAGGCGTATTTCCACGCCTTGCCCACCGCCGATTGGCACACCTTCGGGCTCTCCGCCGCGACCTTGGCGGTCCTCATGTTCCTCCCCCGCCTGACCAAGAGGATCCCCTCCCCCTTCGCGGCCCTGGTCTTCGCCACGGGCGCCGCCGCGGCGTTCGGTCTGCCCGTGGAGACCATCGGCTCCCGGTTCGGGGACCTCCCCCGGGGCCTGCCGACGCCGCACGTGCCGGCGATGGACTTCAAGACCGCCGCGAGCCTCGTGCGCCCGGCGACGGTCGTGGCCCTGCTGGCCGCCATCGAGTCCCTGCTCTCCGCCGTGGTGGCCGACGGCATGATCGGCTCCCGCCACCGCTCGAGCGTGGAGCTCGTCGCGCAGGGCGCGGCCAACATCCTCTCGCCGCTGTTCGGCGGCATCCCGGTCACCGGCGCCATCGCGCGCACCGCGACCAACATCAAGAGCGGCGGCCGCACCCCCGTCGCGGGCATCGTCCACGCCCTGGTCCTGGTCTGCGTGCTGCTGTTCGCGGGGCCGCTGGTCGCCCGCATCCCGCTGTGCGCGCTCGCCTGCATCCTCGTCATCGTCGCCTACAACATGAGCGAGTGGCACACCTTCCTCTTCCTGCTCAAGTCCCCGCGCTCGGACGTCGCGGTGCTGCTGGCCACCTTCGGCCTGACGGTGCTCGTGGACCTCACCGTCGCCGTCGAGGTCGGCATGATCCTCTCGGCCTTCCTGTTCATGCGCCGCATGGCGGAGATGACGACCGTCGGCGCCGCGGTGCGCGAGCTGGGAGACGACGAGTCGGCGAAGGAAGGGCCGGAGAGGACCCGGACGGCCCTGCCCAAGGGCGTCGAGGTGTACGACGTCAGCGGGCCCTTGTTCTTCGGCGCCGCGGACAAGCTCGGCGAGACCCTCTCCCAGATCCAGGATCCGCCCAAGGTCTTCATCCTGCGCCTCGGCGCCGTCCCCGTGATGGACGCCACCGGCCTGCACGCGCTGCGCGATTTCCAGGCCCGCTGCCGCCGGCTGAAGACCTCGCTGCTGCTGTGCGGCATCCAGAAGCAGCCGCTGCGCGTGCTGCGGTCCACCGGCGCCCTGGCCGAGTTCGACGCCTGGACCGAGAACGACGACCTGCCCGCCGCGCTCAAGCTCCTCGAGAAGAGCTCCGCCCTCCTGAAGAAGTAGCTAGCGCAGCGAGGGGTCGGACTGCAGCGCGGTCACGCAGGACATGTTGACGATGTCGTCGACGGACGCGCCGCGCGACAGGTCGTTGACCGGCTTGGCGAAGCCCTGCAGGATCGGCCCCAGCGCCTCGGCGCCCGTCAGGCGCTGCACCAGCTTGTAGCCGATGTTGCCGCTCTGCAGGTCGGGGAACACCAGGACGTTCGCGCGCCCCGCCACCTTCGAGCCGGGGAACTTCTTCTGGCCGATCTCGGGCACCAGCGCGGCGTCGGCCTGCATCTCGCCGTCGATGGCGAGGTCGGGGGCCTTCTCCTTGGCGATGCGCACGGCCTCCTTCACGGCGGAGGCGAGCGGGTGCTCGGTGGAGCCGTTGGTCGAGAAGGACAGGAAGGCGATGCGCGGGTCGATGCCGGTCAGGACCTTGGCCATGCGCGCCGAGGAGATGCCGATGGCGGCGAGCTTCACGGGCACGGGGTCGATGTTGATCGCGCAGTCGCCCATGATGAGCACGCCGTCGTCGCCCTGCTTCGGCGACGGGAAGATCATGACGAAGAAGCTCGAGATCGTGCGCACGCCCGCGGCGGGCTTGATGATGTGCAGCGCCGGCCGGACCGTGTCGGCCGTGGCGTGATCGGCTCCGGACAAGAATCCGTCCACGCGGTCGTTGTGGAGCATCATCACGCCGTAGACGAGGGGCTCGGCCACCGCGGTCTTCGCCTCTTCCTCGGTGATGCCCTTGTGCTTGCGCAGCTCGAAGTATTGCGCGGCGTACTCGGGGAACTTCGCGTCCTTGAGGGGCTCGACGAACTCGATGCCCGAGAGGTCCACGCCGTTCTCGGCCGCGACCTTGCGGGCCTTGGCGAGGTCCCCGACGAGGACCGGCACGCACAGGCCGTCCTTCTTCAGGATCGCGGCCGCCTTCAGCGTGCGCTTCTCGTCGCCCTCCGGCAGCACGATGCGCTTCTTCAGCGCCGCGGCCTTGCGGCGGATGTCCCCGATGATGTCCCGGCTCAAAGTGTCTGTGGTCATGCGCCGAGGATAGCGTATCGGGGAAGCCTTCGTAAAGGCTAGTGGACGCGGGCGGGATCGACCGTGCCGCCCGCGTGCCACAGCGCGCGGCCGGGGCCGAGCACCCGGTAGGCGTGCGCGCCGCGCGGCGCGGCGTCCGCCGCGGCCCGGTAAGACGCCGGACGCGCGCTGCGGTCGAGGTCCGAGGCGCGGGTGTCGGTGAAAAGCCCCCCGGTCATCGTCAGGGAATACGCCCGCAGGGCCAGCGAGCCCAGCTCGCGCGCGAGCGTGCCCCAGTCGCCGGGGGCGTTCATCAGCCTTCCGGGGACCATGTCGAGCCCCTCGACGTGCGCCTGGCCGACGAGGACGACGGCCTTGCCGCCCGCCGTCAGCGCCTCCTTGAGGAAGGACGCCATCGCCTGGTTGCGGCGCGTGAGGAAGACCTCGGCGACGGCCTCGTTGAAGCCCGGGTCGTAGCCGCCGCCGGCCCGTGAGAACTGGGACTCCACGTCCTTCGGGAATTCCTCGACGGGACGCCCGGTCTTCGCCGCGGCGAGCTCGGCGGCGGCCTTGGCCCAGCCGTCGAGGGGCAGGCCGAGGGCCACGACCCTCACCCCGTGGGCGCGCGCGGCGTCGAACAGGGCTTGGAAGGCGGCGCGGCGCTTCGGCGAGAAGGCGAGGACCTCCGAGGGGATCTCTTCGCGGCGGCCGGCCAGGAAATCGTCCACGGCCGCCTGCTGCGGACGCTTGAGGCCCTCGATGCCGATCGCGGTGACGCCCGCCGCGGCCAGGCGCGGCATCTCGCGCGTGAGGACGTTCACCGAGGTCAGGCTGCCGTGGTTCTCGCCGACGAGCAGGGCGTCATGGCCGGAGAGGATGTCCTCGACGGGCACGGCCCAGCTCCGGACCTTCTCGGCGACGCTCTGGGCGACGAGCGCGGCGTAGCCCGCGTCGCGGGCCGTCGGCGGACCGCGGGCATCGTGCTGCGAGGCGGGCGCGGAGGGCGGCGCGGCGACGAGGGCCCGGGCCGCGGCCGCGACGGGCTGGAGAGCGGAGATCTTCGCGGGCGGCGCGGGGAGCAGCGCGGGCGCGGGGGCCGGCGAAGCCGGAGCGGAGACCGCGGCCGTCAGGACGGGCGTGAAGCTCGCGGCCGCCGGGCCGCTCATCGACATCGACAGCGCGGGAACGGGCGAGGCGGAGGAGGCGAGCGACGGCGCCAGGCGCGCGACCACGGCGGCCGAGGCGGCCGTGGAGCACCCAAGGAGGAACGCGGTCAGCGGGACGACGAAACGCCTCACCTCATCAGTGTATTAAGGGAGCCCGGCCGCCGCACGGGTCCGAGGGCCTAACCCGCCTAGGACCGCCGTGAGCAATACGGATTAAGCTTGTTTTTGCTGGATTATTTTTTTGATTTCGAAGAGGTCAAACCGGCGAGGCGGTCGGCCACGACGAGATGCTCCGCCTCGTCGTCGGCGATGCGGCCGAAGATCGCGGCGGTGACCGGGTCGCGCTGGGCGAGAGAGCGGCGGAAGCTCTCCTCGGCGGCCTGGCCGCGGGCCTCGGCCTCGCGCATCATGACGGCGAACTCGGCCGCGGTCCGGGCCGTGGTCAGGCGCCGCCACAGGCGGTCGGACACCGGGCGCTCCGAAACGCTCACGCCCAGCTCGGCCATGCGTCCGAGCAGAAGATCGAGGTGGACCTTCTCCTCCGCGCCGATACGCCGCCACGCCGCGCGCAGCTCGTCGGAGGCGTCCGTGAGGGTGTCCGCGGCCCACACGAACGCGGCGAAGGCCTGGCGCTCCGCGAAGGCCGCGGTGCGCAGGCGGTCGCCGAGGCCGTCGGGACCGCCCATGCCGCGCGCGGACGGCGCGTACTCCTCCGGCGCGCACACGACGAAAGGCGTCCAGTCCATGATGCATGATACCGCAAAAGGCTAAAATCACGACATGACGCGCCTGCTCGCCCTGTCCCTGCTCCTGCTCGCCGCCTGCTCGAAGAGCCCCGACGCCTCCGCGCCCGCGACGGCGGCCGGCGGCCCCGTCGCCCTGTTCGTCGGGGACTCGCTCACCGCGGGCTACGGCGTCGAGCCCGAGGAGGCGTGGCCCGCCCTCGTCGGCGAGGCCTGGGCGGCGCGCGGCCAGAAGTGGCGCGCGCGCAACGCGGCCGTGTCCGGCTCGACGACGGCGGGCGCGCTCGAGGCGGCGCGCTGGGCGCTGACCCCGGACGTGAAGCTCGTCTTCATCTGCATCGGCGGCAACGACGGCCTGCGCGGCACGCCGCTCGTCGAGACGAACCGGAACATGAACGCCCTGCTCGAGGAGGCCGTCCGGGACGGCCGCACCGTCGTGCTCGCCGGCATGAAGATCCCCCCGAACTACGGCCGCTCCTACGCCGACGGCTTCGCGGCGCTGTTCCCGGCCCTGGCGAAGAGGCACGGCGTGACGTTCATGCCGTTCCTGCTCGAGGGCGTCGCCGCCGAGCCCCGCTACAACCAGCCCGACGGCATCCATCCCAACCCCGAGGGCCACAAGAAGGTCGCCGCGTCGGTGCTGGCCTTCCTGGACGCGAAGGGGCTGCCGAAATGAGCGCGCCGATCCTGGAGCTGTCCGGCATCGCCAAGGACTTCGTCTCCGGCGGCGAATCGCTGCGCGTCCTCGACGGCGTGGAGCTCGCCGTCCGCACCGGGGAGACGCTCGCCGTGACCGGGCCCAGCGGCTCGGGAAAGTCCACCTTGCTCGGGATCATGGCCGGGCTCGAGCGGCCGAGCCTCGGGACCGTCCGCCGCGACGGGGAGGACGCCTCGTCCTGGGACGAGGGCCGCCTCGCGGGCTGGCGCCGGCGGCGCCTGGGCTTCGTCTTCCAGAGCTTCCGCCTCGTGCCCACCTTGACCGCCCTCGAGAACGCGGCGATGCCGCTCGAGCTCCTCGGCGCCCCTCCCGCCGAGGCCGAGGAGAAGGCCGCCGGCCTGCTCCGGGCGCTGGGGCTCGACCGCCGCCTCTCCCACCGCCCGGCGGCCCTGTCCGGCGGCGAGCAGCAGCGCGTGGCGCTCGCCCGCGCCTACGCGCACGGCCCCGCCTTGATCCTGGCCGACGAGCCGACGGGCAGCCTCGACCGCGCCACCGCGGAGAAGGTGCTCGCCGCCCTGCTCGAGCTCAACGCGCGCGCCGGCACCGCGCTCGCGGTGGTCACCCACGACCCGACGGTGGCGGCCGCCCTCGGCCGCTCGGTGCGCCTGGAGCGCGGCCGGATCGTCCCGTGATCCGGCTGGGCCTGAGGCTCGCCGCGCGCCAATGGGCGCGCTTCGTCTTCTTCGCGGCGTGCCTGTCGCTGGGCAGCGGCTTCCTCGTCGCGGTCGCCCACCTGCTCGCCTCCGTGGACCGCGTCGTGGCCGTGCGCGCCCGCGAACTGCTCGCCGGGGACGTCGAGGTCTCCTCGGGACGGGACTTCGGGGACCGGGAGAAGGCCGCCTTCGCCGCGGCGCTGACCCCGGGCCGCCGCGCCGTCCGCTCCGTGACCTTCGCCTCGATGCTCACGCCCGCGACGAAGGAGCCGCCGTTCCTCGTCTCGGTGAAATCCGTGGAGGCCGCCTACCCCCTGCGCGGCGAGCTCAAGACCGACCCGCCCGGCGGGACGACGCTGCTCGCCGGCGGAGGCAAGTGCCTCGTCGAGAGGACCTTGACCTTGCAGCGCGAGCTGAAGCGCGGCGAGCGCGTGCGGCTCGGCGCGCTGACCCTGACGGTCGCCGGCGTCATCGACCGCGAGCCCGACCGGGGCTTCGCCGCGTTCTCCTTCGCGCCGCGGCTGATGATCTCCGCGGACGATCTGGAAAGGACCCGCCTCCTCGGCCTCGGCGCGCGCACGCGCTTCCGCTGGACGATGGCGCTCGGCGACGGCGAGGAGCCCGTCGCGGGCTCCAAGGCCGCCAAGTCCGCGCTCGAGAAGGCCCTCCCCGAGCCGCACCTGTCGATCGAGTCCTACACCGAGGGCGAGCCCGCGATGCGCGACGGCCTGCGCCGCTCGGCGCTGTTCTTCACCGTGCTCTCGCTCGCGGCGCTGCTGCTCGGGGCGGCGGGCCTGCGCGCGGGCCTGACCTTGTTCCTCGACTCGCAGGCCGAGACGATGGGGCTGCTGCGCTGCCTCGGCGCCTCGGCCCGGGAGGTCGAGCGCCTGTACGCCGGCCTGTGCGTCGGAGCGGGCCTGGCCGGCGGGCTCGGAGGGTCGCTCCTGGGCTGGGGCACCGCCGCCCTCGCCGCGGTCTGGGCCCCGAAGTTCGGCGTGGACCTCGCCGTGCCGCCGGACCCGGCCGCCTTCCTCGAGGCGCTGCTGCTGTGCGCCGTCCTCGCCTGGGGCCTGTCCGCCGCGCGCGTGCGCGCGCTGGCCGCGCGCTCCCCGCTCGACGCGCTGCGCGCGCCGCCCGAGGCGCCGCGCGGGCTCGTCGCCGCCGGCTGGGCCGCGGCGGGCGCGGCCGTGCTGCTCGCGGCGTGGCGCCGCTCGGGCTCGAGCGGGGACGCGCTCAAGCTCACGGCCACCCTCGCCCTCGGCGCGCTCGCCGTCGAGCTCCTCTCGCGCCTGGCCCTTCGCGCCGCCGCGCGCCTCGCCGACCGGAGCGCCGCCCTCGGCGCGCCGCTGCCCCTGCGCCACGGCCTGCGCCGCCTCGCCCGCCGCCCCGGACCGTCCCGCGTGATGCTGTTCACCTTGGCCGGGGGCTTCGCTTTGCTCGCCGCGGTCGGCACCGCGCGCGAAGGCTTGAGCCGGACTCTCGCCCCCTCGACGACGGAGGCGGCCGCGGACCTGTTCCTCGTGGACGTGCAGCCCGCCCAGCTCGAGGCGGCGCGCGCGTCCGCGGCCAAGCGCGCCCGCGGCGTCCCCGACTTTTCCCCCCTGGTGCGGGCGCGGCTGATCCTCATCGACGGACGGCCCGTCAAGCGCGGCGATCCGGCGAAGGCGGGCGACGCGGAGCGCGAGCGCGGCCGCCTGCGCGCGCGCGAGTACAACCTCACCTACGCCGACGCGCTCAACCCGTCGGAGACGGTCGTCGCCGGGAGGTTCTGGGGACCCGGAGCGTCCTCGGCGGAAGCCAGCGTCGAGAAAGGCTTCCTCGAGCGCGCGGGGCTGAAGCTTGGCTCGCGGCTGACCTTCGACGTCTCGGGCCGGGAGGTCGAAGCGACGGTCACCTCGGTGCGCGAGGTGGAGTGGGCCGCGATGCGCCCGAACTTCTTCGTCACCTTGACGCCGGCGCTGCTGTCCGGGGCGCCGCAGACCTACATCGGCTCCCTGCGCTCGAGGACGCCCGCCGACGCCGCGGCACTGCGCGTCGACCTCGCGAAGAGCCTCGCCAACGTCTCGGTCATCGACGCGGGCTCGCTGCTGGGCCGCGTGCGCGAGACTTTGAACCTCCTGCTCGCCGCGATCGGCGCGCTCGCCGGCTTCTGCGTGCTGACCGGGGCGCTCGTCGTCGGCGGGCTGGTGGCGCTCGGCGCGGAGGAACGCGCCGCCGACGCCGCGCTCGAGCGCGCGCTGGGCTGGACCGCGCGGGAGACTTTGATGGCCGACGCCGCCGAGCTGGGCGCGCTCGGCGTCCTGGCGGGGCTCGCGGCCGCGGCGACCGCGGTCGGCCTCGGCTGGGCGGTCGCCCGGCGCCTGTCGGTGCCTTTCGCCGCGGACCCGCGCGAGGCCGCTCTGCTCTTCGTCGCCGCGGCGCTGCTGCCGATCGGCGTGGGCCTGCTCGCCGGGGCCTCCGGGCGCCGCGCGGCGGTGATGGACGCCCTGCGCCGGGATACCTGAAAGTCCCGGGTCCGTCATGGGCCGAACGGCCCGGACTGTGCTAGAATCGGCGCATGAAGAACCTGCTCCCCGCCCTCGCTTTGCTCCTGTCGCCGCTGGCCGCCTCCGCCGACAACGGCGCGCTGCCCGCGTTCCGCTTCACCGGCGCCGCGGCCCTGCGCGCCGAAGGCTCCGCGGTCGCCGCGCCGGCCCCGCGCCCAGCCGACGTCGTCTCCAAGAGCCACATGCACCTCCAGGCCGGCAAGAGCGTCCTGTTCGGGTTCGCCAAGACCCCGGAGGAGTTCGCCGAGGCTTTCTCTTATTGGACCGAGGTCCTCAGGAACGCGGGCATCGAGCCCGGCGCTCCGGCCCTCAAGGACGGCATCTTCACGATCCCCTACCGCACGGCCGACGGACGCGTGATCCGCGACTTCATGGCCGAGCCCCGCCAGTTCCCGCCGAAGGACGACGCGGGCCTGTGCGCCCACATGGCCCTCGCCGACAAGGCCCTGTCCGACGCGGGCCTGACCCCGGTCTCGGCGCGGGTGCTGAACCTCGAGTACGCCCTGCCCACCTACTCCTTGCTCTACCTCGCCAAGCCCGAGGCCCTCGAGGAGCGCGAGACCCAGCTGCGCGTCCTCAAGCCGGGCGACGACATCGACGCGGACCTGATCAAGGCGTCGGGCGTGACCGTCGTGCAGAAGCCGCAGCCGTGGCTGCTGGTCTACGTCGGCCCCGAGCTCGGCTACGTCGGGCTGTGGGCGAAGACCGCCGAGGACCTCGCCGCGAAGCTCGAGAAGCGCACGGCGTTCCTCGTCGGCCAGGGCAAGCGCATCGTCGGCCACAAGCTCGTCCCCATCGACCACCCCGAGTACAAGTTCGGCGCCGAGCTGCTCTTCTTCCAGTAGCCGCCGCGCCGGTCGAAAAAAGACCCCGGCTCCTTCGCGGCGCCGGGGTCCTTTTTTTACGGCGTCAGTCGTCGGAGCGGCGGCCGAGGGAGCCGCCTTCGAAGACGTCGCGGTCGAGGGAGCGGGCCTTGCGCCGGGAGAGGCCGTACCAGGCCAGGGCGCAGACCGCGCACAGGGCCAGCCGTCCGGGAGTGACGCCCTTGAACAGGGCCGCCAGCGCGGCGACCGCGGCCACGGGCAGGAGGATCCAGCGAAGGCGTTCGAGCTTCATGCGCGCCGCCAATCATAATATAGAATAGCCGACCGATGGGCGATTCCCCCGCCGCGACCGACATGCTGGCCGTGCGCTACCAGCGCCTGGTCCTCCTCAACCGGATGTCCGTCGCCCTGTTCGGCGACAAGCCCTTCGCCGCGGCCCTGCCGGAAGCGTGCCATGCCGCGATGGCCCTCATGGGAGCGCAGTCGGTCGCGGTGTATTTCACCGACGAAAGAGGAGAGCCCGTCGTCGCCCACCGCCACTTCGACAAGCGCCTCTCCGACGACGCCGCTCGCCGCGCGGAGGAGGACCTCCTCGCGTTCGCCTTCGCCGAGAAGCGCATCGTGACCAGCGCCGCCGGCGGCCGTTCCTGGGAGGCAGCGCCCCTGCTCCGTCTGACCGCCGACGCGGCCCTGCTGACCGGCGGCGTCGTCTTCGGCCGGGTGAGGGCGGAGCCGCTCGACGCCGAGCGCGAGGGCGGGCTCGTCGAGATCGCGCGCCACCTGCGCAACGCGCGCCTGATCCAGCAAACCCTCCAGCACCGCAAGGTCTCCTCCGCGATCGTGAATCAGTCCTCCGAGGCGATCTTCGTGACCGACCTCGAGCAGCGGGTCCTGACCTGGAACTCAGGGGCCGTCGCGCTCTTCCAGTGGCGCCTCGACGAGGTCCTCGGCCGCCACGGCGCCTTCCTCGTGCCGCCGGACCGCGTCGACGAGATCCGACGTGTCATCGGCGAGGTCCTCGCCGAGGGACGCAAGACCTCGGTCGAGACCGAACGCCTGCGCAAGGACGGGACCGCCGTCCCGGTCGAAGGCTCGTTCACCCTCCTGACGGACGACGCCGGAGAGCCGTTCGCGATCGTGCGGTCGTACCGCGACATCACAAAGCGCAAGCAGGTCGAGCGCATGAAGTCGGAGTTCACCGCCCTGGTCAGTCACGAGCTGCGCACCCCTCTGACCGCCATCCGCGGCTTCGCCGAGACCCTGCGCGATTTCGGCGACGAGCTGGAGCCGGAGCAGCGCCGGCACTACCTGCAGATCATCCTCGACGAATCCACCCGCCTGTCCCACATGGTCGGAGACTTCCTCGACATCGCCCGCATCGAGGGCGGGGGCATCGAGATGGAGTTCGCGGACGTGAAGACGGCGGCGCTCTTCGACCGGATCGCGCGGCTCTTCAAGGAGCATCCGTCCCGGCCGGCCTTCAAGCTCTCGGTCGGCCCCGGGGCGGAGTCCCTGCGCGGAGACGAGGAGCAGCTGTACCGCCTCCTCGTCAACCTCGGCGGCAACGCCATGAAGTACACGCCCGTCGAGGGGACCGTGACGCTGAAGGCGGAGGCCGTCGGGCCCGACATCGAGCTGAGCGTGGAGGATCAGGGGCCGGGCGTGTCCAAAGCGGACCAAAGCCGTCTGTTCGAGAAGTTCTACCGCGCCGGCGACGCCGTCACGCGCAAGACCCCGGGCACGGGCCTGGGCCTCGCCATCTGCAAGGGCATCGTCGAGGCGCACTCCGGGACGATCAGGATCGAGAGCGAGCCGGGCCGCGGGGCCCGCTTCATCGCCCGCCTGCCGAAGACGGGCCCGGCCGCCTAGGCTAGAGCGCGTCCGCCTCGGTCTTCTTCTCCGAGCAGGTCGTCTCCTCCGGGCCGCAGGACTCGGAGACCGCGCCCGACCCGATCTCGGGCGGCTCGGAGCGCTTCTTCTTCTTCGCGGGGGCCTTCTTCTTGGCCTGCGGATCGACGGGCTCGCCGTTCTCGTTGAAGCGGTAGGTCGACGCGCCCTCCTCGGGCGAGCGGGACTTGTACTTGGACCGGTCGTAGTCGTAGGTCTTCTTCTTCGCCGGCTTCTTCTTCGACTTCGGAGCGGGCTTGACCTCCTCGTTCTGGATGGGATCGTCCTCGGCGCGGGCGAGGCTCGCGGAGGAGGCGAACGCCAAGGTCAAGGCGCCGAGGAGGAGGAGTCGTCGTGATGTCATGACCTGAGTATAGCCTCCCGGCCACCCTCTTTCAAGCCGCGGGGATTGTAAGATTGCTATCATCGACGGATGGCCGGTCATCCCACGCCCGAGAGGCCCGACGCCGCCGCCTTCCTGTACACGCGGCTCATCCCGGTCGTCGCGGCGGCCCAGGCCGCGACGGCGGTCTCCGCGGTCTGGGCCCTGCGCACCGGCAGCGCCAGCCTCGAGGCCGTGGCGGTCGTCGCCAGCGTAAGCGTCGTCCTGGCCCTCTCCGGAGCCGTGATCTTCGTGGGACGCCTGCTGCGGAGCGCGGAGCGGGAGCGCCTGCGCGTGGCCGAGGAACTGCGCCTCAGCCACGAGCGCTTCGTCCTCGCGGTCGAGGGGTCCTCCGACGGCCTGTGGGATTGGGACATCGTCACGAACAAGGTGTATTTCTCCCCGCGCTACAAGGCGATGCTGGGCTACGCCGAGGACGAGATCGAGAACAGCCTCGCGTCCTGGGAACGGCTGATGCACCCCGAGGACCTGCCCGTCGCCCGCAGGAAGGTGAAGGAGTATCACGACGGGCTCACCCCCGTCTACGAGCTCGAGCACCGCCTGCGCCAGAAGGACGGGACCTACCGCTGGATCCTCGCCCGCGGCGCGCTGCTGCGCGGCGCCAACGGCGAGCCGCTGCGCATGTCCGGCTCGCACACCGACATCGACGAGCGCAAGCACCTGGAGGAGCGGCTCCGCGCCGCGCGCGACGCGGCGCTGGCCTCCGACCGCGCGAAGTCGGAGGTCCTCGCCAACATCAGCCATGAGATGCGCACGCCGCTCAACGCGATCCTCGGGATGTGCGAGCTCATGACCGGCCAGGGCCTGCCCGAGCCCCACGCCTCGCGGGCCAGGCTCGCCCATGCCGCGGTCAACGTCCTGACGGCGACCATCGACGACCTGCTCGACCTGTCCAAGCTCGAGGCGGGCCGCATGACCCTCGACCCGATCCCGACGGACGCGGCCCGGGTGTTCGCCGAGACCTTCGCCCTGATCAGGGACCAGGGTGAGGCCAAGGGCCTCGAGATGAGGCTCGAGATCACCGACCCGTTCCCCCCTCTGCTCACGGTCGACCCCCTGCGCCTGCGTCAGATCGTCACCAACCTCCTCAACAACTCGGTGAAGTTCACCGAGAAAGGCTCGGTCGTCCTCTCCATCGCGACGGAGCCGCTCGGCGAGAAGGAGGTGTTCCTCAGCGTCTCCGTCCGCGACACCGGCATCGGCATCGCGCCCGAGATCCAGCCCCTCCTGTTCCAGCCCTTCACCCAGGCCGACGCGTCCACGACGCGGCGCTACGGCGGCACCGGCCTCGGCCTCGCGATCAGCCGCCGGCTCGTCGAGGCCATGGGCGGGGTGATCGGCGTCGAGAGCGTCCCGGGCGCCGGCTCCCTGTTCTGGTTCCGCGCGCCCCTTCCGATCGCGGGCGAGGCGCCCCGGGCCGAGACGGCGCCCGCGCCCGCCCCCGACCTCTCGCGCCTGCGCGTGCTCATCGTCGAGGACAACGCGGCGAACCGCCGGATCGCCCTCGAGATGCTGGAGCATCTCGGCGTCAAGGCGGAGGCCGCGGAGAACGGCCGGGAAGGCCTCGAGCTCCTGGAGAAGTCCCCCTACGACCTCGTGTTCATGGACTGCTCGATGCCCGTCATGGACGGCTACGAGGCGACCGCGGCGTGGCGCCGGCGGGAGCCTCCGGGAGAGCGCCTGCCCATCGTCGCGATGACGGCCTACGCCCTGCAGGGCGACCGGGAGAAGTGCCTCGCCGCCGGCATGGACGACTATCTCTCGAAGCCGATGAGGCTGAGGGACATCGCCGGGGCGCTGTCACGCTGGGGCGCGCCGGTCGACCCCGCCGTCCTCGCCAAAGCGGCGAAGCTCGTCGAAGGATCCGCGGGACGATGGAGGAAGGAATTCCTCGAGGACGCGGCCCGCCTGCTCGCCGACATGCGCGTCAGCAAGGACGCGGACATCCTCGCCCGCGCGGCCCACACGCTGAAAGGCTCGAGCGCCGCGCTGGGAGCGCGCCGGCTCTCGGCGCTGTGCGCGCGCATCGAGGCCGCCGGCGCGGCGACGCCGGAGCTGCTCGACGACGTCGAGCGCGAGCTCGGGCTCGTCGCGGCCGCCCTCGGCTAGGAGGCGCGCTCGCCGACGAGGGTCAATTCCTCGCGGTCGTGGAACAGGTGACGGGCCCGCAGGAGCGAGCACTTCGGCCGCAGTTCCTCCGCCCGGCTGAGGACGCGCAGCGGGTCGTGGCGTCCGAACTTCAGGTTGACGACGAAGCGCCGGCACCAGCCCTTGTCGAGCCACTGTCCCAGAAGGTCCGTGATGCGGTCGGGGTCCTCGACCATGTCGCAATACAGCCAATCGACCGTCGACTTCGGCGCGTACTTGAACGCGTCCTCGGCCTTGTGGGTGATCCCCGCGTGGAGCCCGCCGCCCTTGAGCGGGCCGTTGTCCACCGCGACGACCGAAGCGCCGCGCTTGGCCGCGCTGTAGCTCCAGCCGCCCGGGGCCGCGCCCAGGTCGACGACGGTCTCGCCCGCCTGAGGCTCGCGGCCGAGCAGGCCGTAGGCCTCCTCGACCTTGAGGTACGAGCGCGAAGGCGCCTGGGGATCGTCGGCCATGCGCCGCTGTCCGCCGGCGACCGCCTCGCGCGAGACGAACGCCTGGTCGAAGGTCGGCAGATAGGCGAAGAAACCGCGCGCGGGTCCGACGGCCGGGCGCCCGTGGACCGCGAGCTTGGCCACGCGCGACATGCGGCCCTTCACGCGGGCGAAGGCCTCCTCGGCGGCCGTCTTGGCGCGGCGCGAGAGGCCGGGCTCGCCGGAGGACTCCACGCAGAAAGGCCACGGCCCCTCGAAGCGCTCGTCCTTGGTCGACGCGGTGAAGAAGTCGGCCATCGCGCCGGCCAGGGCGTTGAGGGACTTGCCCTCGACCGTCGCGGGCGCCTTCAGCGACAGGTGCGCGAAGCAGAGCTCCCCGGGCGCGTCCGGGCCGAGCACCCAGCCCGGGCCGGACCTCTCGACGGCGCCGCCGAGCTCCTTGATGAGGAAGGCCTCGTAGCCGGCCTGGCAGAGATGAAGGGTCATCGTCCCACGGCCCGGCGCCAGCGGTTGATCGCGACGCGCGCGCTCGCCAGGCCGACGGTGTCGTAGGCCTCGAGCGATTCGCGCAGGCGCTCGACCTCGCCGGTCCCTCTCAGCAGGAACGCCGTGCGGACCAGCGGCGCGGGATAGCGGCGCCCGCCCAGGACCGCGTAGGGCCCCTCCGGCGGGGCCGCGAGCGCGGCGATCTCCTTCGCGCGCAGGGCGTACAGGTCCTCGATCTCGGAGAGGCGCGCGGCCCCGCGCGGCCACGCGCTCCCCGCCTCGACCGCCCAGTAGAAGCGCTGCGGGTCGGTCTCGAGCAGATGGAGCAGCAGCCCCGCGCGGGGCAAGGCGTCGTCGGGCAGCCTCAGCACCGCCGTCTCCGACGGCTCCCACGGCGTGCGCGGAGGCAGCGCCGAGCGCTCGAGCGCCTCGCTGCGCGCGCCGCCCTCGCGGACGGCCTTCGCCAGGCGCGAGCCGAACCCCGCGGGGTCCTCCGCGCCGCGCTCGACGGCGAACAGCAAGGTCCTCTGCCAGGCGGCCTGCTCCGCCTCGACGACGGGGATCGGGAAGGCGAGCAGGGCGCGCGCGGAGTTCAGCACGAGCAGGAGCTCGGCGTCCGTCTCCCCCGTGCCGGGAAGGCGCAGCGCGTCGAGCACGATCTCCGGCCGAGCGCCGCCGCGCAGGCCGATCGGGTCGGGGAGCCCCGAGCCTCGCACCTCGCGGCGCGGCACGGCGCGGGTCGCCGCGAACAGGCGCCGCGCGGCCGGGCTCGCCGACGCCAGCGACTCGAGCCGCGCGAGCTCGCGGGCCGTTTTCTCGGTCGGCGCGGTGTCCGGGGACAGCGCCGCGCCGGGGAGCGCCAGCAGGAGCGCCGCCGCCGCGAGGAGGGCCCGCATCAGCCGAACAGGTACTGCTTCATGCAGTACACGCTGCCGCCGGATTTCACGAACTCGGAAGTGTCCACCTCGACGACCTCCAGCCCCATCGCCCGCATGTGGCCCGCGGCGGCGTTGGCGCCCTTCTGGATGATCGCGGTCTTCGAGCGCCACACCGCCGCGTTGCAGGCCAGTCGGGAGACGGCGTCGGCCTCGGAGGAGGTCACCACGATGGGGAAGATCTTGAGGATCAGCTCGAGGCTCGCGGCGTCGAAGGCCGCGGGGTAGATCAGCACCGTCTCCGGCGTCAGAGGGCAGAAGCAGGTGTCGAGGTGGTAGAAGCGCTCGTTGACGAGCTTGAGCTGGATGACCGGGGTCTTGAAGGTGTCCGCCACCTGCTCGAACATGCCGGGGTCGGTGCGGAAGCCGTGGCCGCCCCAGATCAGGCGCTTGCCCGGATGCCACACCGCGTCGCCGGAGCCCTCGAAGGTCTCGTGGCCGCCGGGCTTGGTGCGCGCGACGCGGTAGCCGTGCGCCTCGTACCAGGCCTCGAACGCCTCGGTCTCCTTGCGGCGAGAGGAGTGCCGCATCGACGAGATCAAGGCGACCTTCTCGCCGTCGGGCCGCGTGCCCGCCAAGGACGAGTTCGCCGCGAAGACCATGTCCTCGAGGCCGGGGGTCGCCGGGATGACCGACACGGGGCAGCCGGCGCCCTCGAACGCCGCCTTGAGGTCTTCCCACTGCTTCTTGGCCTTGTCGATGTTCACGTCCCCGACGTGGCGCGCCATGTACGGGTTCTTCACGGCGAGGACCTGGAAGTGGTCCGGCGGGCACATCAGCACGCCCGACGGCTCGGCCATCGGCGGGCAGTTCTTGAGCGAGAACCCCTTCAGGTCCCCGATGCTGCGGTAAAGGTTGGCGCTCATGCGAAATGCTCCTGGGTGAACCGTTCGGCCAGCCGCTCGGCCGTCATGTCGTCGTGCCGGTCGGGGGTGTTCGCCTTGACGACGCGGACCCGGTCGCGGGCGATCCATGTCACGCCCCACGCCTCCGTCTCTGACACGCCGAGCGGGCCGGTGCGGTGGACGATCGGGATCAGCACGAGAGGCCGGCGGCGCGCGACGCGCCCGACGAGCAGGCGGAACAGGCGTCGCCGCGACGGCGTCTCGCGCGTCATGTCGGAGGCGAGCTCGGCCAGCAGGGATCCGCGCGCGGCCTCGGGCACCGACAGGCAGGCGAGCGCCGCGCGGGCCACGGACTCGGCCGTCTCTCCGGGAAGCAGCCCCGCGGCCGCGGCCATGAGCCACGCCTCCAGGAGCCGCCACGGCCCGCGCGGCAGGTGGATGTTCCCCGCCGAGGCCTCCTGGAAGCGCTCGAAAGACGCGTCGATGAGGAGGCGGCGGCGCGCCTCCGCGGGCTGGGCGTTCAGCGGGCCCGCGGCGCGCGCCCGGCGCGCCCATTCGCGCACCCCGTACAGCACCCGGCCCGTCGAGGGCACGCCGCCGGAGAGGACCATGCCGACCTCCCCTCCCTCGGCCAGCGAGCGGAACAGCCTCAGCGGCATCCGGTCCCAGCGCGTCCGGGGCGACATCAGCGGACCGGGATGGCCGCGCCCCAGCGCGAGGCGGTCGATGCCCAGGTGGTAGCGTCCCATGAAGCCGGCGTACAGGCCTTCCTCGAGCACGCTGATGGTGTCCAGCGCGAACGGGTCGATCGCGACGACCAGCCGCGGGCGGCAGGGACGGCCGCGCACCTCGCGCAAGGCCAGCATCGCGTGGCGCACGAGCTCGAAGTTGAGGTGGGCCAGGTCGCCCATGACCGGCGGGTGGGAGATCGCCGCGAGAAGGGCGGGCGCCAGGCCCGATTCCTTCTCCAGCCGGGCCGCCAAGGACCGGGCGGCGGCGACCGCGGGCGCGTCCGGGCGGAACGGATAGTCGCGCCCGGCGGACAGGTGGAGGAAAAGCCTGTTATGGAAGGAAACGGTCCAGTCGGCCGGGACCAGCTCCATGACGGCCGCCATCAGCAGGCCCGCCGCGCGGGTGACCGGCTCCAGGAGCATCCGCTGCAGCTCGGGCTTGGCCGGGAGGACCGTCTTGTCCGCTTCGAGGCGCAGCTCGTAGGCCTTCGTCACCACCCGCATCAGGTCCTGGGCGGTGCCGGTCCGCGCAGACGGGTATGACTCGGTCACGACGGGGATTCTACAAAAAAAATATGATAGCCTCTGGAAATGATCGCCATCGCGCTCGCCTCGCTGTTCGCGTTTTGTCCCGCCGTTCTCGCCGCCGCCCCGGCCAAAGGCTACGTCGTGAAGGCCGAGGGCACGAAGGTCTGGCTCGACCTGACAGCCGCCGACGGCGCGGCCCCGGGCCGCGGCTTCCAGGTCTACACCGAGGGCGAGGACATCAAGCACCCCGTCACCGGCGAACAGCTGGGCAAGGCCGAGAACAAGGTCGCCGAGGGCAAGATCGACGAGGTCGCGGAGAAATTGTCGGTCGGCCGGCTCAACGATAACGCCGCCGTCGTGGTCGCCGGCCAGCGCGCGCGCCTGAGCCCCGTCGTCGCCGCGCCCGTCGCCCCGCCGACCTCCGCCGCCCGCCGCCCGGGAGAGGCTGAGCTGCGCGCTCCCCGCACCCGCGGCGCGTCCCTGCCCTTCGTCGTCACCGGCATGGTCGTCGCGGATTTCGACGGCTCCGGCAAGCCCCAGATCGTCCTCTCCGAAGAAAAGGCCTTCCGCCTCTACGACTACCCCGCCGCCGTCGACAAGACGCTCGCGCTGGGCGAGATCCCCGGGACCGGCGCCCGCATCCTGTCGCTCGAGGCGGCCGACCTCGACAAGAACGGCAAGGCCGAGCTGTTCGTGTCCGTCTACAACGAGCCCTTCCGCCGCCTCGAGACCTCGGTCTTCACGCTCGACGCGGGCAAGTGGACCAAGGTCGCCGACCTCCCTTTCCTCGTCCGCGCGCACCAGAACGCCAAGGGCGAGAAGGTGGTCGCCACCCAGCAGATCCAGGACGACAAGACCTTCCCCTTCGGCGCGGTGTATCCCCTCGTCTGGCAGGACGGCAAGTACTCCCAGGGCCGCCCGGCCCTCAACCCGAAGCGCGCCGATTGGCTGTACGGCTTCACCTACGCCCAGGTCGACGCCACGGGCGAGCCCGCCGCGCTGTACCTGACCAGCGTCAACAGCCTGCGCGCCCAGTTCGCCAAGGGCCACTGGCGCTCCTCCGAGGGCTTCGGCCAGAGCCCGATCCGCGTGCGCTGGTACGAGAAGCTCCTCGAGTTCAACCCCCCCATGCTCGCGACCTACGGCTCCTCGGGCTTCGACAAGCTCTACATCATCCGCAACCTCGCCATGCTCGGCGGCCTGGCCAACCCGTTCGGCCTGTTCAACGGCGGCGAGCTGCACGCCAAGTCCTGGACCGGCGTCGCCTTCGAGACCGCGTGGAAGGCGGAGCTCGGCGGCTCGTCCCCCGGCTTCGCGCTCGTCGAGCCCGAGGCGGGCCGCAAGGAGCTCGTCGTCGCCGTCGCGGGCACGACCGGCAAGTCCGCGGTCTGGACCTTCGACCCCTAGATGAACACCGGCCGCAAGATCCTGGTCGTCGACGACGACCCCTCGATCCGCGAGATTCTCTCCATCCAGCTGACCCGTCTCGGCTATCAGGTCACCACGGCGGGCGACGGCCTCGAGGCCGTGGAGGCCTTCAAGGCCGACGCGCCCGACGCGATCCTCATGGACCTCATGATGCCGCGCCTCGACGGCCTCGCCTCCTGCCAGCGCATCCGCGCCCTCGAGAAGAAGGCCGGCGCCAAGCGCACCCCCGTCCTGTTCCTCACCGCCCGCGACTCGACGCACGACAAGACCAGCGCCGCCCTCTCCGGCGGCGACGAGTTCGTGCCCAAGCCCGTCAGCATCCAGGAGCTGAGCGAACGGCTCGAGGCCGCCCTCCTCAAAAAGGGCAAGCCGTGAGGGCCGCCGTCCTCGCGCTGGCCCTGGCGGCATCGCCGGCGGCCGCGGCCGGCTTCGGCAACGCCTCGATGGGCCACAAGGACTACGGCGTCCTCCTGCTCACCCCCGACTCCGGCGGCGGCTTCAAGGCCCAGCTCACCTCGATCCGCACCGAGCTGCAGGGCGTCCCCCTCGACAGCGTGGAGACCTACAACGACGGCACCGCGATCCAGCGCGCCCTCGACCGCCTCAAGGGCCAGCACGTCTCCAAGGTCGTCGCCATCCCCCTCGACCTCGTCTCCGAGTCCTCCGGCATGGACCACCTGCGCTACCTGTTCGGCATCCGCGAGAAGCCCTCGCAGGACCGCCCCGACGAGGCCCGCTCCGGCATGGCCCCGGTCTCGGGCAAGAACAAGAGCTCCTTGGTCTTCGACGGCCGCGGCCCCCGCCGCCTGAAGAGCGACGCCGACCTGGTCCTCACCGCCACCATCGACAAGTCCCCGGCCCTGGCCGACATCCTCGCCGACCGCGCGAAGGCCCTCGCCCGCGACCCCGCCAAGGAGGCGGTCATCCTCGTCGGCCTCGCCCCGCGCTCCGACAAGAGCCTCGACGCCTGGAAGACCGCCGTCACCGCCATCGCCGACTCCGTCCGGGTCAAGGGCGGCTTCCGCGAGGCCGCGATCATCTGGGTCCGCAACGGCACCAGGGCCGGCCAGCAGGACAATGACCGCGAGGAGAACAAGGCCACCTTGCGCCGCCTCGTCACCGGAGGCGGCGCCGTGGCCGTGCCGCTCGCGCTCGACGGCCAGCGCATCGGCAAGCTGCTGCAGCGCCAGCTCGGCACCGGCGGCTACCGCTGGAACGGCAAGGGCCTGCTCGGCGACCCGCGCCTGACCGAATGGATCGTCTCCATCTCCAAGGCCGCCTCCACTCTCCCCGACGTCCGCCAGTTCAAAGACAACACTCCCGGAGGATTCCGATGACCGACAAAACCAATCTCAACACCGAGCCGGTGAAGGTCCTCGACAAGGGCTTCGTGCGCCTGGTCGACTTCATGGGCGGCGACCAGGGCGTCGTCGACGCGGCCCGCGTCTCCTACGGCGGCGTTTCCAAAGGGGCCGAGGCGGACAAAAAACTCATCGCCTACCTCCTCAAGCACTCGCACATGACGCCGTTCGAGCACGCGGTGTTCAAGTTCCACGTCTCCGCTCCGATCTTCGTCGCGCGCCAGTGGTTCCGCCACCGCTTCGCCGCGTACAACGAGGTCTCCTTCCGCTACACCGAGGTGAAGGACTACTTCTACTTCCCCACCAAGTGGCGCGGCCAGGACAAGAAGAACAAGCAGGCGTCCTCCGCCGCCGCCGAGCTCGACCAGAAGACGCTCCACGACATGTTCGCCAAGCAGGTGGACGCCTCCCTCCAGACCTACAAGAAGATGATCGAGCACGGCGTGGCCCGCGAGATGGCGCGCATGGTCCTCCCGGTCAACCTCTACACCGAGTTCTATTGGACCGTCAACGCCCGCAGCCTGATGAACTTCGTGGCCCTGCGCGCCGACGCCCACGCCCAGCTCGAGATCCAGGCGTACGGCGAGGCGCTGGCCGCGCAGTTCAAGAACCTCATGCCGTGGACGTACGAGGCGTTCCTGCGCGACGGCTGGAAGGGCGAGAACCCGACCATCGCCGCCGAGAAGGCCGCCTTGCCGGCGCTTCAGACCGCGACGAAGTAAGGTGGCTCCGAAGTACGAGGTGGTCCTGGTGCGCCCCGACATCGCGGGCAACACCGGCCAGATCGGGCGCTCCTGCATGGCGCTCGGCTGCCGCCTGCACCTCGTCCATCCGCTCGGCTACAAGATCACCGACGCGAACCTCAAGCGCGCGGGCCTCGACTACTGGCCGAACCTCGACCTCAAGCAGCACGACAGCGTGAAGGAGTGGCTCGCGAGCGTCGAGCCCTCGCGCGAGGTGTGGCTGCTCTCCACCAAGGCGGAGAAGGACTGGACTCCCTCCGAGGTGACGCCGGGGGCCACGCTCGTGTTCGGGTCCGAGACCGGCGGCCTGCCCGACGAGGTCCACGCCCGCTGGCCCGGGCGGGAGCGCAAGATCCCCATCGACGCGCGCGCGCGGAGCCTGAACCTGTCCGCGTGCGTGGCGATGACGCTGGGCAGCCTGCTCCTCCGGAGGTAGCCGTCCTCGCCGCGTCAGCGGCCCTTCTCGTACGGCACGACCTTCTCGAACGTTCGGCGGAGGTTGACCAGGCCCATCAGCGCGGTCGCGGCCGCGAGATCGCTCCCCCAGCTCCCGTCCCGCCGGCGCAGGTCCAGGATCCGGCGGGCGAGCAGGTCGCCGCTGAAATAGCAGCCGCGCGCCGGCTCCACGATCATGAAGCGCATCTCCCGGAAGCCGGCGCTCGTCCACATCAGCCCGGTCAACCCCAGCGGCACGGAGGGATACGGCTTGCGGTATTCCTCGTGCCCGACGATGTCGTCGAAGGCGGCCTTCGCCGCGCCGGGCTCCGCGAGGCCCGCGTCTTGCGCCAGGATCGCGGCGACATACCCGCGGACGGCCTCGTTGCCCGGATCGGGCAGGCGTCCCGCGCAGGCGGGGTCCCGCGCCGCCCGTCTCTTCGCCGGGCGACGCGCGAGCTCCCGCAGGCGCTCCTTGGGAAGCCCCGCCTTGCCGAGGGCGTTGAGGAGGACGGCGGCCTGGAAGCCGCCGCAGTCCTTGGCCAGCGCGCGCTGAAAGCCGTCCCGCAGGCTCGGCCCGCGCCCGAGCAGCCCGGAGCGGTCGTCCATCGACGGCCGCACCGTGACCGCGGCCAGCGCGTAGGCCAAGGCGTAGGTCTCGGCGTCGCCGCGACCCTCGCGCCGGAAGAGATAGGCGAGCCCCCTCTCCGCCGCGGCCGCGTGAGAGGGGACCGGCGGCTCGACCGAGCTCAGGGCCTGGAGCGCGAGGGCCGTGGCGGCCGCGTCGTCCTCCCACGAGCCGTTCGCCCGCTGGCGGACGAGAAGGAGGCCGGCGCCGTCGCGGACGGCGGCGTCCATGGCGCGGACCGTCGCGACGGAGTACGGGCCTTCTCCCGAGGAGTCGTCGGCGGGCCCGCACCCGGCGTGCAGGAGCGCCGCGAGCAGCAGGACGGTCGTCGCTCCGGCCCGGCGAGGGATTGGGTCCACGCCGAAGGTTACCGCCTCCGGCCCGAAAAGTCCAGCCCCGGCCTGGTTACCGGAGGTTGACCAAAACGCCGCGCGCGCCCCTTCGGCCGGGATAGAACCGTTGCCGCCCGCCCGCTTCCCCCTCCGCCTCAGGCCCGCGCCGCCGGGCGCCGGTATACTGAGCTCATGAAGATCCTCCTTCTCCTGACCGTCGTGCTGACCGCCGCCCGGGCGCGGGCCAACCCCGCGCTCGACTGCCTCGAGGCCTCCGCCCGTGCCGGGAACCTCGAGACCTGTCTGAACGAGGAGGACCGGAACGGGGACATCCCCGGGGTGGCCGCCGCCGCCCCCGCGCCGAGGCCCGCCCTGGCCGTCTCCGCGCCAGCGAAGCCGGCCCCGCGCCGCGTGCCCACTCCCACGGGCTGGACCGACAGCGAGGACGGGACCCTGGAGGCCGGCTTCTATAAAGGGATGGACAGCGGCTTCAAGACCGTTTTCGCCGGGATCGTGTGCCCCGCCGTCGCCGGCATGGAGGCGTCGGGGGTACCCTACCGACGCGACCTCGCCGGGGACCTGTTCACCGGGCTGGGCGTCCTCCTGGCCATCCCCGCGACCGTCGTCGCCGTGTTCGTCGGCGCGCCGCTCGGCGCCGCGGCCGGGATGATCGCCGAGAAGGGCTCCCCCGGCTCGACGAAGGACTGGTACACCTTCTGACTCCCATGAAGAACATCATCCTCGCCGTGACGCTCGCCGCCTCTCCCGCCGCCGCTCTCGACACGGGAGGCCCGGGCGAGTTCTCGCGCGCTCCCGCGTGGATCGACCCCGCGCGGCTGAAGTTCGCCGCCCTCGTCAAAGCCGGCGCCGGCGGCACCGCGGTCATGCGCTACGGCTGGAGAAGCCAGTACGAGATGAGCGTTTTCGCCTTCCCGGACAGCCCAAGCGTCTCGTTCAAGGAGTACGCGGCCGGCCCCATGGACCCCGCGAAGCGGTCGATGGACGCGTCGCTCCGGACGGCGGCGGCGCGCAAGGCGGCGGCTGCCATCCTGCGCGCCGTGCACGAGCGCGGCCCCGTCGCCGGGAAAGACAAGGACGCGCTCGACGCGATCCTCGCCTTCCTCGACGGGGATTGAGCGCGCGGATAAGTGTTGTAGAATCGGCGCATGGGTCTTTTCTCCAAATCGCTCGAGAAGCTGCGCCTGGAGTCGGGGTTCACGACGCCGTACGCCTTCTACCACCGCAACGGCGGACGGCACGTCTTCCCGTTCACCTTCGCCTATTACCTGAAGCTCGAGCGCGGCAAGCACCTGCCGCGGCCGGAGTGGCTGCCGGTCCTGCTGAGCCTGCTGCGCATACCGCCGAGCGACGAGCTGTACCGGCGCTTCGTGACCGACTAC
Organism: Elusimicrobiota bacterium; assembly: GCA_016191335.1. Lineage (GTDB taxonomy): Bacteria > Elusimicrobiota > Elusimicrobia > UBA1565 > UBA9628 > GWA2-66-18. The sequence continues at coordinate 9,023 of JACPOW010000061.1, read as the reverse complement.
CTGCGCGACCATTTCGGCACCGAGGAGAATTACCGGTCTTTGATCGGCCCGCTGCTCTCGTCGAAGAACGAGAAGAACTACGGCCAGCAGACGACCAAGCGCCTGCTCAGCGAGCAGGCCTACCACATCACCCCGGCGCAGTATAAGGCGATCGTCGGCGACGAGGCGACCTACTGGGCCTTCGAGTGCCTGGTCAACGACCGCGGCTCGTTCGGGGCCGAGGAGCTGGCGAAGATCACCGGCCTGCCCAAGGCGGCGCTCGCGGCGGGGCTGCGGAAGCTCGTGGCGCACAAGCTCGCGCGCCGCGCGGCGGCCGGCAAGTTCAAGAGCCCGCTGGCCGGCAAGTTCTACCTGTTCCCCCGCTCCTTCCCCGGCCTCGAGACCTACCGGAAAAAGCTCGCCAAGCACATCGACGGGATGGTCGCCCGCCGAGGCGCGATCACGCACGAGTCGGGGGTCATGATCCGGGCCGAGGAAGGGGCGGTGCACCGGTCCATCGCGGTCATGCGCGACGCGCTGGAGGCGTCGACGGCCTACTCGGTGTACGACAAGGCGGAGGGCAGCGGGATCTTCCTGCTGCAGATCCGCGCGCGCAAGGCCCTCGACTTCTAGGGCTTGCGGCGGGCCAGGTTCTCGGCGATCAGGGCTTTGACTTCCTCGGCGTCGCGCGCGATGCGCTTGAGCTCGAGGGCGCCCAGCTTCTGGGAGCGGATCTTCTCGCGCACCTGGGCCATGACCAGAAGCTTGTCCTTCTCGGTGATGTTCGGGTAGTCCCGGTGCTCGGGGTCCACCGCGATCTCCTTGAGGAGCTCCTTGGTCATCCGGTCGTCGTACTTGAGGTAGGCCAAAGCGAGGTCCTCGATCGACAGCTCGGCCTCATCGGCGCGCAGCTCCACCTCGCGCCGCTTGTCCTGGAGGACGAAGAGGCGCTGGTAGAGGGCGGCCAGGGCCATGTCCTCGCCGTCGGCGGCGGCGGCCCGGGCCAGGGCCATGCCCTGGTCGACGGAGGTCTCGAATTCCACGGCGTGGAGGGACGGGACGACGGCCAGCAGCGCGACGAGCGGGAGGAGTTTCATGGTTCGATTCTACCACAGGAATCGCCCGGCTGTTTCCGGAAACAGTCGCCAAAAACTAATGATAATCACTGTTCCCGGGAATAGTGATTATCATGAGTTAATCCATTGCGCACCGACGATTTTCCCCTTACAATCCGGTGTGGACCAATTTGCTAACCTTCCCCCCATGAGGGCCCTTTTCTCCGCCGCCTTGCTCCTGCTCGCCGCCCATGCCGGCGCGGCGACGCCGTCGCAGGTCAAGCGCGGCAACCTCGAGATCAAGGTCAAGGTGACGGGCACCGTCGTGGCCGACGACATCTTCCGCATCAAGGCGACGATCGAGGGCCGCGTCGAGAGCGTGCTGACCTCGACCTACGTCTGGCGCGGCGCCGACCAGCCGCTGGCGTTCCTCGCGCACAAGGAACTCGCGGCGATGCTCGACTCCAAGGGCTCGCAGAACGTGGACATCCTCGAGGACCGCTGGCAGCGGGTCTACCGGCCGACGGCGGCGCGCTGCCCGGACACCTGCTTCATCCTGAAGAACTTCCTGAAGGCCAAGACCTGGGTGAAGCCCGAGTCGGTGATGTTCGAGGCCGCCGGGTCGCTGAAGCTCGTCGCGCGCGTGCGCCCCGAGGACGCCAACTGGATCCACGACGGCCAGGACCTGGTCTTCTGGCCGGTCAACGACCCCAAGCGCCGCCTGCGCGGCCGCGTGACCAAGTTCATCCTCGACATCCAGGGGGAGAAGGTCACCCCGGGCGCCACCTTCACCTTGGTCATGTCGCCCGACCGCTACTTCAACCCCGGGACCGAGTGGGAGGGCGAGATCGTCCCCCTGTCGAAGAAGGACGTCCTCTTCGTGCCGACCGACGCGCTGGTCCGCGAGGGCGGCTACACCTACCTCCCGATCCGCGTCTCCACCGGCATCACGACCCAGGGTCTGACCCAGATCACGTCCGGCGTCGAGGAGAAGCGGGACATACTCGTGCTCGACGACGCCCAGCTCCACGGCGCGGCGCGCCACAAGCAGGAGACCGACGTCGAGGCCCTGCGCCGGCGCGCGCGCGCCCAGCAGGGCATCGAGGAGCCCGAGGCGCCGACGCTCGGGACCGTGCCGACGAACGGCAAGAAGACCAAGAGCAAGCACGCCACGGTCATCGAGGACAGCACCGATTACGGGGAGGATCCGTATGCCGAGCCCCAATAAGCCCAACATCGCGCCCACGCGGCGCGTGCTCGCGATCGTGCTCGCCGGAGGCAAGGGCGAGCGCCTGCACCCGCTGACCCACGAGCGCTCCAAGCCCGCCGTGCCGTTCGGGGGCAAGTACCGCATCGTGGACTTCGTGCTCTCGAACCTCGTCAACTCGGGCATGCTCTCGATCTACGTCCTGGTCCAGTACATGTCGCAGAGCCTCATCGAGCACCTGCGCTCCAACTGGCGGACCGCCGGCCTCACGCGGGAGCACTTCATCACCGTCGTGCCCCCGCAGATGCGCCTGGGCACGATGTGGTACCGGGGGACCGCGGACGCGGTCCGCCAGAACCTGAACCTGATCCACGACTTCGACCCCGACCTCGTCGTGGTCTTCGGCGCCGACCACGTCTACCGCATGGACGTCGGCCAGATGATCCAGTGGCACATCGAGAAGGGCGCCGACGTGACCATCTCGACGATCCCGGTCCCCCTCAAGAGCGTGCCGTCCTTCGGCATCGTGGAGACCGACAAGAGCGGCCGGGTCATGGAGTTCATGGAGAAGCCGCTGACGGCCGACCCGATGCCGGGCAGCTCGACGCACGCGCTGGCGTCGATGGGCAACTACGTGTTCACGAAGGACGTCCTCGTGGACCTGCTCAAGAACCACCACAAGGACGAGAGCGACCTCGACTTCGGGAAGAACGTCCTCCCCGCCATCCTGAAGACCCACAAGCTGTACGCCTACGATTTCTCGACCAACGTGCTGCCCGGGCTCAAGGCCTACGAGGAGCAGTCCTACTGGCGGGACGTGGGGACGCTCGGGGCGTTCTACCAGTCCAACATGGACATACTCGGGGCCCGGCCGCGCCTCAACCTCAACAACCGCCGCTGGTTCATCCACTCGGGACGCTACGACGGCCCGCCCGCCAAGGTGCTCGACGGCAAGCTGACGAACTGCATCATCAGCGACGGCTGCTTCGTGCGCAACGCGACGATCAAGAACTCGATCATCGGGCGGGGCGTGCACATCCACGACGGGGCCGTGATCGAGGACTCGATCATCATGGACTTCTGCAAGGTCCGGTCCGAGGCCCACCTCAAGCGCGTGATCGTGGACCGCTTCAACGAGATCCCGGCCAAGCTCCGGCTCGGCTTCAACGCCGAGGAGGACGCGAAGCGCTACTTCGTCGACCCCAGCGGCATCGTCATCGTGCCCCGCGGCACGACCGTCCCGCGTTGAGCGCCCGCCCCGGCGAAATGGATACAATGACCGCGTGAGCCACCGGCACATCTGCGTCCACGGCCATTTCTACCAGCCCCCGCGGGAGAACCCGTGGACGGGGACGGTGGACCGCGAGGCCTCGGCCGCCCCGTTCCACGACTGGAACGCGCGCATCGCCGAGGAGTGCTACGGCCCGATCACCTTGGGCGTGCGCGGCGGGTCCGACGGCCGGACCATCGCCTACGACGAGACGCTCAAGCGCCTCTCGTTCAATTTCGGACCCACCTTGCTGTCCTGGATGGAGAAGGAACGGCCGTCCATCCTGCGCCGCATACAGGCCGCGGACGCGGCGACGCAGACGGCCATCGCGCAGCCCTACTTCCACAACATCATGCCCTTCGAGTCGCGCCGCGACAAGGAGACCTTGGTGCGCTGGGGCCTGGCCGAGTTCCGCCATCGCTTCAAGCGCGAGGCCAAGGGCCTGTGGCTGCCGGAGACCGCGGTGGACGCCGAGACGCTCGAGGTCCTCGCCGGCCACGGCGTCGAGTTCACCATCCTCGACCCCAAGCAGGGCGAGGCGGTGCGCGACCTCGGCTCCGACGCCTGGGTCGAGCTCGACGCCGAGCACATCGACCCCAAGACGCCCTACCTCTGGACGTCGCCGTCGGACCCGACCAAGAAGCTCGTGATCTTCTTCTACCACCATCGCCTGTCGGCCGGGATCGTCAGCGGCGAGACGCTCGTCAGCGCCGAGCACTTCGCCGACGCCGTGCGCGGCCGGCTCTGGGAGGGCGACGCCGCCCAGCTCGCCCACGTCGCCTCCGACGGGGAGTTCTACGGCCACCATCACCCGGGCGCCGAGCGCGTGCTGGCGCTGACGCTCGACCTGCTCGAGGCCGACGGCATCCCGGCGACCGACCCCGCCCGCTTCCTCGCGCTGTTCCCCCCGCCGCACGAGGTCCGCGTCCGGGAGAACACCTCCTGGAGCTGCGACCACGGCCTGGGACGCTGGGACAAGGACTGCGGCTGCCGCTCCGCGCATCTGCCAGACTGGGACCAGCGCTGGCGCACCGGCCTGCGCGACGCGCTCAATAAGCTGGCCCACCGCCTCGACGCGTTCTACGAGGACGACGCCTCGCGCTTCTTCGACGACCCGTGGAAGGTCCGCGACGAGGCGTCGGTGCTGTGGCTCGAGCCCGGGGAGGAGCGCGCCTCCGCCTTCCTGAAGTCCCACGCCAAGCGCCCGCTCCTCGCCGAAGAGGAGAAGCGCGCGCTCAAGCTGCTGACGATGCAGCGCGAGCGCCTGGCCATGTTCACGAGCTGCGGCTGGTTCTTCGACGACATCTCCGGCGTCGAGGCCGTCCTGATCCTGACCCGCGCGGCCCGGGCCATCGACCTTGCCAAGCTGCTCGGCGAGGACGCCGAGGAGGCGTTCGTCGAGCGCCTCGCCGCCTGCCGCTCGAACCTCCCCCGCTTCGAGAACGGCGCGAAGGTCTGGAGGACCTTGGTGGCCTCGTCGCGCGTGGGCCTTCCCCGCGCCGCGGCGCACGCGGCCGTGCTCGACCATCTCGGCCTGCCGGCGCCCGAGCCGCCGCTGCTGCGCTGGACGGCCGGCCCCGCGTTCCGCGCGGACAAGGCGGGCCTGGCCGGCCGCGAGCGGACCCTGTCCGTCCGCGACGTGACGGTCCGCTCCGTCGACACCCGGCAGAGCGCCGAGTTCCACGCCGTCGTCCACCGCGCCGACCGCCTCGACTTCGCCGTCTGGCTCGCCCCGCGCCGCGAGGCCCTCGACCCGCTGGCGATCGGGGACCAGTTCATCCGCCTGGCCGACGACGAGTTCCGCGCCGCGATGGACGAGCGCTTCGGCCCCGCGGCCTTCGGCCTCGACGCGGTGCTCAACGACGAGCGCGCCGAGGCGGTCAAGTCTCTGGCCGGCTCGGGCGCGCTCGGCGCCTCCCGCGCCGCCTACCTCAGGCGCTGGGTCGAGTGCATGGCCGCGTTCCGCCGCGGCGGCCAGGAGGACGACGCGGTGCTCCAGCTCCTGTCCGAATCGGCGGTCCACGCGTTCAACGCCTCCGAGCTGCCCTGGTCGTACGAGCTCGAGGACCGGCTCCACCGCCACATGGAGGCCGTCGTCGCCGAGCCCGGCGACTCCGCGCGGGTGTCCCGCGCCCTGCGCTGGCTCGACGCGCTCTGGGACGCGGGCCTGCTGGCCGGAACGTGGCGTCTGAGGGACGCGCAGGACCGCTGGGCGCGGGCGCTCGAGGGCCAAGGCCCGTCGGCCGCGCTCGACGCCTGCCGCGCCGTCGGCGCGCGCCTCGGCCTGGCCGACTCTTCACGGGGGATCCGCTGATGACCACCAAGCTCATACGCCTCAACGACCAGAACGAGACGGTCCGTCTGCTCGGCGAGCAGGACGCCCGCCTGCGGGAGCTCGAGCGGGACTTCGGCGTGGAGATCTTCCTGCGCCAGGACGCCGAGAGCGGCGACCTGTCCCTGACCGTCAAGGGCAGCGCCCAGCGCGTGGAGAAGGCCGCCAAGCGCCTGCGCGCCGAGATCGAGGCGCTGCGCCGCCGGGCGGCGCCCGTCGACCCGCGCGGCTTCGAGCCGATCAACCTGGACGCGCCGTCGCTCCCCGAGGACGGCCTGTACCGCGCCCACAACGGCAAGGTGCTGCGCGCCCGCACGCCGAACCAGCAGAAGTACTGCGACACGATCGCCGAGCACGACCTGACCTTCGGCATCGGCCCCGCCGGCACGGGGAAGACCTTCCTCGCGGTCGCGACCGCCCTGCGCGCCCTCGAGTCGCGCCAGGTCACGAAGATCGTCCTCTCCCGCCCCGTCGTCGAGGCCGGCGAGAAGCTCGGCTTCCTGCCCGGCGACCTCATGGAGAAGGTGAACCCCTACCTGCGCCCGCTCTACGACGCCTTCATCTCCCTGCTCGGCGGGGAACGCTTCCGAACCTGGCGCGACAACGACGTCATCGAGATCGTGCCGCTGGCCTACATGCGCGGCCGCACCTTCGAGGACGCGTTCATGATCCTCGACGAGGCCCAGAACACCACGCCCGAGCAGATGAAGATGTTCCTCACCCGCATGGGCACCGGCTCCAAGGCCGTCGTCACCGGGGACACGACCCAGAACGACCTGGGCGCGCGCGCGACCTCGGGCCTGGTGCGCGTCCTCGAGATCCTCAAAGGCGTGGACGGCATGGCCGTAGTGCGCATGGCCGAGGCCGATGTGTCCCGCCATCCTATCGTGAAACGGATCATCAGGGCCTACGACAAATGGGACGAAAAAACGGGTTGAAGATCATCATCGCGGGAATGGCCTCCTTGCCGGCTTCGGCGAGGCGGGCCGCGCTGTACCAGAAGGCCGTGCGCCTAGCGTTCGGCTCCTCGAAGAGGATGTCCCGGCGCCGCGGCGAGGTCAACGTCGTCTTCCTCGGGCGCGCGGCGATGCTGCGCATGAACAGGCATTACCTCGGCCACGACTACGACACCGACGTGATCTCCTTCTCGCACGAGCCTGTCCCGGGCCTGACCGGCCCGGAGGCCCCGATCGGGGACATCTTCATCTCCTCCTGGATGACGCGCCGCCAGGCGAAGGCGCTGGGGCACTCCCCCGCCGCCGAGGCCGCGACGCTCGCCGTCCACGGGGCCCTGCACCTCACCGGCCACGACGATTCCCGGCCCGCCGCGAAGGCCCGCATGTTCAAGGTCCAGGACCGGCTCGTCGCCTCCCTGCGTGTCTAACGCCGGGGCCGCGGGCGCCCTCGCCGCGCTGCTGTTCCTGGCCCCCTCGCCGGCCCGCGCGGCCGCGCGGCCCGACCCGACCCTCGCGCTCGAGTCGCGCGCGGTCAAGCCCGGGGAGATCATCCTCGTCACCGTCGCCGGGAACGACGCCAAGACCCCGCCCGCGGCGACGCTCAAGGGCCGCGCGCTCGATTTCTTCCCGGGACCGTCGACGGGGACCTGGCTCGCCTTCATCGGCCTCGACCTCGACTACTCGACCGGCCCGGCGGTCCTGGAGGCCTCGCTGCGGGCGCCCGGAGGCCGGACGGTCCGTTCAAGCGAGACTTTGCACGTCGCCGACGCGGGCTTCCCCGTCGTCGAGCTCACCGTCGAGCAGAAGTTCGTGACCCCCGACAAGAACGACTCCGAGCGGGCCGAGGCGGAGGCCGCGCGCCTGCACAAGCTGTTCTCCAAGACCGAGGAGAAGCGCCTCTTCGAGGGCCGCTTCGACTCGCCCATCCCCGGCGCCGCGACCGGCCGCCTGGGCGAGCGGCGCGTGTTCAACGGCCAGCCCCGCGCCCCGCACTCGGGCATGGACCTCAAGGCCCGGCAGGGCGCGCCCGTGCGCGCCCCGGCCGCCGGCAAGGTCCTGCTCGCCGACCCGCTGTTCTTCGCCGGAAAGACCATCATCCTCGACCACGGCCTGGGGCTGACGACGCAGTACGCCCACCTCTCGAAGTTCCTGGTCAAGGCCGGCGACCTCGTGAAGAAAGGCCAGGTCATCGGCAAGGTCGGCGCGACCGGACGAGTCACCGGGCCGCACCTGCACTGGGCGCTCAAGCTGAAGGGCGCCCGCCTCGATCCCTACTCGCTCGTGTTCCTCGACCTCGACGCGAGGCTCCGGGCGCGCGCCGAGGACCCGCTGACGCGCTCGCCGCTGTGCGGCCTTCCGGATCTCCCCCCGGCGCCGCGCTGGAGCAAGACCTCCGCCGGCCTGCGCGCCCGCGCCCGCCCCGCGAAGGCCGCCTACGCGCCCGGGGAGGGCGTGTCTTTGCTCGTCGAGATCCAGAACGTCGGCAAGAAGCCCGCCTTCGTGGATTTCGTGCGCGACGCCGCGATGCGCCCGCTCGTGCTCGGCGTCGGCGAGGACCCCCGGGCCTACGAGACCTTGCTCGCCTCGGGGACGGCCTCGGGCGCGCTCACCGAGCAGCTCAAGATCCCGAAGGGCCGCATCCTGTGCTTCGAGCAGAACCAGACCTCGGCGGGCCCCCTGCTGGCGCTCGAGACGACGAGCTACGCCCTGTCGTACGGGACCGAGTTCCTCTACCCCTCGACGTCGACCGTGCGCGCCGGCCTCTGGCGCGGGCGCCTCGCGATCCCGCCCGCGGCCGTCAGCGTTTCGACGGGCTCTTAAGGCGCCGGGTCCGGAGCGACGATGACGTTGCCGGCCGCGCCGGCCATCTCCGCGGTCATGCGGTTCGCCTCGGCCTCTTTTTCCTCGGCCGATTTCTTCGCTTTCCGGTAGCGGTCGTAGTGGTAAGCCGCCTGAGGGTCCTGGCCGAGGGCCTTCAAGGCCATGGCCTTCTTCTTCTCGTCCTCGGCCTTGTCGCGGTCGGACTTGGCCTGGCCGAGGAGGTCCGCGATCTTGTTCGCGATCGTGTCGGCATCGTCGATGCCGCTCGTGTCGGCGTCGCCCGAGCCGCCGCCGCCTCCTCCCCCGCCGCCCGCGGCGGAGCCCGCGGCCGCGCCGTCGGCGGCCGTCCGTCCGGGGCGCACGTCCCCCGCGCCCGCGCCGCCCCCGCCGGCCGCGGCGGATC